>NZ_JCALCV010000007.1:0-269816 GCF_059812525.1 Mycobacterium sp. NGS51
CCCGTCCGGCCAAGCCTGCTGGTAGGCCTCACCGCGGTGAGTATCGGCCTGATTTCCGGCTATGACGTCTCCAGCGTGGGCGGAGCGTTGCTGTTCATCACCGATGAGTTCAATTTGACCGCAGGCCACCAGGAATTGGTGACGACAGCGCTGGCGATTGGTGACATGGCCGGAGCAATCGGTGCCGGTGCCCTCGCCAACGCGATCGGACGGCGAAAGTCGCTGATGCTAGTGGTCGCGACCTACGCCGGCTTTGCGGTGCTCGGTGCGGTATCGAGTTCGTTTTCGGTCCTCGTCGCGGCGCGACTGTTAGCAGGCTTGTCCATCGGAGCGTCGTATGTGGTGGTTCCGGTGTTTGTGGCTGAGTCAACGCCGGCCGGCGTGCGGGGTTCCTTGTTGGTCGCATATCAGGCTGCCAACGTAACCGGCATGGTCGTCGGCTATCTCGCCGCCTATCTGCTGGCTGGTACGCAAAGCTGGCGGTGGGCGCTCGGGTTGGCTGCCGTTCCGGCCGTGTCGGTGTTGGTGCTGTTGCGGCACGTGAACGACACCCCTCGGTGGTACATGGTCAAGGGCCGCATCGCCGACGCGCGGCGCGCCCTGCAACAGGCGGAGCCTTATGCAGACCTCGCCGCTGGCCTCGCCAGAATCAGCCGCGCACTCGGCGAAGAGAAAGCAGGTAGCGGCGCGCTCATTGAGATGGCGCGAGCACCGTATTTACGGGCGACCGTCTTCGTCATCACTCTCGGATTTCTGGTTCAGATCACTGGCATCAACGCGATCGTCTCGTACAGCCCGCGCCTCTTCGAGGCGATGGGCATGCGCGGCAATTTCGCCCTGCTGGGTTTGCCCGCGCTCGTCCAAATCTTCGCCTTGGCTGCGGTATTCGTTTCGATGGTGCTCGTCGACCGGGTCGGCCGACGGCCGCTTCTGTTATCTGGAATCGCCATGATGATCGCTGCCAACCTCCTGCTGATCGGCTTTTTCGCACTGGGCGACGGCTCTAGCGGCGCGCTTGCGGTAGTCGGGTTTTTCGGCGTGCTGCTTTTCACGCTGGGCTTCAATGTCGGCTTTGGCCCGTTGGCATGTGTGTACGCCGGTGAGAGTTTGCCGTCGCGACTGCGGTCGATTGGATCGGCGGCGATGCACACCGCGAACCTTGGAGCCAACGCGATAGTCGTCGCCGTCTTCCTCACACTGTTGACTTCGCTCGGCGGCGCAGCCACGTTCGCTATCTTCGGCGTCCTGGCGCAATTGAGCTTCGTCTTCGTCTACCGGTTTGCTCCCGAGACCAAAGGCAGGCAACTGGAGGACATCCGGCATTTGTGGGCCAACCGCGGCGAAAGCTTTGCTGCCCTCAGGGCGGTCGACGCGGCGTGACCGTTCGGTTACGGTGCGGCTTCCAGCTTCTCGACCTGAGCGTTGAACAGCTTCACCACATTGCTCGCCGCGTCGGGGTCGATCGAGGCGCCGCCCGTCGACCGGGGATTGAGCGCGTTGTAGGCAGCGACGACGAATACGCCACGGTAATAGCCCGTGATTGTGGCGGCCGCCATCGTCATGGTGCCGGGGATGCGGGCGGTAGACGCGGTGGAGCTTTTCATCACCACGCCGACCGCCCAGGGCGGCACGCCCGACGCGTCAAGAGGGTCGACCTGGGTCTCCAGAGTGATGGTGTGCCCCGGTGCCTCGAACGAGGCCGTAAACGTCCGGCATTTCTGCAGAAAATCCTTCAAACTCAGCCTGTCCGGAGTGATGGCCAGGTGCACTTCCACCATGCGCATACCGTTGGGCCCCGCACCGGCGAGCGTCGCGGCCGCGGCTTGGGTGGCTGATTGCGGGTTGCCATACAAGTTCGCACATTCCCGGGGGTTGATCGTCAGATCCGACGGGCCGTGCCGCTTCGGCCCGGTGTCGCTGAGGCCGCTGCGCCAGGTAGTCGGACCCCCGGGATCGGGGAACGCCGATTTCCCGACCAGAAGACCTTGGGTCAGTTGCGTGATATCGGACTTCTTGGACGGTTTCTCACCACCGGCGGAGGTTGCTCCGCCGCCCGGGCCAAAAACCACTACCGCAACAACAACCGCGATGGCCACCACAGCGACCGCGGCCACCGACGCCCAGAGCGCAATGCGCGCTTTGGGCCTGGCCGCCGGCGGGGGCGGCCATTGCGGCGGGTACATGGGCGGGAATTGGGCTGGATAGTCAACAGCGAACTGCGACGGATACTGCGGCGCCGCATCGTCGACCCACAACGGCCAGCCGGACGGTGGTGGCGGCAACGACGGATCCGGAACCCAGTTGCTGTCCGGCGCCCAGCCTGGCGGAACCGGCGGCCAGTTGGGTGGCGGGTTGAAGCGCATCTGGTCTTTCCCCTGTCGGCGTATTGAGGCTGGCTTGGCCGGAGCCTACGCCCGGCCACGTGCATTACGGGCGAAGCTAAGTCGCTCCGTCACAGCGTGGTGTCCAGTTGGCCGAGCCGGTCGGTCAACCGCAGGTTCTCCGAGTAGTCGACGGGACAAGAAATCAGCGACACACCGTCGCTGTCGAGCGCGGTTTTCAGCGTCGGCAACAACTCGTCGGCACTGTTGACGCGATAGCCCTTTGCACCGAAGCTTTCCGCGTAGCTGACCACATCGGGGTTGCCGAACTTGACGTAGTAGTGGTCGCCGAGTTCGAGGTCCATCTTCCATTCGATGAGCCCGTAGCCGCCGTCGTCCCAGATCAGCACAACCAGCGGTATCCGCTCCCGCACGGCGGTCTCGATTTCCTGAGAGTTCATCAGGAAGGCGCCGTCGCCGACGACGGCCAATACTTTGGACTCCGGCCGCGCCAGCTTGACTCCGAGAGCTCCGGGCAAGGCAAAAGACATGGTGGACAAGCCATTCGAAATCAGACAGGTATTGCGCTGGTAAGTCGGATACAGGCGGGCCATCCACATCTTGGTGGCGCCGGTGTCGACCAGCACGATGTCGCTGCGGCCCAGCGCGGCGCGGGTGTCGGCGACCACCCGCTGCGGTGCCATTGGATACCTCGAATCCTGTTGTCCGCGAGCGAATTCCTCCGTCAACAGGTGGCATCCCGGCGTCGTGGCGTCGGTGTCGAAGCGCTGCCCGGCCAATGCGTCGGTCAGTGCGTTCACCGAGTCGCTGATGTCCCCGATGATGCCGACGTCGACCGAATAGTGCACGTCGACCTCGGCGGGGAAGCGATGCACATGGATGATTCTCTTGTCGGCCGTGGGGTTGATCTTGGTGGGATCGAACTCCTGCAGCTCGTAGCCGACCGCGATGACGACGTCGGCGTTGTCGAAGCCGAAGTTGACGTAGTCATGGGCCATGAAGCCCATCGTTCCGATGCTGTTGGGGTGGTCGTCGGGCATCACGCCCTTGCCGTGGAAGGTGTTGGCGACCGGGATGGCCAGCTCCTCGGAGAACCGGACCAGCGCGGCCGTCGCGTCGTTGCGGGCAGCGCCGTGGCCGGCCAGCACCACCGGCCGCTGCGCGCTGCGCAGGATCTCGACCGCCCGCTCGACTTGACCGACGGCCGGCGCGTCGGCGCGCACCACGTTGCGCGGCAGCGGCGCCAAGTCGTAGTCGGTCTCGTCGACATCGATGTGCTCGGGCACCGCCAGGTAGACCGCGGCCGGGCGCTCGGTTTGGGCCACTTTGAACGCCTTGCGAAACATCTCCGGTATTGCGCGCGCAGTGGGAACGGCGTCGGCCCAGCGGGTGATCGGCCGGTACATCGACACCAGGTCGACGTACTGGTGCGACTCTTTGTACTGGCGGTCTTGGCCGACTTGGGCCGAAATCGCGACCAGCGGCGTGCTGTTGGTGGTGGCGTCGGCCACCCCGAGCTGCATGTTGATCGCGCCGGGGCCCAGCGTGGCGGACACCACGGCCGCCCGGCCGGTGACCCGGCCGTACATCTCGGCCATGAATGCCGCCGCCTGCTCGTGGCGGGTGAGCACATAGCGGATGTCGGATCCGGCCAGAGCTCGGACGAACCGGATGTTCTCCTCGCCGGGCAGCCCGAAGACCACCGACACACCCTCGTTTTCCAGGCACTTCACCATCAACTCAGCGGCTGTACTCACAGTCGCCACCATAGTGGCAGGCTGGATGTCGAACATCCCGCCAGACCAGCCAGCAGAGGAAGTCAGCGTGTCCATCGCCACGATCAACCCGGCCACCGGAGAGACTGTCAAAACCTTCACGCCCGCCACCGCTGAGGAGATCGACGCCGCGATCGCCCGCGCCCATGACCGCTTTGTCGACTATCGGCGCACCAGCTACGCGCAGCGCGTCGAGTGGACCAACGCGACCGCCGATTTGCTGGAGGCCGAGGTCGATGAGGTCGCAGCGATGATGACCCTGGAGATGGGTAAGACGCTGGCGTCGGCGAAGGCTGAAGTACTCAAGTGCGCCAAGGGCTTTCGGTTCTACGCTGAGCATGCCGAGCGGTTTTTGGCCGACGAGCCGGCCGACGCCGCCGCGGTGGATGCGGCCCAGGCTTACACGCGGTATCAGCCACTTGGGGTGGTGCTGGCGGTAATGCCGTGGAACTTTCCGCTGTGGCAGGCCGTGCGGTTCGCAGCGCCCGCGTTGATGGCCGGCAACGTCGGCATCCTCAAGCACGCCTCCAACGTGCCGCAAACCGCGCTCTACCTCTCCGACGTGATCGCCCGCGGCGGGTTCCCGGATGGCTGTTTCCAGACGTTGCTCGTCCCCTCGAGCGCGGTGGAAGACATTCTGCGCGACCCGCGGGTCGCGGCGGCCACCCTGACCGGCAGTGAGCCGGCCGGCCAGTCGGTTGCCGCCATCGCCGGCGACGAGATCAAGCCCACGGTGCTGGAGCTCGGCGGCAGCGACCCGTTCATCGTGATGCCGTCGGCCGATCTCGATGCGGCGGTCAGCACCGCGGTCACCGCTCGGGTGCAGAACAACGGCCAATCCTGCATCGCCGCGAAACGCTTCATCGCGCACGCCGACATCTATGACGAGTTCGTGGACAAGTTCGTCGAAAAGATGGCCGCGCTGCGCGTGGGTGACCCGACCGACCCGGACACCGACGTCGGTCCGCTGGCCACCGAGTCCGGCCGCGCTGACGTCGAAAAACTCGTCGACGAGGCGGCCGCGGCCGGTGCGGTGATCCGGTGCGGCGGGAAGCGGGTCGACGGGCCCGGCTGGTTCTATCCGCCGACGGTGATCACCGACATCAGCCGCGACATGCCGCTCTTCTCCGAGGAGGTGTTCGGGCCGGTGGCGTCGGTGTATCGCGCCGCGGATATCGACGAGGCGATCGAGATCGCCAACGCCACTACCTTCGGGCTGGGGTCCAACGCCTGGACCAGTGACGAGGCCGAGCAGCAGCGTTTCATCGACGACATCGAAGCCGGCCAGGTCTTCATCAACGGGATGACGGTGTCCTATCCCGAGCTGCCGTTCGGCGGTGTCAAGCGTTCCGGCTACGGGCGCGAACTCGCGGGCATGGGCATCCGCGAATTCTGCAACGCCAAAAACGTGTGGGTCGGGTAGTTAGCGCCTGCGGGCCGCGCCTTGCTCGCGCCATCAGACCGCCGCGAGAGCCTTCCTGTCCTCGTCGGCGAAGCTGTCCTCCAGGTCCACCGGCGAGTAGTCCAAGTCGATTTCTTCGACGGGCCGGCCACGGGCGCTGCTGATGGTGCCGAACCGTCGCATCCCCTTGTCGCTGGCGTAGGCCACGAACTCCGCTGGATTCAGCCCAAAGGGCACGTCGTCGCCGTAGATCGCAAACCCCTCTTCGGTGAGACGTAATGCCAGCGGCATGAGCTCGTTCATCCGCGTTTCGAACACTGTCCAGTTGGCGTCGTCGGCGGCGACGTGGCGCCGGCAGGTGAAGGTGCCCCATGCCATGTGGCGTCGCTCGTCGTCGCCGATGTGCCGGATCAGTGCCTGCATGCCGGGCAGGATGTCACGCTCCACGCAGATCTTGTGCCAAGCGTGGTAGCCGGTCAGCGCCAGCATGCCCTCGACGATGTGGTTGTACGTCACCGAGGCCCGCACCTGGGCCGCCGGTGAGGGATCGCTCGAGAGCGTGGCCAGCGATGCGGGCAGTTCCTGGTTGAACATCTGCACATACGCCGGGAGTTCGTCGAGGAAACTGTGCAGGTCGTCGTCGATGCCGACGGCGTCAAGCCACATGCGGAACACCTGGGTGTGTTTGGCTTCCTCGAACGCGAACTGGGTCAGGTACATCTCGTCGCCCAACCGGCCTTCGCTGCGCATTGCGGCCATGAACGGCTGGATGTCTTGGGTGACCGCTTCCTCGCCCGCGATGAACTGGGCGCACAGTCGGGTGGCTTGATCGCGCTCCCGGTCGGTCAACGCTTCCCAATCGGCGCGGTCGCGAGAGAAGTCGATGTCGGCGGGGTTCCAGAACTTTGCGTTGCCGCCGGTAAAAAGCTTGAGCGGCAGGCTGTTCCAGTTGAGCCCGCCCGCACCGAGCGAGCCGTAGCGTGTCCGTGTCATGCGTTGACCTCCTTCAGACCATTCCGGTGGGCTTGCGGCAGCGCGGAGAATGCGGCCGCCAACACGGCGACGAGCCGGCGCACCGCGAGGGCGGGCTGTTCGGGTGTGGGTTCGTCGAGCCCGAGGATCGGATCCATCCCCCGCACATAGGGGGCCAGCGCCAGATGCGGAAAGATCAGCAGCAGCAGCGACAACAACACTTCGGTATCGGAATCGCGACGCAGATCGCCCCGGGCATGCGCATCGCGCACTAACGGCCTCAGCACCTCCAGGTAGTGGCGGTGGATCACGGATCGCACGCTGATGCGGGCGTCGGTGTCGACCTCCAAGCTCGCTGCGGCATGCAGCGAACGCTCGCGGGGGTGATCGGCGAAATACCGGACCCAGTCGTCGAGCAGATCGGTGAGGAAGTCGAAAAATGGTCTGCTGGCATCCAATTCGCGGATGCGATCCTCCATGTAGGCACGCACCCGCTGGCTGCCGACGTCCGCGATGAACGCATAGAGGTCGCGCTTGTCGGCGAAGTACTGGAACAAACTGCCTTTGGCCACCCCGGCGCGCCGGGCGATGACGTTGAGGCTGCCGCGGGAGAACCCGTGCGCGCCGAACTCAGCTTCGGCGGCTTCTATCACCGCGGCCCGGCGAGCCGGGTCGACGCGGGCCCACGTCACCGTCGGCATCGGTCTCCTCACGTCGATGACCACTGGTCATTCTACTGTGAGGCGCGTCACTCCTCAAGGCTTTTCGCTAGAACGGCGCACCGACTGGCGCACCATTCACCGCGGCAGCTGCCGCCATGTTCTGGGTCTGTCCCGCGCGCGCACGGGAGCGTTGCGACTCATGCGGCTCAGTAGTGCCAGCACCGAAACCGCGTGAAATTGCAGTAGGGCGCTACTGGGCTCGCCGTAGCCAACGCAAGCGACGATTTCCATCACGGAACTCGGAGCCCGGCGTGGCGGCCATGTTCCGCGGTGACATCGATGGAGGCACCACGATGGGTAGCGCAACGTACATCGATCGGGTCGGCCGCACCGATTCGCGTCCTCGGGCGGCCCCGGCCAAACGGCTGAGCACCTGGACGATGACCCGCGAGGCCCTCACCGTCGGATTCCACGCCGGCGACGGTTTCCTGGGCCGGACGCGAGGCAGCGATATCACCCGATTTCGTTGCGCTGGACGATGTTTCGTATCCATCAGTCACCCTGACTATGTGCATCACGTGCTGCACGAGGCCCGGCTCAAATACGTCAAGTCAAATGAATATGAGTCCCTCCGAGCCGGCGCGATCACTAATCTGTTCACCGAGGAGGGCGATTCCTGGGCCGCCCACCGCGGGGTGCTGAACCCTACCTTCGCCCGGCGCCACCTCAACGACATCGTCGACCTGATGATCGACCCGATCAGCGACGTCGCCGACGCGCTGCCAACGGGCGCCCAGTTCGACATGCACGAGGCGATGGTCGAGGCAACCCTGCGGTTGGTCGCCAATTCCCTGTTCAGCCACGACTTCGGGCCGTTGGTCCATGCCATGCATGACCTGGCGGCCCGGGGGTATCAGCATGCGGAGCGGCAGCAGCGACTTGGGCTGTGGGGCCTCATGCCGCGTCCGGTCTACGCCGTGCTGCGCTGGTTAATCTTCTCTGGGCTACGCCTGCCGCCACCGTTGGGCGACCTGCAGGACGTCGTGCTGACCCTCTACCGCGCCGCCAACACGCTGATCGATCAGCGATTGGAGCACCCGACCGACTCCGCTGACCTGCTCAACGTGTTGCTGCGCGCCGACGGCGGAACGTGGCCGCGCCGGCGGATCTGCGACGACGTCCTGACGTTCATGATCGCCGGTCACGAAACGACTGCGAATGCCATGTCCTGGTTCTGGTATCTGATGGCCCTGCATACCGAGGCCCGCGAGCGGATGCTCGCAGAGGTCGACGATGTGCTGGGCACCCGCCGCCCGGGCGCCGGCGACCTGGGCAGACTGCCGTGGACGACCGCGTGCCTGCAGGAATCGCAGCGCTACTTTTCTGCGGTGTGGCTCATCGCGCGGCGGGCCATCGAGGACGACGTCATCGGCGGGCATCGCATTCGGCGTGGCACCACCGTTGTCATCCCGATCCACCACATTCACCACGACCCGCGCTGGTGGCCGGACCCGGAAACCTTCGATCCCAGCAGGTTCTTGCAGGGAGCCAAGGACCGTCCCCGCTCGGCATATCTGCCGTTCGGCGGTGGTCGACGCAGCTGCATCGGGCAGAGCTTCGCGTTAATGGAGATGGTTCTGATTGCGGCAATCATGAGTCAGCGCTTCACCTTTGACCTACCTTTCGCGCTAGCGTCCGAGCACCCCGTCGAACTCGAGGCGACGATGATGCGGAGGCCCAAGAACGGAGTGCACCTGATCGCGCGCTGTCGCACCGGAGGACCGCACCCGATTAGGACGTGCTGATCGAAGCCGGCGAGGGTGGGGCGGCACTTGGCACCGGAACACCTATCCCGGTATCGCCGTAAACATGCCGTCGTTCTTCAGCCAGTGTGGTTCTGTCCACGGCCGATCTGGGCCGCACCATCCCCTCGACCTGGGCCACTCGCCGCCACAAACAACCCGGCACCCTGCGACGCCTCCGCCGGATCATCCGGCCCTCACCGACAGTGACGACTGCACCTCAACTGAGGGTAGTTCCGGCAGCGTCAGCGACCTGAGCAATGGCTGTTCGTAGCGGTCAGTGCCCGCGAGCGTACAGCCGAGCAAGTCCCTGCCGAAATCCCCATAGTGCCCTCCCGTTCGCTCAATTGTTCACCACTCTGCAATGCCAAGACTGCCGCTATTGTGCCGCACTCCAACCGCCCTGGCGGTTGCCGCCGGCAGCTTCTGGGTCTGTCCCGAGCGTGGAAGGGGAACGTGTGGGACTCAGTGCCCCAACCGAAACCGTGCGAAATTGCAGTAGCGCGCTACCGAGCTCGTCGCAGTCAACGCAAGCGACGATTTCCATCACGGAGCCCGGCCGCCCGACGTGGCGGCCATATTCCGCCATGACATCGATGGAGGCACCTTGATGGACAGCGCAACATACATCGATCGGGTCGGCCGCACGGATTCGCGCCCCCGGGCGGCACCGGCCACACGGCTGAGTACCTGGACGATGACCCGCGAGGCCCTCACCGTCGGATTCCACGCCGGCGACGGTTTCCTGGGCCGGACGCGAGGCAGCGATATCGCCCGATTTCGTTGCGCTGGCAGACGGTTCGTATCCATCAGCCATCCTGACTACGTGGATCACGTGCTGCACGCGGCCCGACTCAAATACATCAAGTCGAACGAGTATGAGCCCATTCGAGCCGCGGCTAGCATCAATTTGTTCACCGACGAGGGGGACTTCTGGGCCGCCCATCGCGCGCTGCTGAACCCTACCTTCGCCCGGCGCCACCTCAACGGCATCGTTGACCTGATGATCGACCCGATCACCGGCGTCGCCGACGCGCTGCCAACGGGCGTCCAATTCGACATGCACGAGGCGATGGTCGAGGCATCCCTGCGGTTGGTCGCCAATTCCCTGTTCAGCCACGACTTCGGGCCGTTGGTCCAGATCATGGACGACCTGGCGACCCGCGGGCATCGGAAGGCGGAGCGGCTGCAACGACTCGGACTGTGGGGCCTCATGCCGCGTCTGGTGTACGACACAGTGCACCGGCTAGCCTTCTCGGGCCTGCGCCTACCGCCGCCGTTGCGTGACATGCAGGTCATCACCCTGACGCTCGAGCGCGCGGTCAACGCGGTGATTGATGAGCGACTGGCGCACCCGATCGACTCCGCTGACCTGCTCAACGTGTTGCTGCACGCCGACCGCGGCACGTGGCCACGGCGGCGGATCCGCGACGACATCCTAACGTTCATGATCGCTGGTCACGAAACGACTGCGAATGCGATGTCCTGGTTCTGGTATCTGATGGCCCTGCATACCGAGGCCCGCGACCTGATGCTCGCCGAAATCGATGATGTGCTGGGCTCCCGCCGCCCGGGCGCCCACGACCTGGGCAGACTGCCGTGGACGACCGCGTGCCTGCAGGAATCGCAGCGCTACTTCTCCGGGGTGTGGGTCATCGCGCGACGGGCCATCGAGGACGACGTCATCGGCGGGCACCGCATTCGGCGCGGCACCACGGTCATCATCCCGATCCACCACATTCACCACGACCCGCGCTGGTGGCCGGACCCGGAAACCTTCGATCCTCACAGGTTCTTGCAGACCACCAAGGACCGTCCTCGCTCGGCATATCTGCCGTTCGGCGGCGGTCGACGCATCTGCATCGGGCAGAGCTTCGCGTTAATGGCGATGATCCTGATTGCAGCAATCATGTGTCAGCGCTTCACCTTTGAGCTTGCGTCCGATTCTCCCGTTGAGCTAGAGGCGTCGATGACGCGGCGGCCCAAGAACGGAGTGCACCTGATCGCGAGCAGCCGCTCATGAGAACCACATCCGATTACGACGCGCTGATCGTCATGCGCGGAACGCCGCGGCGCAACTGCGGAAAAGGAGACCCGCAGCACCACAGCACCTGAGCCGTGGCCATCGCCATGAACAGGACTGACATGATCCGTGGCGCAGCGATGACGATGGGGCCAACGCGTTGCCGCCCGGACATCACCGCAAGGTTGGTGTCGCCGTGCGCTCGATGCTCTTCAGTAGTTCGCGATCGACGGCGGACATTCAAACGCGTTCGCGCTGTTTGTCCACGCCGACAGCCACCCGGTAAACCGGCCGCTGTCGCGCTCGCCGTGGTGCCATGCCGCGTGCACGACGCCATCGTTTGCCACCAGCAGCACCACGTCGAGACCCTTGGCGCGGCGCAGCGTGTCGATCGCCTGAACCGGGGTCTGCGCGATCGGGCCGGCGACATTGAAGGAAGTATTGACCGACATTTCCACGCCGATGCGACGGCCGAGCGCCTTCAGGTAGGCGTAGGTGAGGGGATCGTCTTCATGGCGCACAATCTGGATCCGGCCGGTGCCGTCGGCGTGAATCACCGCCGGAATCTTGTCGCGGGCGAGCGGCTTCGCGTGCGCCGTGAAAACCATGTAGTTGTAGGCGTTGTAATCGGCGTCGGATGCGCCCGGATGCAGCTCGAAATATTCATGCGCCGCTTCCAGTGTCGCCATCGGCGCCAGCGGGCGGATCGCCTCGCGGTATTTGACGCGTTCGTTGAGCCGCTCACGCGTCTCGGGGTCGCAGGGGTTGGCGAAAATCGAGCGATGCCCCAGCGCGCGTGGTCCAGTCTCGGCCGGCCCCTGATACACCGCGATGACGGCGTTCTGCGCCACCATGAACGCCATCAGATCGGCGACGGCATCGCGACCCTGGGGTGTCGAGATGTCGCCGACCCGGCGCGAGGCAATATCGTCAGCCGCGAGCGCCGCCGCGATGTCATCACGTGACGGCGCGGTGCCGCAGTAAAACGCATGCGTCATCGCTGCGCCGCGCGGCGCACCGGCGATACGGGCGAACAGCCAGGCGGCGCCGATGGTGACGCCGGGGTCGCCGGGAGTCGGCGGCACCCACAGATGCAAGCGGGCTTTGCGCTGCTGCGCTGTCGCGAACCACGCCTCGTCGAAATGTTCGAGCAGCCGCATGTTGCCGACGGCGTTGAGCGCCACGCCGCCGGTCAGCACCACCCGGCTGGCGCCGGTCGTCCGCAGCAAATGATCGACGACATGGATCAAAGCGTCCTCGAACACCAGTTGCGTCGCCGCCGCCTTATCGAGGCGGTCCTTGGTGTCGGGCCGATGATCGATGTCCTCGACGCGCAACATCGCGTCGGGGTTCCAGAGCTGGTCGGCCGTCAACGGCTCGCCGAGGATCTCGATCAGCGGGGCCTTGTAAGGATTGTCAAGGACTTGGCAATACCAGTTGGCCATCGCGCGGTTGAGCTTGATCTCGCCACCGTCGCCGAAATGCAGGACCTCTTTCAGTCCCCGATAGTACGGATTGCTCGCGCGATCCATATCTCCCCAGGCCGCGGCGCCCATGTAGCGTCCCTCGCTGGAGAGGATGGTCCAGCCGCCCTGGGTCGCGGAGATCACGCCGTAGAAGGCGCCGAGTGAGTCGGACACGCTTGCATTGCAATACAGTTGACGCATCGCGCCATGCTCGGCGACGTACAGCGAGACCGATCCGCGGTCGCCGGTGCCGTCGAGCACCGCGATCGCGACCGGCTCCTGATCGTCGGCGAAGGGCGAGGCCGCGAACGAAAACCACGCGTGATTGTCATGGTGCGGCATGCAGATCAGCGGCACCGGTTTCTCTAATCCCAGTTGCCTGGCGAGAATTCTCGGTGTGCGCCAAATCTGGACCAAACGGCGCTTGTGTATGCCGGCGAAATTGGAAACACCGAGCAATCTGAGGCTGGCCGGCGCTTCTTCGACGACCGTACGCGTCAGCGTGGCGAAAAACGTCGGATAATCCCAGGTGGTGACAAAAGCGGCGATGTCGCCGACGTCGCGCCCCATGCTGCGCAGCGTCGCGACCATCGCGTCGAGCGATTGGCGCGGATATTCGGTGGTGTGCTTGTTTCCCGAAAAGCGTTCTTCTTCATTATTGACGATGATGCGCGGACCGTTCGACTGCGTCACCTCAACGAGCGCGACGCCGGTGTTGTGGGTCCCCGGTGCCGCAAGGCCCGTGAGATAGACCGTCTCGCCGCGATTCAATTTCTCCCGGATCGATGCGATCCGCTGATTGGCGACTTCCGACCCAAGGCCATGAAAACCTACGCGCGCCATCGACCGGGCGGCAATCCAGCGCACAAAATGAAAGCTTGCGGCGCCAAGTTTCGGGCGGCGCGGGCCAATTCTTATGTCCGGCCGGGTCAATTCGGATGCTTGGGATATTTTGCGTAAAACTGGTAGCACCCTTGTGAAATCCCGCACCCGGCGACGACTGAAATAGGAATCTGGCCGCAGTCGGTGACCCACAGCACCATCCCGGCAGCTGGTGGAATTGGTCGAAATACGATCGGCGCGAGTTCTGTCCGACACGTCGCCCAGGCCGTACCAACGGCGAGCGATGCGTTGGCTGCGACCTGATACTTGGTCTTGATACTTGGTCTTGCTTTGCCGACGTCGCGACATTGTTCGATCACCTCCATATGTCAGACATCCGGTACCAGTGGTTCGCCATTGAGCGCAGGTTAGGAGCAGCCCCTGCACTCTTGCGTCAGTGGTCAGGTACTGCAATTAGTCCCGCGTGTTGGCTGCCGCTACTGAACCGGCCGCGCTTCGACCCGTCGCTGGCCCCGCCCGGACACCAACTGCTCACCGTGTGCCCGCTAGCGCCGACGACCGTTAACGAATTGTCCAGTCCGCCAGCGGAATGGGAAGAAGCGAGCCTCGCTGCGATGCGCAAGATCGTGTCGGGACTCGACGGGCACGTGTTGTTCATCGATCGCACCACCACGAGCTGGATGGCGTACTGGATAGGTATCCGGCCCGGCCATCTCCACCGCCCAGACACCCGGTCGGGTCGGTGGTATGCGCCCCACCATTGTCACGCCAATCACCGGTCTAAACCTCGCCGGGACGGCGCCGGTGGCTGCGGTGTCGGGACGGAGTTGGCGGCGAGCTCCGGAAGTTAGCGCTGCAAGACGTCGGCGTCCGGGTCATTGGCGGTGCGTACCGCCTCGTACGGCAGGATGAATTCTCCGTGCTCCGCACTGAAGTGCGCGGCTTCCGGTGCTATCGGATAGTCGGTGAAGCCGTCCGGCTGCGGGTAAGCGTAGCTGTAGAAAGCACCCTCAGCGCCACCCCCGGGCCAAAAGCCGCAGCTGCTCAACTCGTGTGAATAGCCCTCTACCATCACCCAATCACCACAGTTTGGCGCGCCGCCAGGGTGTTTGGGGGCCGGTCGGCCGGAGAAACGGGTACATGCTAAATCCATAGCCCCCCAGAAGAAATGGACTGGACTGACTTTGCCGGCAAACCGCGCGCGGAACTGGCCGATGATTCGACTTGCCTGCACCAACTGTTGCCAGAACATCCGTGCGCTGTCCGGGTCGTAAGACGCGTGCTGATAGTCGTCGGCAAACGGGATAGCCGGCTCTACCTCGTTGGGGCGAGCGTCGATCCAGGTCGCGACCCCCAAACTGTCCAGCGCCGACATGGTTTCGCCGTAGAACTCGGCGACCGGTTTGGCGGTCATCGGCACCGAGCGTTGGCGGCCGTCGCTGTGCCGCATCATCAGAGCGTTGTCGATGAAATCGAACTCCAGCTCAAAAACCCCAGTTTGGTGGGGGATCGCGTGCGTGGTCAATCCACGCGGACTGACATATAGCGTCACCTGCCACCAATGGTTGACCATCAGCATGTGTGCCAGCCGGATCTTGCCGACGATCTGGGTCCACATCTGCAAGGTTTCGCGGGTGGGCGCCCAATCGTCGACCCGTAGCGATGGCCATCGATCGGTCCTGGTTTCGGCCGCCATGTCTGCTCCTCTCACACTGGGCTCGGTCATCGAGTACCCGACGCGGTGATGTCGCTACCCAGACGGCGTCTTAACCGGAATCTCGACGAACTTAGGGCGCCATCGCCCTAGCATCGGATGCGTGTCGCAACTGAATACCGCACGAGGATCGATCGATACTGCCGACCTCGGTGTCACGCTCATGCACGAACACGTGTTCGTCATGACCACCGAGATAGCGCTGAACTATCCCGAAGCCTGGGGTGACGAGGAACAGCGGGTGGCCGACGCCATCAGCCGGCTCAACGAGCTGAAAGCCCGCGGCGTGGACACCATCGTGGACCTGACCGTGATTGGGCTGGGCCGCTATATTCCGCGCATCGCACGGGTGGCCGCGGCGACCGAGTTGAACATCGTTGTCGCAACCGGGCTCTACACCTACAACGATGTCCCGTTTCGTTTCCACTACGAGGGCCCGGGCGGAATGCTGGACGGTCCGGAGATCATGACCGAGATGTTCGTCCGCGACATCGAGCAGGGCATCGCCGACACCGGCATCAAGGCCGGCATCCTGAAATGCGCCACCGACGAGCCGGGGATCACCCCGGGTGTGGAGCGGGTGCTGCGCGCCGTCGCCCAGGCACACAAGCGCACCGGGGTGCCGATCTCCACACACACCCATGCCGGGCTGCGCCGTGGGCTCGAGCAGCAACGCATCTTCGAAGAGGAGGGCGTCGACCTGAGCCGGGTGGTCATCGGGCACTCGGGCGACAGCACCGACGTCGGCTACCTCGAGGAGCTCATCTCCGCGGGCTCATACCTGGGCATGGACCGGTTCGGCATCGACGTGATCCTGCCCTTCGAGGAGCGCGTGGGCATCGTGGCGACCATGTGCGAGCGCGGCCACGCCGACAAGATGGTGCTTTCGCACGACGCCAACTGCTACTTCGACGCGCTGCCCGAAGCCCTGGTGCCACAGATGGCGCCGAATTGGCACTACCTGCACATCCACAACGACGTGATCCCCGCACTCAAGCAGCGCGGCGTCACCGACGAGCAGTTGCAGACCATGCTGGTCGACAATCCGCGCCGCATCTTCGAACGGCAGGGCGGCTACCAGTGACCCAGGCCGAGCCGGTCCCGCCGATCGGCACTCAGATCTCACAGCTGGCCCAGCAGGCTCCCGACGAGCCGGCCGTCACCTGCGACGGGCACACGATTACCCGCGCCGAACTCGACGCGTCGACCAACCGGCTGGCCCGCGCGTATGCCGAGCGCGGCGTCGGCCTCGGTGACTACGTGACGATCCTGCTGCCCAACTCGATCGAATGGATCCAGGCCACGGTGGCGTGCTGGAAGCTGGGCGCCGTGCCCCAACCGCTGTCCGCACGGTTGCCCGCCGCGGAGTTGCAGGGCCTGCTCGACTTGCGACCACCCGCCTTGCTGGTCGGCCGCGACCATTCAGACTTGTCAAGTGTGCCAGCAGGTTTCACACCGGACCCAACCCTGTCTGACGCCGCATTGCCCGAAGCGGTCTCGCCGGTGTGGAAAGCGATGGGCTCGGGTGGCAGCACCGGTCGGCCCAAACTCATCGAAGCCGGCAACGACAGCCGGATACCAGCCCTCATCGGCTATCCACTCGGCGCGCAAGAGGGCGATACCACGCTGGTAGCGATACCGCTGAGCCACAACACCGGCTTCACCACCGCGACGATCGCTTTGTTGATGCGCCATCACCTGGTGCTGATGAGCCGATTCGACCCGCAGGAATATCTCCGGCTGATTACCGATCACCGGGTGACGTTCCTGACCACCGTGCCCACCATCATGCAGCGGATGCTGCCGGTCTACCGCGCCGACCCGGACGCCTATGACCTGACGTCGATCCGGCGGTTCTGGCACTTGGGCGCACCGTGCCCGCCGGCGATCAAACAGGCCTGGATCGACATCCTGGGTCCCGAGGCGGTCTGGGAACTCTACGGCGGCACCGAACTTCAGGCGCTGACCTTCATCTCCGGCGACCAGTGGCTGACCCACCCCGGCTCCGTCGGAATCGTCGTGGCCGGCGAGATGAAAGTGCTCGACGACGACGGCCGGCCCTGCCCACCCGGCGTGGAAGGCGAGATCTACATGCGGCCCAGCCCCGGCAGCCCACCGACCTACCGCTACGTCGGCGTCGCCGCGAAATCTCGCGACGGCTGGGACTCGCTGGGCGATCTGGGCTATTTCGACGAGGACGGGTTTCTCTATCTCTCCGACCGTCGCGTCGACATGTTCACCGTCGGCGGGCGCAACGTCTACCCGGCCGAGATCGAGGGCGCGCTGTCGGAGAACCCGGATGTGTTGTCGTGCTTGGTGGTCGGCATACCGCATGAGGACCTGGGCCAGGTACCGCACGCCCTGGTACAGACGATCGCCGACTCGGCGCTCGACGAGGAAGGCGTGCGCACGTTCCTGGCCGAACGCATCGCGTCCTACAAAGTGCCGCGCAGCGTGGAACTGGTCGATACCCCCCTGCGCGACGACGCCGGCAAGGCTCGCCGCACGGCGGTGCGCGAGGCCGTCATGGCGCGATTGCGTCCTCTTGGCGCTGGCTGACCGCCTCCCGTCGACGGATTTCCCACTGCCGCAACGCTTCCCGGCACGGCGACTCGACCAATGCGTAACTCACCGCGGCGATCGCGATCGCAAAGATCAACGTCAGCACCAACACCAGCGGCATGTGGCCCCGGAACGAGAACTCGCCGATCACCGGGAACACCATGGTCAGCGCCGCCAAATGCCAGATGAATATCCCGTAGGACCAGCGCCCCAATGTCACCATGGGCGCGGCCGCCAGAACCCGGTGGTCGGTGTCGGGCCGGTCCAGCACCAACGGCGCGACCAGCGCCGCCGCCAGCAGCGCGCCCATCGCGGTCTTCACCGCGAATTGCCCGGCTGTGCTCGGCGTCAGCCCCGCGGGCCCGGCCAGCGGAGAGGCGGCCACCAGATACGCCGTCGCCGCGACGAGAGCCATCAGCACCCGACGCCGCGCCAACCTGTGCGGCAGCGCGGCCGGGCTGTAGACCCACTCCGCGAGCAGCATTCCGGCCGCGAACCAGGAGAAGAACGCCGGCGGCCAGTTCAACGGGTTGAGCCCGGATGGCGCGTGAAACGGAATCCACCCCCAGAACCAGCTGGCGATCGCCAGACCGCCGATCACCGGTACCCGGGCACGCACCGGCAACCGCCAAGCCAGCAGCGCAAGGATCGGCAACGCCAGATAAAAGGTGACCTCGACCGACAGACTCCACATCTGGGTCAGCCCGGCGGTCAGCGTCAACGGCACATACACCTGGGTGAGGGAGAGATTGGCCAGCCAGACGGTCAGGCTCGGATGGTCGGCGTCGGGCAGCAAGGTCAGGATCACCACCGCGGCCACCACGTACGCGGGCATGATGCGGACCACGCGCGATCGCAGATAGTGACCGGTCGATGGACGGGACCCCAGGCCCCGCGCCGCCGCGGCGTGCCCGCGCCACAGCAGAAATCCGGACAACGCGAAGAACACCGCCACCGCCAGGTCGAAGCGTCCGAACAGGCGGCCGTCGACCCCGCTGGAGTGCCCGGTCTGGAACGCCACATGGGTGACCACGACCCCGATGGCCGCACATGCCCGCATGCCCTCGACGGCGGGCAGGAACCGGCGCGTGCCGCCCACCACGTCGCGGTCGATCATCAGCACAGTCTGCCCTGAGGCAATGTGCAGCGAAGTGGGTACATCCAGAAAGGCGCCTCCAGAGCGCATAAGCCAGGACTTTAAATTGTGCTGTTAGGGTCAACTGGGTTTTGTGTCGCCAGCAGGCCGGGGCCGTGCGAAACCGAATCACTCCAGAAGGAGGTCACGGCAGCGTGAACCGAGCAGTCATGTTGCGGATCGCCGCGTGCGGACTCATGGGGCTCGGCGCCGCCCTGCTGATCGCCGCGCTGCTGTTGTGGACCTATACGGCCAGCCGGGTCAGCAAAATCCCGCTCGATCTCGACACCACCCTGGTCAGCGACGGCAGCGGCGCGGCACTCGACGCGGGGTCGTTGTCCAGCGAGCGCGTCGTCGTCGACCAGAATGTTCCGCTGGTGTCCCAGCAGCAGATCAGCGTGGAATCGCCGGCCAACGCCGATGTGGTCACCCTGCAGGTAGGCACGTCGGTTCGGCGCACCGACAAGCAGAAGGACAGCGGGCTGCTGCTGGCGATCGTCGACACCGTCACCATGAACCGCAAAACGGCCGAGGCCGTCTCCGACGAGACCCATCCGGGCGGCGCGGTGCAGAAGCCGCGTAGCGTCAAAGACGAAAATCCGCCCACCAACATCGCGCTCCCGCATGACGGGTTGTCCTACCGGTTCCCGTTTAACACCGAAAAGCAGACCTACCCCTTCTTCGATCCGATCGCGCAGAAGGCGTTCGACGCCAACTACTCCGGTGAGGAAGACGTCAACGGGCTGACCACCTACCGGTTCACCCAGAACGTCGGCTACGACGCCGACGGCAAGTTGGTCGATCCGGTCAAGTACCCCTCGCTCTACGCCCACGACGAGGACAGCAAGGCTGCCGAAACCGCCGGCAGGTGGGGAATTGAAGGCGACCCGGACGAGAAGGTCAGCATGACCCGCTACTACGCGGCGCAGCGCACCTTCTGGGTGGACCCCGAGTCGGGCATAATCGTCAAGGAAAAAGAACACGCCAATCACTATTTCGCCCGCGACCCGCTGAACGCGGAAAAGGTAGTGGTGGCCGACTACACGGTCACCTCCACCGAAGAGACGATCGAGGCGCAGGTCAACGCCGCTCGCAACGAGCGCGATCGGCTCGCCTTGTGGTCACGCGTGCTGCCGATCACCTTCACCGCGACCGGCTTGGTCGCACTGATCGGCGGGGTGCTGCTGGGCATGTTCAGCCTGCGGACCGAGGCGGCGTTGCTCGACCCCGGCCTGGACACCGCCGACCACGGTTTCTTCGGCCGTGGCGGACCGCCACGCGAACCGGTGCCGGGCGCCGAGGCCGAGACCGAGAAGCTGCCCACGCCGCCCCCTGACTTGCAGGGAGGCACCGGCCCGCCTAATCCGCCCGGCTCGGGCCCGCCCCCCGCAGGTCCGCCCGACCGCCCCTGATCGCTCGAGTGGCCGGGACAGGCCGCTGGGTCCTACGGTGGTCCCGCCCCGGATACGCACTGGCGCTGGCGCTGCTGGTGACCGCGCCGCTGCTGTCCCCCGGTTATCTGCTGCTGCGTGATGCGGTCACCACTCCGCGGTCCTATCTGACCGACAGTGCGCTCGGCCTGATGTCCGCGCCGCGGGCGGTGCCGCAAGATTTCGCGGTGGCACTGGCCGCACGCGGCATCGATGGCGGCGTCGTGGTGAAGGCGCTGCTTATCGCCGCGCTGTGGCTGGCAGGTTGGGGCGCTGCCCAACTGGTCGCGACCGTAACGCCGGAGGCCGGGGCGAGCGGCCAGTTCGTCGCAATCACGCTGGCGATCTGGAATCCCTATGTCGCGGAACGGTTATTGCAGGGCCATTGGAGCCTGCTGGTCGGCTACGGCTGCCTGCCCTGGGTGGCGACGACGACGCTAATGCTGCGGTCGGAGGCTCCGCCGGCCCGGTCGCGATATTTCGCGCTGGCGTGGTGGATCGCGTTGGCCGGGTTGACGCCGACCGGGTTGATGCTGGCAGCGACGGTGGCGCTGGTCTGTGCGGCAGCGCCGGGTGCCGGGCGTCCGCGTTGGCTGTGTGCCGCTATCACGCTGGCCGCTGCCGTGGTGGCAGCGCTGCCGTGGTTGACGGCCTCGGCGCTGAGCTCCACGCTGCCCGCACAACAGGATTCGGCGATCAGCGCGTTCGCGGCGCGCGCCGAACCCGGGCTGGGGACACTCGGCAGCCTGGCCGGCCTGGGCGGAATCTGGAATGCCGAAGCAGTACCGGATTCCCGCACAACGCTTTTCGCGGTGCTGGGCACCGCGGTGTTACTCGGCGTGGTTGTCACCGGGCTACCGGTCTTGCGGCAACACCGGGCGGCGCTGCCGCTGATCGTCGTGGCAGCGGTGGCGGTGCTGGTGCCCGCGGGCCTGGCCACTGGTCCGGGGCTGGCCGTGCTGCGCGCCGTGGTCGATGCCGCGCCCGGGCTTGGTGTCGTGCGCGACGGGCAGAAATGGGTGGCGCTGGCGATGCCCGGGTACGCGCTGGCCGGCGCGGGTGCGGTGCAGACATTACGGCGGTGGCTGCACCCGGCGGTG
The DNA here is from genome assembly GCF_059812525.1 of Mycobacterium sp. NGS51. Taxonomy (NCBI): domain Bacteria; kingdom Bacillati; phylum Actinomycetota; class Actinomycetes; order Mycobacteriales; family Mycobacteriaceae; genus Mycobacterium; species Mycobacterium sp. NGS51. The sequence goes on from NZ_JCALCV010000007.1 coordinate 21,229, forward strand.
ACAGCGCTGATCTGCTGCGCGGCACTGCTATTGGCGCTACCCGACCTGGCTTGGGGCGGCTGGGGCAAGGTCGAACCGGTGCATTACCCGCCAGGGTGGCGTGCGGTGGCCGCAGCGATCAACGCCGACGCCGGACCGGTGGCGGTGTTGCCGGCCGGCACCATGCGCCGCTTCGCCTGGTCGGGTCCGCAACCGGTGCTGGATCCACTGCCGCGCTGGTTGCGAGCCGACGTGCTGACCACCGGTGACCTGACCATTTCCGGGGTTGCCGTTCCTGGCGAAGGCCGCCGGGCCCGGGCCGTCGAGCAGCTACTGCTGTCGGGAGCCGAGCGCGATGCGCTGGCCCGAGCGGGCGTGCGGTGGCTGGTTGTCGAAGGCCGAACTCCCGGCGAACTAGGCGCGGCGGCAGGGGTTTTCGAACAACTGCCTACCGTCTACCGGGACGGCGACCTGGCGTTGTACAGCGTCGGCGGCGACGCTCCCGGCGCCTCCACGGGCCGCCGGTCAGCCGTGCTGATCGCGCATCTGGCGTGGCTGGCGATGCTGGGTGTCGGAGCCGTCGGTATGGCGGCTGCGGGATGGCGTCGGTGGGTCGGTCGGACCGCGCGGCCCGACAGAGGCGACTGAGGAACGTTTTGCTTCTATGTGGTTGCGGGGGCCCGCGGCGATGATCAGGCGATAAGTTCTATTTCTGCGTCATGCCCGTGGGATTGTGCGAGTCGCCCGTCGCAAGTGATGAGCGGCGCAGCAAGGCCCTCAGCGAGCGCGACGTACACGCCGTCGGCTACGGTGTGGGTGCTGCGTAAGTGGTAGGCGCGCTGGACGAAAGGCTTTGTAGGCCAACGTCGGAGCGGCAGACCCTGGAAGTCGGCAACAGCCACGAGCCCCTCGTGATCGCTGATCAACTGGCGCACGACCGCCCGACGGATGGCACCAATCACCTCGACGTCGAAGTGGGCGGGGGCATGCACTGTCTCGCCCCGCAAGCGCCGCCCCACCACCGCGCCCGGCCGCGTCGCAAGGACGAGTTCGACAGCCGCCGAGGCGTCCAACACGATCACTCGGACCGAGCTTCGTCACGCAATTCAGCCGCAGTCACACCGAGTTCCCGGCGCGGCAACGCGGCGAGGCGATCGAGAACTTCGTCGAGGGCTGGTTCTTCAGCGATTTCGCCCAGTCGGGCAAGCAGGAAATCGCTGAGGCTCATCCGGTGTGCCGCGGCCCGGGCCTTCAACTCGTGGACAAGTCCATCAGGCACGTTCCGAACCTGAACCATTCTCGACATGCTACGAACATAGCACGCATGCATCTAACATGTATTCTCTATATCCAGGTTTCACCCAGGGGAGGTTGACGCTTTGCAACGAAGGTCGAATTCGTCACCCTAAGGCTGTCTGCCGGTTCCGACCGACCGCGCTCGGCTAACGGTCAGGTCCTCACTGGTTAGAGTCGGCGCCGTCTGCGTAGGGTTCGTCGGTATCAGCACCCCAACTGCTCGGCATCATCGGCGTAGTCGGTCTGCTACCGGATGGGACACCGGCCACCGTGGTCAGTCCCGCCGCCGGCCGGGCACCGGCCTTGTCGGCGGTTCCGGCGAACCCCAACGGGCCCGCGCCCTGATCCGAAGGCGCTACCGCGGCAAACCGCTCCGCGGGGGCCGGTGACCCGTCGGAGTCCGCGTCCAGGAATTCGTAGCGATGCCCGCGGTCGATCAATCCCGCCCGCTGCCGTCGGCGCCGGACCAGTTCCCCAGTGGTCGCAGCGGCTGCCGCCGCGGCGGTGTCGGGCGCCGCCGCCGTCTGCTTGGCGCTGGCGCTGACGCTCATCGCCGCGCCGAATCCAATCCCGGGCGGACCAACCACGTAGGGGTAGGCAAAACCTTCGCCGCCAGTGGCGGGCGCCAGCGGCGCTGCGGTGCCGGCTACCGCCGGTGCGGTTGGGGCGGGCGCAGGCGCCGGTGCGGGCGCAGGGGCGGCGGCGGGCGCGGGCAGAGCCGGTGCCATCGCGGCGACCGGTGGCGTGCTGGGCGCGGTCGCGACGGGTGTCGGCTCGACGGTGGGGATCGACTCGGGTTGGGGCAGGCCGGCCAGCCCGGCCAGGCCCAGGAAGCCGGTCAGCGCTCCTGCGGGGGAGATGGCGGGGGCGATCAGGCTGAATGAGCTCTGCGTCAATTGCGGCGCTTGGGGAAAGAACGCGTTGTAAGCCTCGCCCAACCAGTGCGGGACCTCGGACCAGGCCTGCGGGTTGGTCATCACTTCGTGTATTCGAGTTGTCCACCAGCTCAGCTGGTGTGGGTTGCCCTCGTCTTGGTTTCCGCCGCCGGACTCGTTGGCCTTCTGGATCTGCGGCGCCGGGGTGGTTTGCGGTGTCGACGCCACCGCGGCGCTGGCCGCTACTTGGTAAGTCGTCATTGTGGTGGCCGCCTGCAGCCACATCCGCGCATAGTCGGCTTCGTTGAGCGCGATCGGAATAGCGTTGATCCCAAAGAAATTCGTTGCCACCAATACCGCGTGAGTGGCATGGTTGGCCGCTAGTTCGGCCAGGGTCGGCATGGCCGCCAGCGCCGCGGTATATGCGGTGGCCACCACCTCATGGCTGGCGGCCGCCGCCGCGCTGTCCGCGCTGGCCTGCATCAGCCATGCGAGGTACGGAACATGCGCGGCCACATACGATTCCGCGCTGGGGCCTTGCCAGACACCGGTCTGCACCGCCGCCAGTAGCGCGCTGAGTTCTTCTGCCACGGAAACGTATTCGGCGCTGAGCGAGTTCCACGCCGCCGCGGCCGCCAGCAACGAACCTGGCCCGGGTCCACTGCTCAACAGCGCCGAGTGCACTTCCGGCGGAGAGGCAAACCAGATTGGCGCCGTCACGGTCAACCGTCCATGAGCGGATACGCCGCCGCACTGGCTGGGGCAGAACCATCGAACACGACGTACACCGCCATTGTGAAACTCCTCTTGTGCGGTGATTTTTCGCGCGTGCGTCCGCAATGTCAACAAACTTCCCCTGTGAATGTCCTGGTATGAGGAAACAGCCCCGCTGTCGGCGCGGGCCGGTGCCGGGCAGGATTTCCGGCGGCGTTTACGAGTGGTCGGCGAGCCGGTTAAGGAACCCAGTCGCGATCAGCGTTCGCACTAGCTTCGTCTGCTGCGCTGCGCTGAGCCCAGGTAAGTCGCCTACGCGAAACGGCTCGGTACACCCCGACAAGAACCGCATCGCGGCTTCATGGTCGGGCTCTGCGTTTATCGACAGTTGCGCGAACTCCAACACAACGTCAGCACCAACGTGCGTCACCCTCGAATAGAGCGGGTGGTGCTTCACCACCAACGTTTGTTCGTCGACGCCGACGGTGTTGGTGGCCGGTCCGACGGGCGGGCATCGGCCGCGCCGGACCAACACTTCCGCCATGGTGTCCAAGCCGTCGGCGATGACGCTCGGGTCGTCGATGGTCCTGACGATGTCGCGCAGCAGGGCGCTCACGCTCGCGTGTGTCGAGGCGTCGTCGAGATGCCGCGGTGGCAGCCGGGTATGGGCGCGGTCATCTCGCAAACTCAACGAGCGGAGGGCGTGGGTGATCAGGGTGAGCACGGTGGGCGCGTGGATCCCGACGGTCAAGTGGATCGATGGCTCCGAGTGTGTTCGGGCCGCGTGAACGTGGCCGCGCGGCAGGTAAAGTACGTCGCCGACGTCCAAGCGCAGCTCGGTCGGCAACGAGAACCCTTCGGCAGCCCCTTGCTGACGCTGCATCTCGTGCGGCGGTATAGCGGCGGCATCGGCCAAATGCCAGGTCTTGGATCCCTGCATCTGCAGGATCAAGACGTCATGAGGGTCGTAATGCGGGACGAAGCCGGTCGATTCGGGCGGCGTGACGTAGCCATTGACTCGGGTCGGGAAGTTCAACTCGACTTCGATGGAGTGCGACAGCGCAGCGATCTCACGCACGTACCGCTCGAGCCCATTCAGGACGATGGTGTAGCCGTCAGCAAAAGCCTCGCGGACGCGGGCGGGATCGAGACTGCCGTCAGCGAGCCGAAAACTGTCAGCATCCTTGCTCTCACCGCCCCGTACCAGACGCACCGCCGACGGCTCTGGCGCAACATGCTCCAACAGCTGGTCGACCGCCGATGGTCCGGGCAGGAGACGATCGAAATAGCCCACGTCGCACCGCTTGACGTGGTGGTGCGTGGCGCCCCAAATTTCGTCAAGAAAGGTCTGCACCGTAAGGGGTTGAAGCAACCAGGCTAGCGACGGTTCGCCAGTATCCATAAGTTAGACCACGCCGCTGATCCGGTCTCCGGCTACCACGGACTCGAGTACGGTGCGCATCGCGTCAGCGCTTTGCCGCCAAGAGAATTCAGTGCTGCGCGCCTGCGCCTTGGCGCCGAGTTGCTCGCGCAGTACCGGATCGTCGAGAAGCTGCTGGAGCCGGCTCACCAGTTCGGTCCGGTCGTCGACCAGAACGCCGGTAACCCCGTCGATGATCGAATCGGCCAGGCCACCCGAGGACCGGTAGCCGATGGTGGGCACCGCGTGCTGCGCCGCCTCTACCACAGCCAAACCCCACCCCTCCTTGCGTGACGGCAACAAATGAACCCAAGACTGTTGCATCACATGGTGTTTGGTGATGTCATCGACGTGGCCGTGAAACGTCACCGCGTCGCTGATGCCGAGATGCGCCGCGTGCTCGACCAACCGCTGCTGCCACCAACCGCCGCCGACGATGTCGAGGTGTAAGCCCGGTACCCGCGGCCGCAGCAGCGCGACAGCATCCAGCGCGTCCTCAATCTGCTTGTGCGGCACCAGGCGCGACAACACCACCACCCGCGGCGCAGCCGCCCGAGGGCCATGCAGCGATGGGGCGGGTGCCTCGTCCAAGCCGTTGCGTACCACGGCAATTCGTTCATTACTCACACCCAGAGCCACCAAATCGCGAGCCGACGGCAGCGACACCGTCACATATTGGTTGCGCCGGTGCAGCCGCGGCGACAAACGCGACTCGACGAACCAACCGACCCGACCGAGCACCGGGCCGGCGACCGGCCACTGCTCGCGGTGGCAGTGGTGCACCAACACCGCGACTCGCCGGCCGTACAGCAATCGGGCCAGAAACGGCAGGCCGTTCTGGGTGTCGACGACCACGTCGGGTCGCACCCGTCGCAGCGGGCCCAGCCCTAGCCGGGCCGCGGCCATCGCCAATAGCGCCCACACGTACACCGAATACCGGCCACCGGCGCGGTTGATCCGCACGCCGTCGACCACCTCGTGCCGCGGCGCGCCGGGATAGCGGGCGGTGCGCAGCGTGACGGCAATCCCGGACTGCGCAAGCTGTGCCCCGAGGCGCTGCAAATAAGTTTCGCTGCCGCCGCCCTGGGGGTGGCCGGTGTCGCGCCAGCACAGCAGGAATACCGCGCCGAGACCCCCAGAGTGCTGATCCGTGGGCTGAGTATGCGCGGCAGACATTGCTGTCCAGCCTAATGGCTAACCGTAGGGTGACATCGATGGCTGTCACCGATGCGTTCGCGCGTCGGGCGACGCTGTCTCGCTCGCTGCGGCTGTTGTCGGAGTTCCGCTACGAGCAGTCCGATCCCGACCGGTTCTACGGAGCACTGGCCAACGACACCGCGCAGATGGTCGGCGATTTGTGGCGCGGCATTCATGCCACTGGCCCTGCCGGGTGCACGCTGCTCGACGTCGGCGGTGGCCCGGGCTATTTCGCGACGGCTTTTGCCGACGCCGGGATCCGGTACATCGGAGTCGAGCCGGATCCGAGCGAGATGCATGCGTCGACGCCGACGAATGCACGTGTGGCGGGCCCATTTGTCCGCGCATCGGGTATGGCGCTGCCGTTCGCCGATGACTCGGTGGACATCTGCCTGTCATCCAATGTCGCCGAGCATGTTCGGCGTCCATGGCAGCTGGGCGGCGAGATGCTGCGGGTGACCCGCCCGGGTGGGCTGGTAGTCCTGTCGTACACGGTGTGGCTGGGCCCGTTCGGCGGACATGAGATGGGCCTCTCCCACTATCTGGGCGGTGCCCGCGCCGCGGCGCGCTACGCCCGCAAACACGGCCATCGGGCGAAGAACGACTACGGGTCGTCGTTGTTTGCGGTGTCGGCAGCCGACGGACTGGACTGGGCGGTCAGTACCGGCGCCCTGGTGTCCGCATTCCCGCGCTACCACCCCCGATGGGCGTGGCGGCTGACGTCGGTCCCGGTGCTGCGCGAGTTCCTGGTGAGCAACTTGGTGCTGGTGCTACGACCGCCGCTCCGCAACGGTGGCACTTGACTGAAACGTGTTCTCGTTTTGCCTGTCGCTGGGTAGGGTGACGCCATGACCATGACCGACAGCCAGACGACCGAATACGACAAGCTGTTCATCGGCGGGAAATGGACCGAACCGTCGACCTCCGACGTCATCGAGGTGCATTGCCCGGCCACCGGCGAATACGTCGGCAAGGTGCCGCTGGCGGCAGCAGCCGACGTCGACGCCGCGGTGGCGGCGGCCCGCGCGGCGTTCGACAGCGGCCCCTGGCCGACCACGCCGCCGAAGGAGCGTGCGGCCGTGATCGCCAACGCGCTCACGTTGATGGAGGAGCGCAAGGACCTGTTCACCCGCCTCCTCGCGAGCGAGACCGGTCAGCCGCAAATGACCATCGAAACGATGCACTGGATGAGCTCGACGGGGGCGCTGGGGTTCTTCGCCGGCCCCGCTGTTGACCAGGTCAAGTGGAAAGAGACCCGCAACGGCGGATACGGGCAAAGCATCGTCCATCGCGAGCCGGTCGGCGTCGTTGGCGCGATCATCGCCTGGAACGTTCCGCTGTTCCTGGCCGTCAACAAGCTGGGTCCGGCGCTGCTGGCCGGCTGCACGGTGGTGCTCAAGCCAGCCGCCGAAACACCGTTGAGCGCAAACGCTTTGGCGGAGGTGTTCGCCGAAGCCGGCCTGCCTGAAGGCGTGCTGTCGATAGTGCCGGGCGGAATCGAGACTGGGCAGGCGCTGACGTCCAACCGCGACGTCGACATCTTCACCTTCACCGGCAGCTCGGGAGTCGGCAAGGAGATCGGTCGACGTGCGGCGGACCTGCTCAAGCCGTGCACATTGGAGCTCGGCGGGAAGTCAGCGGCGATCGTCCTCGATGATGTCGACCTCGCCACGGCCATCCCGATGTTGGTGTTCTCGGGGATCATGAACACCGGGCAGGCCTGCGTAGCCCAGACCCGCATCCTGGCGCCGCGCTCGCGATACGACGAAATCGTGGATGCTGTAAGCGCTTTCGTACAAGCACTGCCCGTGGGGCTGCCGTCGGACCCCTCGGCCCAGATCGGTTCGCTGATCTCGGAAAAGCAGCGTGCCCGGGTGGAGGGCTACATCGCCAAGGGCATCGAGGAGGGCGCCCGGCTGGTGTGTGGCGGCGGCCGCCCCGACGGTCTGGACACCGGCTTCTTCGTGCAACCCACGGTGTTCGCCGACGTCAACAATGAGATGACGATCGCTCAGGAGGAGATCTTCGGGCCGGTGCTGAGCATCATCCCCTACGACACCGAGGAAGACGCGATCAAGATCGCCAACGACTCGGTGTATGGCCTGGCCGGCAGCGTGTGGACCGCCAACGTGCCGCGCGGCATCGAGATCTCGGAGAAGATCCGCACCGGGACGTATGCCATCAACTGGTACGCGTTCGATCCCTGCTGTCCCTTCGGCGGCTACAAAAACTCGGGCATCGGACGCGAAAACGGGCCGGAGGGTGTGGAGCACTTCACCCAGCAGAAGAGTGTGCTGATGCCGATGGGTTACACCACCGACGCCGGCTAACGCCCCTGTCTCGAGTGTGAAGCTGGGTTCACGTTCGAAGGCGAGTGTGAAGCTGGCTTCACACTCGTCGACCTAAACGATCAGCGCCCCTGGAATTGGGCTTGGCGGCGCTCGACGAACGACTGAACGCCCTCGGCGGCGTCGGCGCTGCCGAATAGCGCGGCCACCTCAGGCCGTAGCCGCTCGACCGCGGCCGCCCGGCCGCGTTCGGCCGCCAGTTGCGCCGAGGCCAGAGTGGCCCGAACACCCAGCGGCGCAGCGCGATCGGCGATGGCGTGCGCGATCTCGCGGGCGCGGGCCAACGCGGTCGCGGCGTCGTCGGCGACCCCTTGAACCAGGCCGATGCGATGCGCCTCGGTGGCGTCGAACTCGTCGCCGGTCAGCAGCCAGCGCATGGCATTGCCCCAGCCCGCCTCGCGGGGCAGTCGGATGGTCGCACCGCCGAACGGGTAGATGCCTCGTTGCACCTCGAGTTGCGCGAACCGGGTGCCGGTCGCCGCGACGCGGATATCGGCGGCCAACAGCAGCTCGATGCCCAGCGTCATGCACCAGCCCTGCGCGACGGCGACCAGCGGGGTGGTCCAGGGGCCGTCGAGGCGCCACGGGTCGCGCCCGTCGGCCGGGGACGGCAGTTCGCCCGAGGCGATCGCCGGAGCGACGTCGACCAGGTCCAGGCCGCCGGTGAAGTGGTCGCCGTGTGCGAACAGCACGCCGGCGCGGACGTCGGAGTCGGACTCCAGCACACCGTAGGCGCGGGACAGATCGGCCAGCATCGTCCGGTTGAAGGCGTTGCGCTTGTCCGGCCGGTTCAGGCCGATCAGCAGGACGTGACCGTCGCGTTCGAGCGACACGGTCTCCAGGGTTGGGAGCGAGGTGTCAGACATTGGCCAAGTACACCCCAACGCTAGGGAATATGCAATACAGCATAATATTCCACGGGCTTTTAGCGGGAGCCTGTGGAGCACAGTAAACCAGCGAACTGGGGCTTTATTGCGAAACGCCTATCATCCTTGTGTCAAAGAAACGGCTTGTTATATGCTGCCCGGCATAATCATGAGCCGGTAAGCCGGCGCATGAGGCAGGAGAAGATCATGTGGATCGTCGAGCTCAACATCGCCGGCTATCGGTTCACCCGCCAGATTCCCGACTTGCGGAGCGCATCGTTGCGCTCGGTGCGGCTGCAACCGCCTAGCCTGCACCGGCGAGTCCCGCAGCCGCCTTCCCCGCACGCTGCCTAGGCATCGCGATGACCCCAATGGCCACCAGTGCCAAGCGCGGTAAAACGCGCACCAAGATGCTGATCAGCGCCGCCGAGGTGATGCGTGAACGCGGCGCCGCCGGGGTGACCATTGACGAGGTGCTCACCCGCAGCGGTGCGCCGCGGGGATCGGTCTACTACCACTTTCCCGACGGCCGTAACCAGATCCTGACCGAAGCGCTGCGCTACGCCGGCGACGCGATCACGGCCACTATCGACGATTCCATCGAGCTGGGCGCGATGGCGCTGTTGCGCGACTTCGTCGAGTTCTGGGAGCGGCTACTGGGCGGCAGCGAGTTCAACGCCGGCTGCCCGGTGGTGGCGGCGGCGATCGGCTCGGCCGACGAGGAACCACAATTGACCGCCGAGGCCGGACAGATTCTCGGCCGCTGGTGTACCGCCCTGTCGCGGGCGTTCGTTGCCGACGGCTTTCCCGAGTCGGACGCGGCCTCGCTGGCGGTGATGTCGATCGCCACACTGGAGGGCGCGGTGGTGCTATGCCGCTCGACGCGCAGCGCCGAGCCGCTGCGCGAGGTCCACAATCAACTCGAATTCTTGATCAAGGCAAGGGAATTCGTCCGCCGTAACGGACTGGCGAAGTAACCGGCGAGCAGACGAAGAATCGCACGTTTCGTCCCGAAATCGTGCGATTCTGCGTCTGTTCGCGCAGAGGAGTTAGTCGCTGGCCGGCAGCGGCTTGGCTTCCTTGAGGCTCAGCGCGGTCTGACCGATCGCCAGTGTCCCCGCGCCGGCTTTGGTTACCAGCACCTCGGCGCCGGTCTCGTCGACGTAGCGCTTACCCATCACGTTGCCGTCGGCGAACGCCGGGTCCAGGTCGCCGGAACGCTCGGCGTCCAACGCCACCATCGGCGCGCCGCCGCAGCGCAGATCGTCGAGACTGTCGGCGCTGCGCACGACGATGACCTGCGTGTCGCACACCTGGCTGGCCAGACGGGTTCCGTTCTTGATCATGATTTCGATCCTAATGTTCCTAGGGTTCTGAGGGATTCGACGATCTCGCGACGAAGCACCTTGCCGGTCGCGTTGGTGGGCAGCCCGTCGCGGAACACGACGCGATCGGGGGTACGCGAGCCGCGCAAGCTCTTGCGGACATGCTCGCGGAGCTCATCGGGGTCCGGTTCGGCGCCGGGAGCGGGCACCACCACCGCGACGATGGCCTGGCCCCACTGCGGGTCGTCGACGCCGACCACCGCGACATCACGCACGTGGGCATGTTCGATCAGCACATCTTCCAATTCGGCGGGTGCGATGTTCTCCCCGCCGCGGATGATGGTGTCGTCGCTGCGCCCGCCGATGAACAGGTAGCCGCCTTCGTCGAGCGTGGCGATGTCGCGGGTGGCGAACCACCCGTCGCCGTCGAGCACCGACCCGATCCCGGTGTAACGGCCGGATACCTGCTCGCCGCGGACGAACAGCTCACCGGTTTGTCCCGCCGGCAGCAGCACGCCGTTCTCGTCGCGGATCTGCACCTCGATGCTGGGCACCGGTTGACCCACCGAAGCCAGGCGCTTGATGACGGCGGGATCCGAGGCCGACTGCGCGGCGCGGTGGTCTTCCGGAGTCAGCACAGCGATGGTCGAACCCGTCTCGGTCAGTCCATAGGCGTTGACAAATCCCACGTCGGGCAACAACTCCAGCGCCCGGCGCACCAGCGGCAACCCCACCTTCGAGCCGCCGTAGGCCAGGCTGCGCAGCGACGGCAGCTCGTGGCGGCCACTCGCCAGTACGGTGACGATCCGGTCGAGCATGGTCGGGACCACCGTCGCCGTGGTGACGTGCTCAGCGTTGATGAGCCGCACCCACTCCTCGGCGTCGAAGACCGGCAGGTACACCATCGTTCGGCCCGCATACAGATTCGACAGCGCCGCGCTGACACCGGCAATGTGGTAGGGCGGCACACAAATCAGTGCCGCGTCGGTCGGCTCGGCCAACCCGAATTCCACGGTTCCGGTGATGTAGCTGGTCAGGTTGTTGTGTGACAACTCGACGGCCTTGGGCTGCGACGTGGTACCCGAGGTGAAAAGGACGATCGCGGTCGACTCCGGGTCGGCGAACTCCGCGGCGGGTTCCGCGGTGCCAGCGCTGGCCAGGAACTCGTCGGAGCCGATCACCTGCTTACCGCTGTCCCCAACCATCTCCCGGTAACGGCTGTCGACGATCACCAGCGGGTCGGGCAACCGGCGGATCAGGGTCTGGATGCCTTCGGTCGAAAGCCGGTAGTTGATCGGGGTGAATGTCACTCCGGCGCGCGCCGACGCGAAGATCAGCAGCGGCAACATCGCCCCGCCGGTCCCGACGTAGGCGACATGCTGCGCATTCGAGCCGGCGATAACGCCCGCGCCGCCGTCGGCGAGGTCGCTGAGCTGCTGAGTTGTCAACCGGGTGTCGCCGGAGACAACGGCGGTTCGGTCGGGGTTGCTCGACACAGCCATCTCGAGCAGTAACGAAATGCTCAATCGTCGAACTTTCTGTGGTGCCAGCGCGTTACAAAGACCGTCAAAAGTGTCATGCCTGGCTGTAGTTTAGATCAACTAGTTGTCGAGAACCTCGGCGACCCGAGCCTCGACATCGCCGAGACCCGACACGTCGATGCCGAACCGATTGGCCAGCGCGTCGAGCACCTGTCCGGCGTCGTCGAACCGAATCCGCTCGGTTGCCCCGTCGGCATGGATGGCGAGGTTGCGGCCCCGCAAGTTCCATCGCGCCTCGTCGGTGACCAGTGCAGCGCTGAGCCCGACGACGAAGGTCGACGCCGGATGCGTCGACACGTACCAGCTTCCGACTTCCATATCGATCAGCGGACGCGGATCTGTGCCGAAGGTGTACAGCGGCTGCCACTCACCCCGCACCAGCGCCTCCAAGACGTAGTCGCGACCGTGGGTGCGCAACCGGTACGGCTCGTGACGGGTCTGCTGGACCGGCCCGACGGTGAGCCGAATGGGCGACGGCAGCGTCTGCCCGCCGAACCCGACGTCGACCAGATACGGTTCGTCGACGCCGGGAATGCGTACCGCGAGCGCCTGATGCGTCTCCGCGTGTGGTGGACCATCAAGCCCGGCCGGATCCATCCACACCACCCGGCCGGCCAGCCGGTCGACCTCGAACCCCAAATCGGCGAGCACGTATCGCATCAAGTTGTTGTGCTCGTAGCAGTAGCCGCCGCGGCGGCGATCCACCAGCTTGTCGGTCAGCGCAGCTGGGCTCAGGTCAGCCACCGGCACACCCAGCAGCGGGTCGAGGTTCTCGAACGGAATGTGGCGGGTATGGCCGGCCACCACACCGGCCAACGTCTCCAGCGTCGGAGCCCTCGATCCGGTGTAGCCGACGCGGGCGAAATAGGCTGAGAGGTTCATTAGCGGCGACCCGCTGCGACTCAGGTACCCGTCCAGCGCGGGGGTCGCTTCTCGGCGAACGCGATCGCGCCTTCCTTCGCATCGTTGGAGGCAAAGACCGGCATCAGAATCTTCAGCTGCTCGCCGAACATGGCCTCCGGGCTCCAGCCACGGGATTCGACGATGATCCGCTTGGTGGCGGCCACCGCCAGCGGACCGTTGGCGGTAATCTTCTCGGCCAGCGCGATGGCCGCGTCCAGCGCCGTCCCGGGCTCTGCCAGCACGTTGACCAGCCCCAGTGCGTGCGCTCGCTCGGCGGACAGGTTGTCGCCGGTCAGAGCGAGTTCCATCGCGATGGCGTACGGGATGCGGTGCGGCAGCCGCAGCAACCCCCCACCGCCGGCAACCAACCCGCGTTTGACTTCGGGGATACCGAAGGCCGACTCCTTGGACGCCACGATGAGATCGGTGGCCAGCGCCAGTTCGGTGCCGCCGGCCAACGCGTAGCCCTCGACGGCGGCGATCAGCGGCTTGGTCGGTGGGCGCTCGGTGAAGCCCATCCCGCGACCTTCGACGACGACGTTCTCGCCCCGGGCGAACGCCTTGAGATCCATGCCCGCGCAGAAGGATCCGCCGGCACCGGTCAGAATCGCCACCGACAGACCCGCGTCGCTGTCGAGCCGGTCCATCGCATCGGCCAGGCCCTTGCTGACCGCGGCGTTCACCGCGTTCTTGGCCTTGGGCCGGTTGATCGTGATGATCAGGATCCGGTCGCGCTGTTCGACCAGGACTTCGGGTTCGGTGTTGCCGGCATCTTCGCTCACGACGCTGTGTGCTCCTTCGAATGTCAGTGACATCTGTCGAGGAGATCGTAACGACCTTGTCCGAGTGACTTCGGCCGGAAGGCGCTGGGCTAGCATCACAGCCAAATCGGCACAAAATCCCAGGGGGACCGTTGACCGCCACCGGTATCGAACCAACCGAAATATCGAAGTGGGATCCCGGCCTCACCGAACGCGTGATCGGATGGCTCCGTCCGCTCATCAAGGGCTACCACCGCGCGGAGGTACGCGGGCTGGAGACCTTCCCGTCGGGCGGCGCCCTGGTGGTGTCCAACCACTCGGGTGGGCTGTTCCCGATGGATGTTCCGGTTTTCGCCACCGGGTTCTACGAAAAGTTCGGCTACGACCGGCCGGTCTACACGCTGAGCCACGACGTCTTACACACCGGTCCCACCGCCGACTTCTTCATCCGGGCCGGCTTCATCCGCGCCAACCACGAGAACGCCGACGAGGCGCTGCGGTCCGGTGGCGTGGTGGTGGTGTTCCCCGGCGGTGACTACGACGTCTACCGGCCCACCCTGTCGGAGAACACCATCGATTTCGACGGGCGCACCGGGTATGTGCGCGCGGCGATCAACGCCGGGGTGCCGATCGTTCCCGCGGTGGCCGTCGGCGGACAGGAAAGCCAGCTTTACCTGTCGCGTGGCACGTGGCTGGCCAAGGCGCTGCGGTTGGACAAGCTGATGCGGGTGAAGATCCTGCCGATCTCGGTGGGCTTCCCGTTCGGGCTTTCCGCAGTGGTGCCGCCAAACCTGCCGCTGCCGACCAAGATCGTCATGCAGGTGCTCGAGCCGGTCCACATAACCGCCCAGTTCGGTGAGCAGCCCGACGTCGACGAGGTCGACGCCCACGTCCGCCATGTCATGCAAAAGGCGCTCGACAAGTTGGCCAAAGAGCGCCGCCTCCCGATCATCGGCTAGTACCGGTGGCACCGTTCGGCCTGTTGGCCAGCATGGTCCGCGCAGGAATCATCGCACCCCTGCGACCTGACAAGTATCTGCGAATCACCGCAGCTGTCGCCCGCGAAGGCCTCACCGTCACAAGCGGATTCGCGATGTCGGCGCAGCGCTGTCCCAACCGCGCGGCCTTGATCGACGAGTTGGGGACGTTGACATACCGCGAGCTCGACCGGCGCGGCGACGCGTTGGCCGCGGCCTTGCAGGCGCTGCCCGGCGGGACGCCGGCGGTAGTCGGGATCATGTGCCGCAACCACCGCGGCTTCGTCGAGGCGTTGGTGGCGGCCAACCGGATCGGCGCCGACGTGTTGCTGCTCAACACCTCGTTCGCCGGGCCGGCGCTGGCCGAGGTGGTCGACCGCGAGGGCGTGGACGCGGTGATCTATGACGAGGAGTTCACCGATTCGGTGGATCGCGCACTGCTCGACCGGCCCGACACCGTCCGCATCATCGCCTGGACCGAGCAACCACACGACCTCACCGTTGAAAAACTCATCGCCGACCACGCCGGCCGCCGCGCCACCAAGCCGGGGCGCAAAGGCAAGCTCATTCTGCTGACCTCCGGAACTACCGGAAACCCCAAGGGCGCCAAGCATTCCGGCGGCGGGGCCAACGAGCTCCAGGCGATCCTGGATCGGGTGCCGTGGCACACCGAGGAGACGATCGTGGTGGTGGCGCCGATGTTTCACGCCTGGGGCTTTTCGCAGTTGGTGTTCGCCGCCTCACTGGGCTGCACGGTGGTGACGCGGCGCAAATTCGACCCCGAGGCCACCCTCGATCTCATCGACCGTCACCGGGCCACCGGCTTGTCCGTGGTGCCGGTGATGTTCGACCGGATCATGGACTTGCCCGACGACGTGCGGCGGAAGTACAGCGGACGCTCGCTGCGATTCGCCACCGCATCGGGTTCGCGGATGCGCCCCGACGTGGTCACCCGGTTCATGGACGAATTCGGCGACGTGATCTACAACAACTACAACGCCACCGAGGCGGGCATGATCGCCACCGCCACACCCGAGGACCTACGGGCCGCCCCCGACACCGCCGGCAAGCCCGCCGTCGGAACCGAGATCCGCATCCTCGACAGCGAATTCCGCGAGGTGCCCACCGGCGAGGTCGGCCAGATTTTCGTGCGTAACACCAACCGGTTCGACGGCTATACCTCGGGTACTACCAAGGACTTTCACGAGGGCTTCATGGCATCGGGCGATGTCGGCCGGCTCGACGAAGCCGGCCGACTCTACGTGGTCGGGCGGGACGACGAGATGATCGTCTCCGGTGGCGAGAACGTCTACCCCATCGAGGTGGAGAAGACGCTGATGACCCATCCCGACGTCGCCGAGGCCGCGGTGCTCGGAGTCGACGACGAGCAGTACGGCCAGCGCTTGGCGGCGTTCGTCGTGCTTGCGGGGTCGGCAACGCCGGACAACCTCAAACAGCATGTCCGCGACAATCTGGCCAATTACAAAGTGCCGCGGGAGATCGTCGTGCTTTCGGAGTTGCCGCGCAGCAGTACCGGCAAGATCGCCCGGCGCGATCTGCTGGCCCGACTCGATTAGTTGACTGACGGTGGCGTACGCGCCGAACGTGAAGCCATTGCGAAAAAATCACGGAAATCTCGCAACAGTTTCACGCTCGGTGCAAAGAGCTCAGGCTTGCGCCAACGCGATCTCGACCACGGTGAGCTCCTCCGAAAGTCCTGCAGCCCGGCGAATTTCGATGAACTCTCCGATCATGGCATCGGTCACCTCATGCGGGTCCTCGACGGTCGTGCCGTCGGCCAGGACCGAAATGTTGAGCTGATCGACGTAGCTCCACACGGTGATGTTCAGTCCGCTGCCGGCGGTCAATGGGCCCACCGAATAGATCTCGGTGACCAGTGCGCCGCCGACACGGCCACGTTCGCGCGGTCCCGGAACGTTGGAGATGTTGAGGTTGAGCACCTTGTTCTGTCCGTCGCGGCCGGCCAGCCATCGGAAGAGCGACTCTGCGGGGGCCGGCGGAAAGTACGCCGCCCACCGGCTGATCAGTTCCGGACCGATGAGTTGGTGGCTTTCCTTGGCGGACACCGCGAAATCGTGCGAAAGCCGCACCCGCTCCAGCGGATCGTCGACGTCGACGGGTAACGCCACCAGCACACCGCTGAAGCGGTTCCCCGAGATCCGGTCCGGCGAGAAGTCGAAGCTCATCGGCACCGAGGCCAATAGCGGATGGTCGGCCTTGCCGTCATAGTGCAGCGACAGCTTGCGCAACGCACCGCTGGACAGGGCCAGCACCAGGTCGTTGATCGTGACACCGAGCGCCTTTCCGGTCTCCTTGATGTCGGACAACGCCAGGGTGGCGGTGGCGAATGTGCGCTGCGGCGTGAGCATGTGGTTCATGAAGCTCGGCGGCGGGGTGAACGGGCGCGTCAACTCCGGTGACAGTTTGCGCGAACTGCGGCGCACCCGGCTGACACCCTCGGCGGTGTAGCGGACGGTCGCCGGGATCCGCCCGAGGTGACGCAGGTGATCACCGAACGCCGATCGCACCAGCTCGCCCGCCGACGGCGCGGGGTCGGGCGTAAACCGGCTGCGTCCGGTCTGCGGACCGGACGCCAAGTCCATGCCGCGAGCCAGCAGGTTCGCCGCGGCGACCCCGTCGGCGAGCGCGTGGTGAATCTTGCCGACCACCGCGATGCGGTCGTCGGCCAGGCCCTCGACGAAATACATCTCCCACAGCGGGCGGCTGCGGTCCAGCGGCGTGCTGGCGATCTCGCCGATCGCCTCGTCGAGCTCACGGCGACCGCCCGGCGCGGGCAGCCGCCACGGACGGATGTGGTAGGTCAGGTCTACTTCGCAGCTTTCCCGCCACATCGGGTGGTGGAATTTCATCGGAATGTCGACGAGCTGGTAGCAGAACGGTTCCAGCTTGTAGAGCCGGCTGTGGATGACCCGGCGGAACGTGTCGATATCGAAGTCCCGACGCTCGGCGTCCAGTTCGATCACCGCGACCTTGAGGGTGTGCATGTGCACATTCGGCGTCTCGCTGTACAGCAGCACCGCGTCCCAGCCGCTGAGCCTCTTCACCGCCCCACCTCCCTGTGCAGGCGACCTTACAGTCGGCCGGTGTTCAGATGACCTCTTTGGCTCCGATCAGCGCATGGTTGCGGTGGACTTGGTTGAGGAACAGTCCGATGGTGGTGGCCATCGCGCCGGTGCGGGCGCCGTCGGTCAGGTCGAAGCCGTGGCCGGCGCCGGGCAGCTCCACATAGCCGACCACCGAGCGGGACACCGCTCGAAGCCGCTCGACGAAGCTGCGCGCCTGCGCCACCGGGATCACCGTGTCGTTGCTGCCGTGAATCACCAGGAACGGCGGGGCACCCGGATGCACTCGGGCGATCGGCGAGGCCTTGCGGAACACGTCGGGATGACGGTCGATGCGCCGGTTGACCACCACCCGCTCCAGAAAATCGACGAACCGGGCCCGCTCGGCGGTCGAGCGGTCCTCCCAGTCGTAGCGGCCGTAAACCCCGACCACCGCGTCGACCGCGGTGTCCGAGCCCGGCGCCAATTCAGCCTGCAGCTCAGGGTCGTTACCGGTCAGCCCGGCCAACGCAGACAGATGGCCACCGGCCGAAGAACCCGCTACCGCAACGAAATTGCGGTCGCCGCCGAATTTGTCGACATTGGCGCGGGCCCATGCGATCGCGGATTTGACATCGGTGATGTGGCTCGGCCAGCGGTGGTGCGGCGCGACCCGATAGTCGATCGACAGGCATACCCAGCCCAGTTCGGCCAGGTGCGACATCAGCGCGTAGCCCTGCAGGGTGCGGCTCCCGTGCACCCAAGCCCCGCCGGGCACAAAGATCAGCACCGGCGCCGGTCGAACCGGCAAGTCTTTACGACGCCACACGTCGAGCAGTTGGGCCGGGTGTTCCCCATACCGGACACCGGCGCGGTAGAGGTGACGTCGGTGCCGTAGCGCCTGCCACACCGGCGGAGTTCGTTCGGGTTGGGGCCATTCGATGTCCAGGTCTCTCGCGGACACGATGCCGCGCAGCGCGGCGGTGGAGACCGCCTGCGTTTGGTCGCGGTCACGTTTGCGGATTTCCACCACGCCCGGCGTAAGCCACGCCTTGGCCGTCGTGGAGAGGAATTCCGGCAGCACCCGGCAGCCCCAGACGCCCATCGCGGTCACACCGCCCAGTGGCTCCAGATGCCTGCCCACCACGGGCAACGACGTCGTTGCGACGCTCAGCGCCAGCATGTAGTCGGCAGGGCGGGCACGCAGCAACCATCTCGCGCGGCTAGCCATCGTCGGACCGGGATATCGGGTCGCAGGGCGCACCATCCCGGGAGCGTACCTCGCAAGTGGTCAGTCCAAACGGTGATCACCGCCGAGCCGTCGTCTTGGTGTCGTGGTCATACTGGTTCGATGCCGAGCACCGATTTCCACCCTGACCTCCGCAGAATTGCCCGCGTTGCGCCGCGAACACTGGTCACACCTCAGACGTTGCGCCTGGTCCGTGCGTTGTCGGGACTGATCCGGCGAGGCCGCGTCGACGGCGTCGAAGCGCTCACCCTCGAGTCGGGTGCGGGCGTGCGACTGTACCGACCGGTCGGACTCACCCAGCAGGCGCCCGCGCTGCTGTGGATCCACGGCGGCGGCTACGTGATCGGCAGCGCGCGGCAAGACGACCGGCTGTGCCGGCGGTTCAGCGATGAGCTGGGTATCACGGTCGCTTCGGTGGACTACCGGTTGGCACCCGAGCATCCCTACCCGGTGCCGCTGGAGGACTGCTATTCGGCGTTGACCTGGCTGGCCCGGCTGCCGACGGTAGATCCGGCGCGGGTGGCGATCGGCGGCGCCAGCGCCGGCGGCGGGTTGGCGGCGGCGCTGGCACTGCTGGCGCGGGACCGCGGCGAAGTCACGCCCAGCATGCAGGTGCTGGCCTATCCGATGCTCGATGACCGCAGTGTCAACATCCCGAAGAACTGCAACTATCGGCTGTGGAGTCCCGACAGCAATCGGTTCGGCTGGACCGCCTATCTCGGCGGCGCCGACCCGCAGGTCGCCGTTCCGGCACGCCGCGACGACCTGAGCGGATTGGCTCCGGCCTGGATCGGCGTCGGCACGCACGACTTGTTCTACGACGAGGATCTGGCCTACGCGGAGCGCCTCCGCGCAGCCGGGGTGCCATGCGAGGTAGAGGAAATCGCCGGGGCGTTCCACGGCTTTGACCTGATAGCTCCGAAAGCACAAGTGTCTAAAGCCTTTTTCGCCAGTCAGCGCGACGTCCTGCGAGCATCCCTCTTTTGAGGCGGGTCGCCTTTGGCGCCAGCGTGCGTGTCCCCGGTCGACACGCCGAACTCACCGCCGTTTTCGCGCACGCTCGCGGCTCAGGAACGCGAGTAGACGATCTCGCCGCCGATGATGGTGGCGGCGACGAGATCAGCGTCCAGTTCGGCCAGCGCGGCTTCGGGCGGGGCAGTCAGCAGGCACAAGTCGCCCGGCTGTCCCGGTTCGACGGTGCGAACGCGGCTGGGATGTTCGGGCCAGCCCAAAAACATCATCACCGCCCGCCGCTCCGGGATGCATTCGGCGGCGTTGAGCACAGCGCCGCTCCCGGTGGTGCGGTGTACCGCGGCACGCATGGCCGCCCACGGGTCACCATCGCCGAAGGGCATGTCGGTCGACAGCGCGACGGGGACACCGGCTAGCAGCAGCGACGCCACCCGCCACAGTTGGTGATGCTCGTCGGCGGGCACCTCGGCGAGGTACTGGTCGCCGCGCTCAGCGACGAAGTTGGGTTGGGTCACCACCGTCGCGCCGAGTTCAGCGAGATCGTCGAGGGCATCGGACGGCACCACCGCGGCGTGTTCGATGCGGTCCCGTGGATGCGCGCCGGCCTGACGCAGCGCCGCGATCGTCACGATCAATTGGGCGGCCGTCACGCAGTGAACGGCGACCGGGGCGCCGGTGTGGTGCCGTTCGGCAATCCAGTGGGCCAGCTCGTCGAGGTCGAGGTCGTCGTCGCGCAGGATGCGTTTGCCCGGTGACAGGCAATGCACACGTTGACCCAGCATGCCCCGGCGATGCAACTCTTTCAATTGCACGATGTCCGCGATCTCTAGATCCGGTGTGGCGTCGGTGATTCCGGTAACGCCGTAGCGGCTCAACCGACGGCTGAGGTCAGCGAGATCGGTCTGCCGCCGGCTCAGCGCGTTCGACCAGACCGGGTCGGTGCTGCGCACCCGACCGTCGGTGTGCTCGGACAGCCCGATGCGGGCCAGACCTGCCGAGTTGAGGATCCACAGCAGGCCGCTGCGGTGCTGTATCCGCAGCGGCCTGCTCGGCGCCAGAGCATCGAGCGTCGTCCGATCCAGCGGTCCGGCAACCGAGTCGTGGTAGCCCACGGCACGGATCCAACCGTCGTCACCGACTTCGGCGGTGGCCAGCGCGTCGGCGAGGGCTTGGCGGTCCCGCACTCGCGGCGGCCCAACGTGCACCGATGTCTCGGCTGCAGCGGCGGAGTGCAGGTGGACGTGGTGATCGTGTAGGCCGGGTAGCACGGTTCCGCCGCGTGCGTCGAACACGTCTTCGCCGGGCAGCGGTGTGAGTTGTTCATCCACCTCTTCGATCGCAGCGCCGACCCGGATGTCGAGCATGGCGCCGTCCAGTCGGGTAGCTCCTCGAATTAGCATGGCGCACCACCCTTTTCCCTGAGGATGCGTTGCACAGCGGCGTTGTCTGCGCCCAACGGCGATGCCGACGGCACCGGTGGCGGTGGCCACGGAGGAGCGACGGGCGCCTCGGAGGCCGAGGATGCCTGCGGCAGTGCGGCATACCGCGCGGCCACGCCGGCCATCGACACGTCAATCAGTTCGCCGCCGCCCCTGCGCAGTGACTGCGCCACCGCCCGCGCCGCCTCTAGGCCGCTGAGCGGGTCGGCGATGGCGTCGCCGCAAAACACCGGCCCGTCGGTGCCCACGCCCACGAGCCCACCGGCGACCGCAGCGTCGTCGCCGAACGCCGGCCGGCCCGGTTGCCCGGGGTAACCGCCGATGCGTAGCCAGACTCGGCCGGGCCGGGCGGGTATGTCGTCGACGCTGAGCCGGCGCCGTCGTAGCGCAGCCGGGCGTGAACCCTCGATCACGACGTCGGCCGCTGACAGCAGATCACGCAGCGCCTGCGCGTCATTATCGAAATCGACGCCATAGCAGAGTTTTCCGAAGTTCATCCAATCGAAAAACGCCGGTTCGCCACGGCGGGTGCCATCGGGGCGGGCCAACGTTTCCACTTTGATAACGACCGCGCCGGCGCGGGCGAGCAACTGGGCGCACAGCGGTCCCGCCCACAGCGACGACAGGTCGGCGACCAGCAATCCATCCGGCGCGCGTGGCGCGGTGCCGCTACCGATCGACTGCACCGCCGGTGCCGCCGGCGCGGACTCGCTCAGTGCCGCTGCGGCGATATCCAGCAGCTGGGCGCGGGCGACAATAGCCTGAGCGGAATGTGCTGCGGCCCAATCTGTTAACGCTGGCCACGGGTCGGCGGGAACCGCGTGAGTTTCCAGCAGCGCGGGCAACGCCTCGATGTCGTCGGCGCGAGGCAGCGCGATCGCACACCAGCCGTCGGCGGCGCACAGCAGCCGAGTTGCACCGCCCGCCGAGATGCGGCCCCGCCGGGTCAGTCCGAGCAGCGCCGCGCGGCCGGCCAATACAGTGGCGGCGTCAACCTCGACAGCAGTGAGTTCAGCGATGTCCGCGGTTACCCGACGGGCCTCGGCCAGCACCGCCGAACGGGAGAAGTCAGCTCGACCGTCAGGCGGACCGGTCAGCTGGGCCAGCCCGCTGCCGGCCCAGTCCGTCGAGGCCGAATCCACTTCCCCATTGTCCTTTTCCGCCACCAGCTGACGCAAAGGTGCTCCCGCGGGTCAGAACTGCAGCGCGGTAAACCGCCAATCCAGCACCTGCCGGTCGGTTTCCGCATCGCCCGCGGCGTAGACCACCGACCGCAGTCCCAGCATGCCACCATGATCGGTAGCTTCGGCGGACTCCACATGCAGCTCGCTGTACAGGGTGTCGCCCTCGTACACCGGACCGCTGTGGTCACAGGACTGCCAGCTCAACACGGTGACCAGGTTCGGCAGCAACCGGGTGGCCTGCGCCAAAGCCAGCCCAATCGTGTGCCCGCCGTATACCAGACGCCGCCCGCCGACACGCGAATCATGGTGTACCGCGGCAATATTCAGGGTCAGCCGGGCCAGTTCTGGCGCGCTGCTGACGACGTCGCCGCTGCTGTGCAGCATCATCCCGGCCATGGCGGGTTCGAAATGCGGGCCCGGGATGCGCCGGCGGAACACATCGCCGTTCCATTCGTCGGTGGCGGGCGGTGGCGGCACCAGATCGGCGCCAATTGTGGACAGGTCGTCGGTGTGCTCCGCGGCGTTCGGTTCGGCCTCCGGACTCAACGGCAGCATGGCGCAGCGATAAAAGTCGAGGACCAAGCGGTCGGCCTGGTCGATGGTGGTCATCCGCAAGGCCACCAGCCCGGTGGGCGCCCGTCCGGGTTTGGCCGAGTTTTTCTTCAGACCCACGACCTCGGTGCGGGTGAACAAGCTGTCGCCGATGGCGGGGAAGCGGTAGAACACCAGCCCGCGATAGAACAAATTGGCCTTGACGTGCTGGGTCACCAATGTCGACTGTCCGATGGCGACGTCGCAGACCAGGCCGGGGTGGGCCAGCGGTGTCGTCGACCCGGTGACGGCCAGCGACAATTCGGCATCCAGCGGCAACCGCAGCCGATCGCCCAGGATGCTCTGATGGACGGCGGCGGCTCCGGGGGTCAGCGTCATCGCGGGAGCGGCGGGAAACACCTGGCCGACGTGCAGGTCGTCGAAGTACGGGCCGCCGGTCATCGGGTTTCCAGCCATGTCAGCATGGCCGTATGAACAGCGGGCTCAACGACGAAGAGGCGATGCTGGTCGACACGGTGCGGGAATTCGTCGACAAAGAGGTCAAGCCGACGGTGCGCGAAGTCGAGCATGCCAATGAGTATCCCGAAGCGTGGATCGAGCAGATGAAGCGCATCGGCATCTACGGTCTGGCCATCGGTGAGGAGTACGGCGGGTCGCCGGTGTCGATGCCGTGCTACGTGCTGGTCACCCAGGAGCTGGCGCGCGGCTGGATGAGCCTGGCCGGCGCGATGGGTGGGCACACCGTCGTCGCCAAGCTGCTCACCCAGTTCGGCACCGAGGAACAGAAGCGTCGCTATCTGCCGGCGATGGCCACCGGCGAGCTTCGGGCCACGATGGCGCTCACCGAGCCGGGTGGCGGCTCGGATCTGCAGAACATGTCGACGGCCGCCCTGCGCGACGGGGACGAGCTGGTGATCAACGGGTCCAAGACCTGGATCAGCAATGCCCGACGTTCGGGTCTCATCGCGTTGCTGTGTAAGACCGATCCACAAGCGACACCGCGCCACGCAGGTATCTCGGTGGTCCTTGTCGAACCGGGGCCGGGCCTGACGATCTCGCGGGATTTGCCCAAACTTGGCTACAAAGGTGTCGAAAGCTGCGAGCTGTCGTTTGACGGCTACCGCGTGCCGGCGTCAGCCATACTCGGCAGCGTGCCGGGGCACGGCTTTGCACAGATGATGAAAGGCCTTGAGACTGGCCGCATTCAAGTGGCATCACGAGCGCTGGGGGTGGCGTCCGCTGCTCTCGATGATGCGCTGGCCTATGCCCAGCAGCGGGAAAGCTTCGGCAAGCCGATCTGGAAACATCAGGCCGTCGGCAACTATCTGGCCGACATGGCTACCAAGCTCACCGCCGCGCGTCAGCTCACGCGCTACGCCGCCGAGCGCTACGACAGCGGCGAGCGCTGTGACATGGAGGCCGGAATGGCCAAGCTGTTCGCCTCAGAGGTGGCGATGGAAATCGCCTTGAATGCCGTCCGCATTCATGGCGGTTACGGTTACTCCACCGAATACGACGTCGAGCGGTACTTTCGCGACGCGCCGCTGATGATTGTCGGCGAGGGCACCAACGAAATCCAGCGCAATGTCATCGCCGGACAGTTGGTTGCCCGCGGCGGGATCTAATCCGGCTAGCCGACGGCGTCCACCAGCCCCCAGGCCAGCGCTGCCGCAGTATCGATTGTCTGCCCGGACAGCACCAAATACGCTGTGCGCCAACGCCCGATCCGGCGCGTGATGCTGACGGTGCCGCCCGCGCCGGGGATCAGGCCTAGGGCCAGCTCGGGCAGCCCGAATACCGAATCCGGTTGCGCTTCAACCTGACCGCAGAATGCCGCCATCTCCAATCCACTGCCCAGTACCTGACCGTGCACCTCGGCGCGGCAGCGCCGACCGAGCCGGCTGGTTAGCGCATCGAGCACCAGGGCGGGACTGTGGCGGGTGCGGGCCAGATGTGCGCTGGCCGGATCAGCGAAGGTGCCGAATTCCGCGAGGTCACCGCCGCTGCAAAACGACGGCCCATTTCCGCTGAGCACCACCTCGTCGACCGACGTGTCGTAGCGCGCGACGTCGAGCGCCTCGAGCAGCGCGGCGCGGGCGTCGGTGGAAAACGCGTTGTGGCGCGACGGCCGGTTGAAAGCGACACGCAATGTATTGCCATCGCGAACGGCCCGGACCGGGTCGGCAAGGTCGGGCACCCGGGCAGGCCCCCGTTCGGCAAGCCAGCGGATGAACTCCGGGCCGGACTGCAACGTGGAATAGGCCAGCGACTCGGTGACTACACCGGCCAACGTCGGGCCGTCCGGGTCGACGGTTCGCAGTACGTCGTCGCATACCGCGGCGGCCAGCGGCCAGCGTTCCAGCCGCGCCGCGAGTTCGTTGACTGCGGCCTCGATTGACGGCACGGTGATCACTCGCCGGTCGCCGCAGGACTCCTCTGCCAGCGTGAAAGCCACTTCGTCACTAGGGCTTTCGCTGCTGGTACCGACGACAATGCCGGCTGGCAACTCGACGAGCGTCACACCGAATACTTCTTGACCAGTTCGCCTTTGAACATTTTGCCGGTTTCGGTGCGCGGCAGCTGTGCCTCAAACGACAGCGAGCGCGGGCACTTGTAGTGCGATAGTCGATCGCGCAGCCAGGCCAGCAGCTCGTCGGCGAACTGGCCGGTGGCATCGGCTGGGTCGACGGTCTGAACCACTGCCTTGACGCTTTGCCCCATCTCGTCGTCGGGAATGCCGAAGACCGCGGCGTCAAGGACTTTGGGATGAGTGACGAGCAGGTTCTCGGCTTCTTGCGGGTAGATGTTCACTCCACCGGAGATGATCATGTGGTGACGTCGGTCGGTTAGGTACAGGTAGCCGTCGTCGTCGAGGTAACCGACGTCACCGACGGTCGCCCAACCGTGCTTGTCGCGTGACTTGGCCGTCTTGTCCGGGTCGTTGAGGTACTCGAAGGCGTTGCCGCCCTCGAAGTAGATTTCTCCGGGCTGATTCGGCGGCAACTCGTTGCCATTCTCGTCGAGGATGTGCACCACACACATCATCGGCTTGCCGACCGACCCGGGGCGAGCCAGCCATTCGTCGGCGCTGATCAGCGTCGAACCGTGCGCCTCGGAGGAGGCGTAGTACTCGTCGATGATCGGCCCCCACCAGTCGATCATCTGCTGCTTGATCTCCACTGGACAGGGCGCCGCCGCGTGCATCACACGCTGCAGTGACGACATGTCGTACGAACTCCGCACAGCCGCAGGCAGTTTCATCATGCGAGTGAAGTGTGCTGGTACGAACTGAGCGTGGGTGACCCGGTGGCGCTGGATGGCATCGAGGCAGCTTTCGGGATCGAATTTCTCCAACACCACTGTGGTGATGCCGGCGGCTTGCGCGCTCATCGACCACACTGACGGGGCGGTGTGATACAGCGGCGCTGGACTCAGGTAGACGGATTCGGGCGTCATCCAGACCGACACCAGCATCGACATCATGCCGGGGGCCTCCGACGGCGGGACATGCGGCAGTACGCGTTTGATGCCCTTGGGCCGACCCGTGGTGCCCGACGAGTACTGCAGCAGATCACCTTCGATCTCGTCGGCGATCGGTGTATCCGGTTGATCGGCAACGCATTCCGGGTAGCGCTGCCAACCCTCGAGATCATCGTCGGCGATCAGCAGCAGGTCGGGCAGACCGTCCGGTAAGTGCTCGGCCAGGTTCTCACACGTCTTGCGCAGCGCGGCCGAGCCGATGATCGCCCTGGCGGCGCTGTTGTCGACGATGTACGCGGCCTCCGCCGCAGTCAGGTGGGTGTTGATCGGCACGTAGTACAGGCCGCTGCGCCGAGCCGCCCACATGATCGCGTGGAGGTGCTCGTTGTTCTCCATGAGGATCGCGACGACGTCGCCTTCGGTCAGCCCGGCCCGCCGGAAGTAGTGCGCCAGTCGATTGGCGCGGGCCTCCAGCTCGTCGAAGGTGATGACCGTGCCGGACGGATGCAGGATGACAGCGGGTTTATGGGCGCCGACGTGCTCGCGGATCTGCATGCGCAGACTGTACCGCCGTCAAACTTGACGGGTGTCAAGTGGTCGGTTGACGACGGCGCTCGCGCAGGAAGGTGGCTAGCCCAGCCGCTGCTTGAGGGCCTCGAACTCGTCTTTGACGCCAGTCGGCAACTTTTCGCCGACGAACTCGAACCACTCTTCGATCATCGGCAGTTCTTCGCGCCATTCGTCCGCGTTGACCGCCAACGCCCGGTCCACATCGGCGGCCTCGACGTCGAGACCGTCGAGGTCCAGATCCTGCGCGCTGGGCACGATGCCGATCGGAGTGTCCTGGCCGCCGGCCTTGTGCTCGATGCGGTCGACGATCCACTTCAGCACCCGGCTGTTCTCGCCGAAGCCCGGCCACAGGAACTTGCCGTCATCGCCGCGGCGGAACCAGTTCACGAAGAACACCTTCGGCATCTTGGACTCGTCGGAGTTCTTGCCGATGTCGATCCAGTGCTGGAAGTAGTCACCGACGTGGTAGCCGCAGAACGGCAGCATCGCCATCGGGTCGCGGCGCACGGTGCCCACCTTGCCCTCGGCGGCCGCGGTCTGCTCGCTGCCCATGGTGGCGCCCATAAACACCCCGTGCTGCCAGTCGCGCGCTTGGGTGACCAAGGGCACCGTGGTCTTGCGCCGTGCCCCGAACAAGATGCCCGAGATCGGCACGCCCTGCGGATCGTCCCATTCCGGCGCCAGGATCGGGCACTGCGACATCGGGGTGCAGTACCGCGAGTTGGGGTGGGCGGCTTTGGTTTCCGTCTCGCGGATGATCCAGTCCTGGCCCTTCCAGTCGATCAGGTGATCCGGCTCGCCCTCCAGGCCCTCCCACCACACGTCACCGTCGTCGGTGAGTGCAACGTTGGTGTACACGGTGTTGCCCGCTTCTAGCGTGCGCATCGCGTTGGGATTGGACTTCCAGTTGGTGCCGGGGGCAACCCCGAAGAAGCCGTACTCCGGATTGACCGCATACAGCCGGCCGTCCTTGCCGAATCGCATCCAGGCGATGTCGTCCCCGAGCGTTTCGGCGCGCCAGCCGGGAATCGTGGGCTGCAGCATCGCCAGGTTGGTCTTGCCGCACGCCGACGGGAACGCGGCGGCGAAGTAGTACGCCTTGTTCTCCGGCGAGATCAGCTTGAGGATCAGCATGTGCTCGGCCAGCCAGCCCTCGTCGTGGGCCATCGCCGAGGCGATCCGCAGCGAGTAGCACTTCTTGCCCAGCAGCGCATTGCCGCCATACCCGGAGCCGTAGCTCCAAATTTCGCGGGTCTCCGGGAAGTGGGTGATGTATTTGGTGTCATTGCACGGCCACGGCACATCTTTTTGCCCCGGCTCCAGCGGCGCTCCGACCGAGTGCAGCGCCTTGACGAAAAACCCGTCGTCGCCGAGTTTTTCCAGCGCGGCGGTGCCCATCCGGGTCATCACCTTCATCGAGACGACGACGTACTCGGAGTCGGTGATCTCCACCCCGAGCTTGGGGTCGTCGGCGCCGAGCGGGCCCATGCAGAACGGCACCACCCACATGGTGCGACCGCGCATACAACCGCGGTAGAGGTCGGTCATGATCGAGCGCATCTCGGCCGGGTCCATCCAGTTGTTGGTCGGCCCCGCGCCGCTTTCCTGCTCGGTGCAGATGAAGGTCCGGGATTCGACGCGCGCCACATCGGCCGGATCGGACAGCGCCAGGTAGGAGTTGGGCCGCTTGTCCGGGTTGAGCCGCTTGAAGGTGCCCGCCTCGACCAGTTGCTCGGCCAGCCGCAGCCACTCCTCGTCGGAGCCGTCGGCGAACACCACCCGCTCGGGCTCGGTGAGCTCGGCGACCTCGGCCACCCAGGACAGCAGGCCCTGGTGGTTTGTCGGCGCGGTATCCAGACCGGGAATGGTCGCTGAGGTCATCGAAATCTCCTGCACTCTTCTGCGTTGATGTTGCGCAGCTGGTTTGCGGTAGTCCTTAATACAGGTTATCGCGGGCCGTATACCCAAAATGGCGCGGGCGTGTATCAGCTAGCTCACGGGAACGATTCAGATCGCCTCATCTGCCACAGCTGTGGGCACGGACACCGCCTCCGGCGGCATCTGATGCGGGTCACCCAGTTCGTCGCGGATGGCTTCCAGCGCGGCCCGCAGCGTCGGCATTTCCCGGTCCCGCAGGGCGGCGGCCCTCGCCGCGACGACGGCATGCTCGCGCAGTTCGGCGTCGATGCCGCCGATCTGATCGGCCAGCCGCGCACCTTCCGCCTCGTCGTGCTCACTGAGCGCGGCGCTCAGCGCGGATTCGGCAGCCACGACCCGGGTAGCGACTAACTGCTCGACCCCGGACCGCAGCGAACCCGTCGCCTCGCCGATCCAGCGGTCGAGCACCGCGCGATCGGCCAGCAGGCCGCGGGTGCCCACCACCAGAACTGTTACCGCCAGTCCGACCACTACACAGCCGGCCGCGCTGGCGGCGGTCAGGCCCGGAGCCAAGTCGACCAGCAGCCGGCTCAGCGTCAGCGCCACCCCCAACCCGAAGCCGGCGCCCAACAGCAGCATCAGCCGGGTTTCCAGCCGCCGCGACTTCAACGGCGGCGCCGGTATGTCGATCTCGGGCAGCGCGCCGGGCGGCGGTTCCACGGCCAGCTTCAACACGTGCGCCACATCGGCCAGATGCGTCGTGATGCCCTCGTCAACTTCGGTAACCACCTCTTCGATGCGGCCGCGGGCATAGGCCTCGAACTCGGGCAGTTTGCGCCGGGTCAGCCCGGCCGCATCCTCCTGCAGTTCGGAACGCACCGACGCGCAGCGGTTGCGGGCGAAATAGGCCAGCTGGACGCGGGCCTGTTGGGTCTGGCTGCGCAGCGCGATGCTGCGCTCGGATTTGGTCAGCCGCCGTTCCCGCAGCAGCGTGTTGCGCTGCTCGCGCAGGTTGTCGACGCGTGCGCGCCGACCCGCGCCGTCGACCTCCCGGTCATACCGGCAGGCGACCGTCTGTAATCGGGATTCCCAGGCCCGCAACCGGTTTCGTCGCGCGATATCCGGCGCGGCAAGTTGCGCGTCGACCGCGGCAACCAGCTCGTCAACGCGTGCAGCGCCGCATTCCGGCGCGGCGGCCGCTCCCACCCAGGGCACCCGGCGGTAGCGCGGCGCGTGCTTCGCCAACGCGTCGCGGTTGCCGGCCAGCGTCTCGCGCCAGTTGCGGTGCCGGTCGATCTTGGACACCACGGCGATCACCACGTCGGTGTCGGCCGCCGCGGCATCAAGCAGTGCACAGTCGGATCCGGTCAACGCGGCGGCCGCGGACACCACGAACACCACGGCCGTCGGCGCCTCCCCCGCCGTCAGGTCCGCGGACTCGACAAATGTGTGCCGGGGCAACCGTTGGCGCAGCGCGGCGAGCACGCCGCTGACGCCGGCGAGCCACGGACCGGTGACCAGCACGGCGTCGCGGCGCTGAACGACAGGCGCAGTCAGCCGTGGACCGATGGCATTCACCAATGCATCCACCTCGACAACCGGGTCGCGGGTCATAAGCGCCCAGCCTGCGACCACAGCCGCAACGACCCCTTGGCGATGTCCGCGCCACAGGCGCGGTGCAGGCTCGTCACCGGCCCCCGGCCGTACCGTTGCCAGCGCACCGCGCGCTGCAGATGCGCTGCGGGGCTGTCGCATCGGTCGACGTGCAGTCCGGCCGCCTCGATGACATCGGCTGCGGCGACCATCCGGGCGATCACCGTCTCATCGCGGGCCAAAAACGCAGCAACCGACGAGTCGGTGACGGCCATCGCCGCCAGGCCGGCGATGGCGTCGAGCAGCCGCTGATACCGCACCTCGGCGCCGGCGGCCGTGATGGCGCCGACGACGATGTCGATGCGGCTCAGCCGGCGCAGGCTGGCCTGGACCGACGCCGTGGGTGCTCCGGAGCTGATGGCGGCGGTCGCCCGGATGACGCCGAAGAGGTCGAGCGTGTCCAGCAGCCGCCGCCGAACCTGCACCGGCAGCGGGTGGGCGGCGGCCAGGAAACTGTCCGCAGAACTCACGTCGGCCGGCTCGCCGGCCAGCCGCCGCAGCGCGGTCCACATCGTGTCGTCCAGCAAGCCGTCGAGTACGGCGACGGCCAGCACTGCCACCATGGGCTCGATAGGTACTCCCAGCTCAGCGGTGGCTCCGGCGGCGATGTCGGCCTTGTTCAACACCGCCAGCAGCGGCCGGCGCGCGGCCGCGACTGCGGCGCGATCCTCGGGTTTGACCACTTCGGCGATGACGTAGACCTGTAGGTCCGCATCATCCTGCGACGGTGTCACCGCGATACCGGCGCGAGTGAGGGCCCGCGCGACAGTCCGGCGACCCACCCCGCGGCGCCCGCAGACGACCACCCGCACCGGCGCATTGAGCCGCTCGGCGATTCCCGCGCAGCGCTCGTCGTCGGTCTGGGCGGTGTATCGCGCCAGCTCGTCGACGAAATCCCGGTACCGCTGTCCGATCATGTCCGCCTGCTACATCAGATTGTCTGGTTGCCCGCCGGTTGCCCGGCCTGCCATTCTGGCCGAGCGGGGGTGAGGAACCGGCGGGCAGGACCTATCGAATGGTGGCATCTGCCTCGCCGGGCCGCGAGCCACCCGCCACCGTAGAAGGCAACTGTTGGGTATCAATCTGCACCACGGGCGGCTACCTGATGGGTTTATGGGTAACCATGGACAAATGCATGCACAGCCCGGGGTAGAGGCACGCCCCGATACGGCGGTGTCAGCGCAGCGCACGACCGGCAACTATCCCCGCACGACCAGTTTCCGCACCCGGCGTTCGGCCCTCAGCAACGCCCAGCAGCGGACCTGGGAGCGGCTCTGGCCAGAACTCGGCATCGCCGCCCGCGGCCCAGACGGCCCTGCCGCACAACTGAACGTCGGCGCCTGGTTCGGACGTGAAGCCCCAGTGGTTCTGGAGATCGGTTGCGGCACTGGGACTTCCACGCTGGCGATGGCACAGGCCGAGCCTGACGTCGATGTGATCGCAGTCGAGGTGTACCGCCGTGGCCTGGCGCAGCTGTTGAGTGCCATCGAACGCGAGAACGTCACCAACATCCGATTGATCCGCGGAGACGCCGTCGACGTGCTCGACCATCTCATTGCCCCTGCCGCGCTCACCGGGGTGCGGGTGTTCTTTCCGGATCCGTGGCCCAAGGCCCGCCACCACAAGCGCCGGCTGCTGCAACCGGCCACTGTGGCCCTGATCACCGATCGACTGCATTCGGGCGGCGTGCTGCACGCCGCGACCGACCACGCCGGCTACGCCGAGCAGATCGCCGAGGTCGGCGACGCCGAACCACGGCTGCACCGGCTGAGTCCCGACACCCCGGGACTGCCGATCTCGGTTGTTCGGCCGATCACCAAATACGAGACCAAGGCCCGCGACGTCGGCAGCGCCGTGACCGAGTTGCTCTGGGAAAGACGCCAACCATGAGCGTGACGGAACACGCCGGCACCGAGACACCTGATCCGGCCACACCGGGCGGTGACATCGGCGGCGTGGCACCGGCCGCATCGCGGGTGCTGCTGGTGTGGGATGCACCCAACCTGGACATGGGCCTGGGGTCCATCTTGGGCCGCCGGCCCACTGCACTGGAACGGCCCCGTTTCGACGCGCTCGGCCGTTGGTTACTCTCCCGCACCGCCGATGTGACCGCCGACGGTCAGGACGGCTCGGCTGAACCCGAAGCCACCGTCTTCACCAACATCGCGCCGGGCAGCGCCGAAGTGGTCCGGCCATGGGTCGATGCGCTGCGCAACGTGGGGTTCGCCGTCTTCGCCAAGCCGAAGATCGACGAGGACAGCGACGTCGACAGCGACATGCTCCACCACATTGCGCAGCGCCGCGGCGAGGGGCTGGCGGCACTGATGGTGGCCTCCGCGGACGGCCAAGCCTTCCGCCAGCCGCTGGAAGAGATCGCCCGCGACGGGGTTCCGGTTCAAGTGCTCGGATTTCGCGAACATGCGAGTTGGGCGTTAGCGTCGGATACCTTGGAGTTCGTCGACCTGGAGGACATACCTGGTGTTTTCCGGGAGTCGCTACCGCGAATCGGACTGGATTCGCTGCCTGAACAGGGAGCGTGGCTGCAGCCGTTCCGGCCGCTGTCGTCGCTATTGACCTCGCGTGTGTGACAACTCAAAAGCAATGCGCGGGTCGCCACAGATCCAGTAAGGAGCTTACGTGTTCGCCTGGTGGGGACGAACTGTCTACCGCTACCGATTCATCGTAATCGGGGTCATGGTGGCGTTGTGCCTCGGCGGCGGCATCTTCGGGATGAGCCTCGGTAAGCACGTCACCCAGAGCGGGTTCTACGACGAGGGCAGCCAGTCGGTGCAGGCGTCAATCCACGGCGACGAGGCGTATGGGCGCGACCGCACCAGCCACGTTGTTGCCGTTTTCACCGCGCCCAAGGGTAAGACCGTCGACGACAAGCAGTGGTTCGACGGCATCAAAAACGGGCTCAACAAGGTCAAAAGCGACCACCCGGACCAGGTGCTCAGTTGGGTGGGGTACTTCACCAACCCCGAGGCGCTGCATAACATGGCCGATCCCGACAAACAGCATGCCTTCGCGTCCATTCAGCTCAAGGGCGACGACGACGACACCATCCTGAAGAACTACCAAGCCGTCGAGCCGAGCCTGCAAAAGCTCGACGGCGGCACAGTCAAACTGGCCGGTTTGCAGCCGATCGCCGACGCATTGACCGGCACCATCGCCACCGACCAGAAGCGGATGGAGGTCCTGGCGCTGCCGCTGGTGGCAGTGGTGCTGTTCTTTGTATTCGGTGGGGTGATCGCCGCCGGTCTGCCGGTGATGGTCGGCGGTTTGAGCATCGCCGGGGCGACGGGCATCCTGCGGTTGGTCACTCTGTTCGGACCGGTGAACTTCTTCGCCCAGCCGGTGGTCTCGCTGATCGGTTTCGGACTCGCCATCGACTACGGGCTGTTCGTGGTGAGCCGCTTCCGTGAGGAGATCGCCGAGGGCTACGACACCGAGGCCGCGGTGCGCCGCAGTGTGATGACGGCCGGTCGGACCGTGGTGTTCTCCGCGGTGCTGATCATTGTCTCGGGCGCTGCCCTGCTGGTGATGCCGCAGGCCTTCGTCAAGGGGCTGACCTACGCCATCTTCGCGGCGGTGGGGCTGGCGGCGCTGCTGTCGATCACGCTGCTGCCGGCCTGCCTGGGCGTGCTGGGCCGCCACGTCGACGCACTCGGGGTGCGGACCCTGTTGCGGGTGCCGTTCTTCCGCAACTGGAAGCCGATGAACTGGTGGCTGAACTTCTTGGCGGACAAGACCCAGAAGACCAAAACTCGCGAGGAAGTCGAGGGCGAGTTCTGGGGCAAGCTGGTCAACATCGTGATGAAGCGGCCGCTGGCCTTCGCCGTCCCGATCGTGATCGCGATGATCCTGCTGATCATCCCGTTGGGCAAGCTGTCCTTCGGCGGCATGAGCGAGAAGTACCTGCCACCGGACAATTCCGCCCGCGTGGCCCAAGAGCAGTTCGACAAGATCTTCCCCGGCTTCCGGACCGAGAAGCTGACGCTGGTGATCGAATCCGAGAACCACAAGGACGTCACCAATCAACAGGTCTCCGACGTCCGCAACAAGGCGATGGCGATCAGCGGGTTCGTCAAGCCCGACGACAACTCGGCCGACATGTGGAAGGAACGCCCCGAGTTGCCGGGTGCGTCGAAGGACAAATCGGTGCGGGTGATCGAGAACGGCTTGGTCAACCGCAACGACGCCGCGCAGAAGATCAAGGAACTGCGGGCGATCCCTGTCCCCAAGGGGCTGAACCTGCTGGTCGGCGGTACCCCCGCTCTCGAGCAAGACAGCATCCATGCCTTGTCCGCCAAGGGTCCGCTGATGCTGGTGATCCTGCTGACCACCACCACCCTGTTGATGTTCCTGGCGTTCGGGTCGGTGGTACTGCCGCTCAAGGCCGCCGTGATGAGCGCGTTGACGCTCGGGTCGACGATGGGGATCCTGACCTGGATCTTTGTCGACGGGCACGGTGCAGGGTTATTGAACTTCACCCCGACGCCGTTGATGGTGATCATCATCGCGCTGGTGGTCGCGGTGGGCTGGGGTCTGGCCACCGACTATGAAGTGTTCCTGGTCTCCCGGATGGTGGAGGCGCGGGAATCCGGCATGTCCACTTCGGAGGCGATCCGAATCGGCACGGCCACCACTGGACGGTTGATCACCGCCGCGGCGCTGATCCTGGCCGTGGTCGCCGGCTCGTTCGTGTTCTCCGACCTGGTGATGATGAAGTACCTGGCGTTCGGCTTGATGGCGGCCCTGTTGCTGGACGCCACCGTGGTGCGGATGTTCCTGGTGCCGTCGGTGATGAAGTTGCTCGGCGACGACTGTTGGTGGGCGCCGCGCTGGATGAAACGGCTGCAGAACCGCCTGGGGCTCGGCGAGATCCACCTGCCTGCCGAGCGCAAACGGCCTACCCGTCGACCCCAGCAGACCCCCGTCGCGGCGCTCGTCCCGGCTGCCGCAAAACCTCGACCGCCGCACGATCCCACCCACCCGATGGAAGGACCTGTCCGTCGGCGTCCGCCCGTTCGGCCGGATCAGCGGCCGCCGGTTCCGGAGGCGCCGTCGACTGCCGGTACCACCCGGATGCGGGTTCCGGAGCCCGACAACTCAGACGAGCCGGCGACGACTCGCATCCCCAAGCCCAGAGATGCCGCACCCGCTCCCACCCGCGGCGGCGACCGCCCACCCGCGTCGAGCGGTCAACCTGCAACGGGCGAACCGCCCGCCGGTGCGGAAGATCGTGAGATCGAGTCCTGGCTCAGCGAGCTGCGTGGCCCGAAACAAGGTGAACAGCAAGCTGATTCGCGCGACACTGCCAATCCCACACCGGTGCCGCCGGACCGACCCGCCGAGGAGGCGCCCTCCGACGAGGGTGATACGACCACCGCCATCCCGATCGCGCCATCGGATGACAGCGATTCCGACGCGGCAACCGAGAAGCTGAATTCTCGCGGTGCGGATTCTCCCAACACCGAACGGCCCCGACGCCGTGGCGGCGGCCTCAGCGCGCAGGATCTGCTGCGCCGTGAAGGGCGGTTCTAGCCCGACGCCGACTCGGCTTCGACGTCATCGGGTTCGGCCTCGATGATGGCCTCGCCGTTTTCGGCGAGCTCCTCGGCCTCCTCCGACGGTTCCCGGGCGAGCAGCACTTTGAACGCGTTATTGAGGAACGCCACCGTCGGGACGGACAGCAGCGCACCGACGATCCCGGCCAGCACCCCCCCGGTCGAGATCGCCAACACGATCGCCAGCGGATGGATCGCTACCGCCCGCCCCATCACCAGCGGCTGCAGGATGTGCGCCTCGAGCTGGTTGACCCCGACGATGATGCCCAAAGTGATCAGCGCGTAGACGAATCCCTTGGCGAGCAGCGCCACCACCACAGCCAGAAAGCCACTGATTACCGCACCGATCAGCGGGATGAAGGCGCCCAGGAACACCAGCGAGGCCAGCGGCAGGGCCAGCGGCACACCCAGGATCGCCAGCCCGATGCCCACGCCCGCCGCGTCGACCAACGCCACCAGCGAGGTGCCGCGTACGTAACCGATCAGCGACCCGTATCCGGCCCGGCCTGCTTCGCGCACCCGTTCTCGCGCGTTGACGGGAAAGATCTTGGTGACGTACTCCCAGATGTTGCGGCCGCCGTAGAGAAAAAAGATCAGCGTGAACAACATCATCAGCCCGGCGGTGACGATCTCGGTGAGGGTTGCCGCCGTGGCCAGGGCACCGCTGGTCAGCTTCGCCTGGTTGTTCTGCAGCGCCTCGATCGCGGTGTTACCCGCGTTGTCGATCTGCTGACGGCTCACATGCAACGGGCCTTCGATCAGCCATTTGCGGGTGGAATCGATGCTTTGCGTGACCCGGTTGATCAGGTCCGGCAATCCGATGACGAACTGGGTGATGACGAACGACAGAATGCCGCCCAGAATCGCAAAGCCGCTCAGCAACACCAGCGTCACTGCGAGGCCGCGTGGCACGCGCCGACGGTCCATCCAATCCACCGCCGGCACCAGCAGAGCGCTCAACATCAACGCCAGCAGCACCGGGACCACGATGATTTCCAGCCTTTTGACGACCCAGAGGAACGCGACGGCAGCGGCCAAGATGACCAATAATCGCCAGGCCCAGGCCGCTGTTTTGCGGACGAGGGGTTCAACCGAGTCGTCGATTGACGGCATGCCGGTAAGCGTAACCGGCGTTCCACCGCACCAACCGGCTAACAAACCGGTGCCGATGCCGACACGGCCCGCCGCGGCGGCGAACATGGCGCCACCTGCGCGGCTACCCTAAACCACGTGTCGCACGACGCACCGTCCAAAACCGTCGACGGTCAGCAGGAACTACCAGCCCACGGCAAGTATTGGTGGCTTCGTTGGGTTGTCCTGGGCGTCGTCGCGATCGTGCTCGCCGTCGAGGTGGTGCTGGTCTGGGACCAGTTGGCCAAGGCGTGGAAGAGCCTTTACACAGCGAAGTGGTGGTGGCTGCTGGCCGCCGCGATCGCAGCCGGTGCCTCGATGCACAGCTTCGCCCAGATCCAACGCACGCTGCTGAAATCCGCCGGAGTGCACGTCAAGCAATGGCGGTCGGAAGCCGCGTTCTACGCCGCCAACTCGCTGAGCACCACACTGCCCGGTGGGCCGGTGCTGTCAGCCACGTTTTTGCTACGGCAGCAACGGCTTTGGGGGGCTTCGACGGTAGTGGCGTCGTGGCAGCTGGTGATGTCGGGTGTACTGCAGGCGGTGGGGCTGGCGCTGCTCGGTCTGGGCGGCGCCTTCTTCCTGGGCGCGAAGAACAACCCGTTCTCGTTGCTGTTCACGCTCGGCGGCTTCGTCGCCTTGCTGCTGCTCGCCCAGGCGGTGGCATCGCGGCCGGAACTGATCGACGGCATCGGCGTCCGGGTGTTGTCCTGGATCAACTCGGTGCGCGGCAAGCCGGCCGACACCGGCCTGGCCAAGTGGCGCGAGACGCTGCACCAGTTGGAATCGGTCAGTCTGGGCCGCCGCGATCTTTCCCTGGCGTTCGGTTGGTCGCTGTTCAACTGGATCGCCGACGTGGCCTGTCTGGGCTTCGCCGCCTACGCCGCCGGCGGCAATGCATCGGTGGCCGGGCTGACCGTCGCCTACGCCGCGGCCCGCGCGGTCGGCACCATACCGCTACTGCCCGGCGGGCTGTTGGTGGTCGAAGCGGTTCTGGTACCCGGCCTGGTATCCAGCGGCATGACGCTGCCCACCGCGATCTCGGCGATGCTGATCTACCGGCTGATCAGCTGGTTGTTGCTGGCCGCAATCGGCTGGGTGGCGTTCTTCTTCATGTTCCGCACCGAGAACGAGGCCGACCCTGACGCGTTGGAAACGAACGCTGAAACCGAGACCACAACCGACGCTTCGGCTCACACCGGGCCGGCGACACCGCAAAACGGAACCTCGCCCGCCGATCCGTCCGACAACGCACTGCAAGGCCCGCTCCCCCCGCTGGAGCAGCACGCCAACAAATCGGTGCGAAACGAGGGCTGAGCGCCTACCTGCCCGGGGTTGACGGCGCCGGGGGCGGACCCGGAAGCGGTCCCGTCGCCGCCGGAACCGTGCCCTGCATCCCGGCGACCGCCTGCGCCGCTGCACCTCCCGGCAAGCCACCGGGCAGCCCACCCGGAAGCCCGCCCTGCGCAGCCTGCATGGCCCCGAGCACCTGAGGGATCGAAATCGGCAGCTTGCACCGGGTCGACAAGCCGGTGAGCGGCTGCGAGATCGCCGTCAAATCGCCGGCCACCTTGGGGTTGGCTTCGAAGTAGGTCTTCAACGACGCGACCGATTGGGGTCCGGCCGGCTGCTGCATGATCGTGGTCATCGCCTGGTTGGTCTCCGGGTGTGAATCCAGATAGTCACCAGCGGACTTCGCCACGGAGCTGACTGTCCGGGCCATCTCGCTGGCAGCGCAGGGATCCGAGGCACCGACCGCCGACGGCACAGCCAACGACAGCGCCGCGGTGCCGCCCAGGGCAGTGGCGGCCAGCACGCCCAGCAGGCTGCGGCGCGGTGTGCTCCCGGACAGGAAACTCATCGATAACTCCTCGACGTCGGCGATCACCGGACATCCTGCCATCGGGTGCAGCGACCCGGCCAATTCGCACCGCTGAGAGGCTGCTGTGGATCGGCACCCCGTTGCCGAGTTGTTGCTGCTCAGAGACCGCCAAGCCGCAAAACATTACCCCATGCTGCGGTAGGCTCGCCTGCACGCAACGCGGGAGAATGCGGGGAGACACGAAATCCAGCAATTCATAATGCGCCTCAGCAGTAACCTGCGCCGATTCCGCTGGTTGGTCTTCACGGGTTGGCTGCTGGCGCTGATCCCCGCGATCTATCTGACGGTGACCGAATCGGGCCACCTGACTGGCGGCGGCTTCGAGGTGGCCGGCTCGCAGTCGCTGAGCGTCCATGACGAACTCGAGGCGCATTACCCCGACCAGGGCGCATCACCGCTGGCGTTGGTGGCCGCGCCGCGCGCGGACGCCAGCTACCAAGACATGAACGACGCGGTCGCGATGCTGAAGCGGGTTGCCGGCGAAGTGGCCGACGTGGCGATCGTGCCCAACCCCACCCAACGGGCGCCGCAGCCGGACCGTCCCTATGTGGTGTCGCTGCGACTGGACTCCAACAACACCGGCGCCAGCGCCAGTGACGCCGCCAAGAAGCTGCGCACCAAAGTCGGTGTCCACGGTGACCGGTCCGGGCAGATCGAGAACGGGCGGGTGCGCCTGTATGTCATCGGCCAGGGTGCGCTCAGCACGGCCGCGGCGGCCAACACCAAACACGACATCGCTGCCGCCGAGCGATGGAATTTGCCGATCATTCTGATCGTGCTGCTCGCGGTGTTCGGTTCGCTTGCGGCCGCGGCGATCCCGCTCGCACTCGGCATCTGCACGGTCGCCATCACGATGGGCCTGGTCTATCTGCTGTCGGCTTACACCACGATGTCGGTGTTCGTGACCTCCACGGTGTCGATGTTCGGCATCGCGCTGGCCGTCGACTATTCGCTGTTCATCTTGATGCGCTTCCGCGAGGAACTGCGGGCCGGACGTCAGCCGCAGGAGGCCGTCGACGCGGCGATGGGCACCTCGGGACTGGCGGTGGTGCTGTCCGGTATGACGGTCATCGCCTCGTTGACCGGGATCTACCTGATCGACACCCCGGCGCTGGCGTCGATGGCGACGGGCGCGATCCTTGCGGTCGCGGTGGCGATGCTGACCTCGACCACGATGACGCCGGCGGTGCTGGCGACGTTCGGGCGGGCGGCCGCCAAGAGATCCGCGGCGCTGCACTGGTCGCGGCGACCCGAGACCACGGTGTCACGGTTCTGGACCCTCTGGATCGGTTGGGTGATGCGCCGGCCGTGGGCATCGGCGTTGGCCGCGTCGGCGGTCCTGATCGCGATGGCGGCGCCGGCGCTGTCGATGATTTTGGGCAACAGCCTGCTGCGCCAGTTCGACTCGTCACATGAGATCCGCGCCGGCGTGGCAGGGGCGGCCGAAGCGCTGGGACCCGGCGCGCTGGGCCCGGTGCAGGTGCTGGTGACCTTCCCGAACGGAGACGCATCCTCGCCGGGCCACAGCCAGGCACTCGGGGCGATCCGCCACGAAATCGCCCAAGCCCCCGACATCGTGACCGTGGCACCGCCGGTGTTCGCCGACGACAACAGCAGCGCGATGCTTTCTGCGGTGTTGTCGGTCGACCCCGAGAGTCTGGCTGCCCGCAACACCATCGACTGGATGCGGACCCAGCTGTCTCGCCTGCCGGAAGTCGGCTCGGCACAAGTGGACGTGGGCGGGCCGACCGCGCTGATCAAAGATTTCGACGACCAGGTGTCGAAGACGCAG
This sequence comes from Mycobacterium sp. NGS51, assembly GCF_059812525.1. NCBI lineage: Bacteria > Bacillati > Actinomycetota > Actinomycetes > Mycobacteriales > Mycobacteriaceae > Mycobacterium > Mycobacterium sp. NGS51. The sequence goes on from NZ_JCALCV010000007.1 coordinate 61,866, forward strand.
CCGCTGGTGCTGGTGTTCGTTGCGCTGATCGCGTTCGTCATGCTGCTGGTGTCGATCCAGTCGGTGTTGTTGGCCTTCAAAGGCGTGGTGATGACCGTGTTGTCGGTGGCGGCCGCCTACGGCAGCCTGGTGATGGTTTTCCAGTGGGGCTGGCTGGAAAAGCTCGGCTTCACACCGATCACCTCGATCGACAGCACGGTTCCGCCCCTGGTCCTGGCAATGACCTTCGGCTTGTCGATGGACTACGAGATCTTCTTGCTGACCCGGATCCGGGAACGCTTCCTGCAGACCGGCAACACCCATGACGCGGTGGCCTACGGCGTGAGCACCAGTGCGCGCACCATCACCAGCGCGGCGCTGATCATGATCGCGGTGTTCATCGGTTTCGCGTTCGCCGGCATGCCGCTGGTCGCCGAGATCGGGGTGGCGTGCGCGGTTGCGATCGCGGTGGATGCCACCGTGGTGCGACTGGTGATGGTCCCGGCGCTGATGGCGATGTTCGACCAGTGGAACTGGTGGCTGCCGGGCTGGTTGCACCGCATCCTGCCGTCGGTGGACTTCGAAAAGCCGCTGCCGACGGTGGATCTGGGCGACGTGGTGATGATTCCCGACGACATCTCCGCGCCGGTGGTGCCCGGCGCCGACCTGCGCATGGTGCTCAAGTCCGCGGCCAAACTCAAGAACCTTGCCCCCGATGCGATCTGCGTGGCCGACCCGCTGGCGTTCACCGGAAGCGGGCGCGGCGGCGAGCTACGGGGACGGGTTAAAGGCGGCGACGACGCCTCCACCAACCGGACCGCCCTGGTTACCGCGGCCGCCGGCAACGGTGGATCAAGGGCGCGCAAATTCGTCGGCGGCCTGGCGTACCGCAACGGCGTGCGGGCGGCACCGCGGGCCGTGCGCCCGGTGCACCCGGTCACGGTATGGCGCGGCCGGCTCTCGGTGGCGCTGGACGCGTTGCAAACCGAAGCCTCCGACAGCGACGTCGAACAGCCGGTGTGCGAGCGGCGCAGCCCGGTGGAAACCACCCACGTACAGTTGCCCACCGGCGACCGCCTGCAAATCCCCACCGGCGCCGAAACGCTGCGTTTCAAGGGTTACCTGATCATGTCCCGCAACAGCAGCCGCGACTACGCCGAATTTGCTGAGCTGGTCGACGTCATGGAGCCTGAAACCGCCGCGGTGGTGCTGGCCGGGATGGACAGGTACTACGGTTGTCAATCAGCCAGGCGGCAATGGATCGCTACCCAGTTGGTGCGTCGGCTCGCGGATCCACATCCCGCCGATGTGGACGAGGACGGTTGGCCGGACCCGGAAGGGAAGGCAGACTGGGAGAAGGTCAGAGCGCGCTGCCTGTCGGTGGCGGTAGCAATGCTGGAGGATGCGAGGTGACGTTGGCAGCGGACCGACGCCCCGGGCCGGCGCCACGTCGGCCCGCCGCCGACCGCGGTCCGGTGTCGCCGCCGCGCGGCGGTGCCTCCCAAGCCGATCAGCCGGTCGAGTTCTGGCCCACTTCGGCGATCAGTTCGGCGCTGGAAAGCGGCGATATCGCCACCTGGAAACGAATCGCCGTCGCTCTCAAACGTGACCCGTACGGGCGGACCGCCCGCCAGGTCGAAGAGGTGCTGGAGCGCTCGCGTCCCTACGGGATCGCCAAAGCGCTCGCAGAGGTGCTGGAGCGTGCCCGCGCGCACCTGGAAGCCAACGAGCGTAAAGAAGTCGCTCGCCACGTGCAGGTGCTGGTCGAGCGATCCGGGCTCGAACAAGACGAATTCGCGTCGCGCATCGGTGTACCCGTCGACGAGTTCGCCGGCTATCTCGATGCCGCGGACAGCCCGTCGGCGTCGCTGATGATCCGGATGCGCCGGCTGTCCGACCGGTTTGCCAACGCGCGTACGCGTCGTCCGCCCGGCAACAACTGATGACCGGTCAGCCCGATGCCGCCGCGCTGCGACGCATCCTGCAGGACACCCAGACGATCGCAGTGGTCGGGGCATCGGCCAACCACAGCCGACCAAGCTATGAGATCTACTCGTATCTGATCTCGACCGGCCAGTATCAGGTGTTTCCGGTCAACCCGACGATCACTGAAATCGACGGCGCCAAGGTTTACCCGCGCCTATCCGACCTGCCCGTAATACCCGACATGGTCGACGTCTTCCGCCGCCTCGAGGAGTTGCCCTCTGTGCTGGCCGACACGCTCGCTCTGGAACCGCACCCGAAAACCCTGTGGCTGCAGCAGGGTTTATGGCATGAGCAGGTGGGCCGGGAGGCGGCTGCCGCAGGGCTGCACGTCGTGATGGACCGTTGCCTGATGGTCGAGCACGCGCGCCTGCGCTGACGCCGGCGCCGGTTGCCGCTAATGGGGGTTGATCGGGGCCAAATCGAGCACCAGCCAGCGGCCGCTGTCCTTGGTGAGGGCAATCTGCAGGGCACGGCTGCCACGGCTGGGCTCCTCCCCCGGTGCGCTCTGGGTCACCCGCAGGATCACCGCCACCACAGCCCGCGACGGGCCGATCGCCTCGACGCCGGCCGACAGTGTCTGAGCCTGCGCAGTGACGTGGCGGTGGTTCACGTCTTCGGTGGCCGTTAGGTACTGCTCCTTGAACGCACCCGCCTTGTCGGGCACCATCATTGCTGTCGCGCGATCGATCGAGGCGTTGGGCGCACTCGGGGTGAACGACCCCGTCGCCTCGGCCAGTCGGGTCGCGACGGCCACCACCTCGGTCGCGTCGTGTTTGAGGTCGCGGTCCGGCACGGTCCAACGGGTATACCCGACCACCACGGCGGCCACCAGCGCAGCGACACAGACGCCCACCACGGCCAGTCGCAGCCCGGGCCCGTCGTCGTCGGTGCCGACGGTGACCGAATCACGGCGCAGCAGCGCGAAATTGACCACCACGCCCTCGACGATCAACAGGACCAGCACCGAGCAGGCCGATACCCACCACAGCGGCCAGCCCAGAACAACCCCGATCATCAGCAGCGCGCCGATCGCGGCCACCGGCGCTGCCACATCAAACGCCAATAACCGCCACGCGTTCCTCATCGAATCGACTCCAGGCGTGAGATCAGCAGCTTGCCGTCCACGTCAGAGACGCCGAGCCGCAGACTCCAGGGCACGATCCGCGGCTTGCCCCCGGCGTTCTCACTGACCGACGTGGCGGCCACCATGACGGAGTCGGTTCGGCGGGCCATCCCAGCCGGCAGCGGTTCAGCCGGCCGGCGGGTACCGGGCTGGGCGTCCGGGTCGTGGCGCACCGCTTCGATCGCGATGGTCTCGATCCGGCCGGCGCTGCGGGTCTGCAGTTTCTGCACCACTTGGCGGTAGGGCTGGATCGCGGAGTCGAAATCGACGTTGAGTTGGCCGACGGTGCCGTCGTGTAGCCGCTGCAGGCTGGAGTCGACGTTGTCGGTGGTCATGTTGATCAGCACCCCGGCCCAATCCGCGGCTGTCTGCAGAACCCGGCTCTGGTAGTGGCGCTCGTCGAGGTCACTGCGGTGCGCAGACCAGATGAGCCCGCCCAGCACGATCGCAGCAACCGACAGCACGCCCAGCACCGCCGATGCCATGCCGTAGGCCGAGAAGACCGGCCCACCTAACGGTTCGGCTGTCTCGTCGGCGGCCGTCGGCTCGGTCTGCTCCCCGTCGGGCATGGCCGTGAGGCTACCGGGCGCCTGCAGCCGCCCGGCCACCGCCGCTGAAGATGGAAGGATGGCGGGGTGACGGTAGAAGCTATCCGCTCGGGTATCGACCTGAGCCACGTCGACACCAGTGCCCGCCCCCAAGACGACCTGTTCGGTCACGTCAACGGCCGCTGGCTGGACGAATATCGGATCCCGGCCGACCGCGCCACCGACGGTGCCTTTCGCTCACTGTTCGACCGGGCAGAGATCCAAGTCCGTGACCTGATCGCGGAGGCCGGCGAAACCGGCGCGGCCGCCGGCTCCGATGAACAACGCATCGGCGACCTCTACGCCAGCTTTCTCGACGAGGACGCCGTGGAACGCCGCGGCGTAGCGCCGCTGCTCGACGAGTTGGCCAGCATTGACGAGGCCGGCGACCCCGACGCGCTGGCGGCCGTCGTCGGCGCGTTGCAGCGCACCGGCGTGGGCGGCGGGGCCGGCATGTACATCGACACCGATTCGAAGAATTCGACCCGCTACCTGGTGCACGTCACCCAGTCCGGCATCGGGTTGCCCGACGAGTCCTACTACCGCGACGAGCAGCACGCCGAGCTGTTGGCCGCCTACCCCGGCCACATCGCGCGGATGTTCGCGCTGGTGTACGGCGGAGATCCGGCGGAACACGCTGAGACCGCGGCCCGGATCGTGGCCCTGGAGACCAAGCTCGCCGCCGCGCACTGGGACGTGGTCAAACGCCGCGACGCCGAGCTCACCTACAACCTGCGCACGTTGGCTGACTTAGAGACCCAGGCGCCGGGATTCGGTTGGGCCGGCTGGGTGGGCGGGCTGGGCAGCACGCCCGAGCAAGTCACCGAACTCGTTGTGCGCCAACCGGATTACCTCACCGCGTTCGCGGCACTGTGGCGCGGCGAGGAGTTCGACGACTGGAAGCGGTGGGCGCGCTGGCGGTTGATTCATTCCCGCGCCGGATTGCTCACCGATGCGCTGGTGGGCGAGGACTTCGCGTTCTACGGCCGCAGGTTGACTGGGGCCGAGGAGATCCGGGAGCGCTGGAAGCGTGGCGTGTCGCTGGTGGAGGGCCTGTTGGGCGACACCGTCGGGAAGCTCTATGTGCAGCGGCATTTCCCACCGGACGCCAAAGCACGCATCGATGCGCTGGTGCACAACCTGCGCGAGGCGTATCGGATCAGCATCACCAGCCTGGACTGGATGACACCGCAGACCCGGCAACGCGCGCTGGACAAGCTGGACAAGTTCACCGCCAAGGTCGGCTACCCGAAGAAATGGCGCGACTATGCGACGCTGGTGATCGATCGCGACGACCTCTACGGCAACTACCGCCGCGGTTATGCGGTCAACCATGACCGCGAACTGGCCAAGCTGGGCGGTCCGGTCGATCGTGACGAGTGGTTCATGACACCGCAGACCGTCAACGCCTACTACAACCCGGGGATGAATGAAATCGTCTTCCCGGCAGGGATTTTACAGCCGCCCTTTTTTGATCCCGAGGCCGACGACGCCGCCAACTACGGCGGTATCGGCGCGGTGATCGGCCACGAGATCGGCCACGGCTTCGACGACCAAGGCGCCAAGTACGACGGCGACGGCAACCTCGTCGATTGGTGGACCGACGATGACCGCACCGAGTTCGGCGCACGCACCAGGGCACTGGTCGAGCAGTACGAGGTCTACACACCCCGCGGGCTCGACGATGGCCACCACGTGAATGGCGCGTTCACCGTCGGGGAGAACATCGGCGATCTGGGCGGGTTGTCGATCGCGCTGCTGGCCTATCAGTTGTCGCTGAACGGCCGACCCGCCCCGGTGATCGACGAGCTGACCGGTGTGCAGCGGGTGTTCTTCGGCTGGGCACAGGTGTGGCGGGCCAAATCACGTGAGGCCGAAGCGATCCGGCGCCTGGCGATCGACCCGCACTCCCCGCCGGAGTTTCGCTGCAACGGCGTGATCCGCAACCTCGACGCCTTTTACGACGCCTTCGATGTGGCCGAAAGCGACGCGCTGTACCTGGACCCGGCCCGCCGGGTGCGCATCTGGAACTAAGTACTGATCGCGAAAGTGCAACTACCGACGCGTTTTACGAGTACCGCCGTCGGCAGTTGCACTCTCGCGACGAGCTAGAGCTGCCAGTCGTTGGAGCCGTCGTTCTTGCTGTAGGTACCGACGGAGTTCTTCACCACGATGGGATCACCGGTGCCGAAGTTGTCGAAGAACCACTTGGCGTTCGACGGGCTGATGTTGATGCAGCCGTGGCTGACGTTTCGCTTGCCCTGATCGGCCACCGACCACGGCGCGCTGTGGACGAAGTCACCGCTGTTGTCGAACATGACGGCATTCTCGACATCCACCTTGTAGCCGTAGGTCGAGTTGACCGGCACCCCGTACGTGGTGGAATCCATCACCATCTTGGCCTTCTTGTCGAGCACGTAATAGGTGCCGTTGGCCGTGTGGTGACCGCCGGCCGCCATTCCCATCGACATCGGGATGGTTTTCTCCACGGTCCCGTTACGCGTGACGGTCATCGTGTGCGTGGCATCGTCGGCCGTTGCCACCAGCGCGTCCCCGGTGTGGAAGTCCGACGTGGTTCCAGCGGCATCGATGTGCACGTTGGTGTGGGCCGGCCAGAAGTTGATCGGGCGCCAGCGCACTTGGCTGGGCGTCATCCAGTAGAACTTGCCGGGCACCGGCGGGGTCGACGAGATGTGGATCGCCTGCTCGGCCATCGGCTTGTCGGCGATCGGCCGCTGGAAGTTGATGATGATCGGCTGGGCCACCCCCACCATCGAGCCGCTGACCGGTGTGAACGTCGGCGGCAGGAACGGCGGCTGGCCGGTGAACGGCTCTGGGTTCTGCCCGGCTGCCGGTCCGGCGGGGGCGGCAGCGGCCGGTGACGCCGCACCCGGCGGCGGGGCCGCGAGCGGCTCCGCGGGAGGTGGCGCCGGTGCGTCCGGCGGCGGCGGGGGCGGCGCGAACGGATCCGCCCAGGGCGGCGGGGCCGGCGGGTCGGCCGGCGCGGCATCCACCGCAGCCGGATCGGGCGGCGGCTGGTCGGGGTCGGCCAATGCCGAACCACTGCCCAGCGTCAGCACAGCGGCCATCCCGGCCGTACTGGCGGCGGCGACGAGAAAGCGCCTCGTGCGTCGCGACATATGCATACCTCCAGTCACAATCTCAACCAGTGTGGCACAGCACGGCGATCCGCTACCGGCTCAGCGAGCGTGGCGCGCGCCGCTTCACAGCGCTGACCTGCTGTGTTAATCGGTGTGCAGTGGGGAACGTTACGGCCGCTCCGCCGGCACGGGCACGTCGAACATGTGCCGGCTCGCCGTCATCCCCGCCAGCGCGACACCCATCAGGGCCGCCGACGCGGCCAGCATCACCGGCACGCTGTGCTCAAAGAGCAGCCCGCCGGCCAGCGAACCCGCCATGATGCCGACCTGAAACGCCGTGACATACAGCGCGGACGCGCCGTCGGGGTCGTCGGCGGCGTTCCGCATCGCCGCCGACTGCAGCAGTGGCGACACGGCCGTCGCCATCGCACCCCACAGCACGATGGCACCGGTTCCCACCAGCGCTGTGGCCGCGGCGCGCTGTCCGCCGAAGGCGAGTCCGGTCAGCAGGACAAACGCTGCCGCCAAGCCGGTCATACAGATGATGACCGCACGTTTGGGTCGGCGGTCCAACGGGCGTGCCACCACCGGAACGGCCACCAGGCCGGCAACGCCGTATATGGCCAGCACCCAGGCCAGATTCGGTCCGCGGATGCCGACGACGTCGCGGATGATCACCACGATGAAGGTGTAGGAGATGAAATGGCCCCCGACCGCCACCATGGTGAGCAAGCTGACTGTCCATAACCGGCCGTTGCGGTGGTGACGGGCTGCGGGGCCGACCCGCTCCAGCTGCTCGGCAGACAGCACCATCTCCGGCAACACCAGCCATGCTGCGGCGGTGACGATCGCCGCGGCGACGGTGACGCACACGACGGCCCACCGCCAGCCCCACACCAAGCTCATCGCCGCCGTCAGCGGGCTGCCCACCACCAGCGCCAGGCTGGTGCCCACATAGATCGCCGTCGTTGCGCGGCCGGCGTGGCTGGGCGGCACCAGCCGGGTCGCGATCGGTGCGATCACCGACCACATCAGACCGTGGGTGATCGCGCAGAGCACCCGGCCGCCGGCCAGTACCCCGAAATTTGGGGCCAGCGCCGAGATGAGTTGGGAGGCGGTCAGACAGACCAGCGTCAACAACAGCGTCCGCCGCCGCGGCCAATGCGCGGTCCAGCGCACCAGCGGGATCGTCGTCAACGCCGCCACCAGCGCGTACCAGGACAGCAGAGTACCGACCAGAGCCAAGCTGACGTGCAGGTCGCGGGCAATGGCCGGCAGGGCGCCGACCGGCACGACTTCGGCGGTGACATAGATGAACGCCGCCGCGGCCAGCACCGTCAACTGCATCGCGATCCGCGGCGTCCACGGTCTGGTGCTGGTTGTTCCGGTGTGGGCAGTCATGGCGTCGGATGTGGCGTCGGCCGGCTTACGACACGATCGCGCTGCACCTACCGTACGCACTGCCGCCACGCCGATTACTCAATCACGCGTTTCGGCGCGGCCCGCCGATCAGGACCGGACGAGTCGCGCGATCGCGGCAGAGGCTTCCGCGAGCTTCTCCTCGGCCTCGTCGCCGCCGTCGGCCACCGCGCGGGTGACGCAATGACCCAGGTGTTCGTTCAGCAGGTTCAGCGCCACCGAGCGCAGCGCACTGTTGACGGCGCTGATCTGGGTGAGGACGTCGATGCAGTACTTGTCGTCGTCGATCATCTTCGCGATGCCACGCACCTGGCCTTCGATGCGGCGCAGCCGCTTGGCGTAGTTGTCCTTCTGTGGCGAATACCCGTGCGCGGATGTCATCTACCCTCCCAGCATCTTGATACCGAGCTGCACAATTCACGCCGGCCTACCGCCACAGTACCCTATACCCCTGTGGGGTATTAAAATAATTTGGGCGGCTACGAGGTCACGAGCATACTTGGCCAATGGCCCACAGCACTGACACGTCGACCGTCGCCCCGGACATCAAACCCCGCAGCCGCGACGTCACCGACGGCCTGGAAAAAGCCGCCGCGCGTGGAATGTTGCGCGCGGTCGGCATGGATGACGACGACTTCGCCAAACCCCAGATCGGGGTGGCCTCGTCGTGGAACGAGATCACGCCGTGCAACCTGTCGCTGGACCGGCTGGCCAAGGCCGTGAAGGACGGCGTCTTCGCTGCGGGCGGCTATCCGCTTGAGTTCGGCACGATTTCGGTGTCCGACGGCATCTCGATGGGTCACGAGGGCATGCACTTCTCGTTGGTGTCCCGTGAAGTGATCGCCGACAGCGTCGAAACTGTGATGCAGGCCGAGCGCCTTGACGGCTCGGTGCTGCTGGCCGGCTGTGACAAGTCGCTGCCGGGGATGCTGATGGCGGCTGCCCGACTGGATCTGGCGGCGGTGTTTCTCTACGCGGGGTCGATCCTGCCGGGGCGGGCCAAGCTGTCCGACGGTAGCGAGCGTGACGTGACGATCATCGACGCCTTCGAGGCGATCGGCGCGTGTGCGCGTGGGCTGATGCCGCGCGAAGACGTCGACGCGATCGAGCGGGCCATCTGCCCCGGCGAGGGCGCCTGCGGCGGTATGTATACCGCCAACACGATGGCCAGTGCGGCCGAGGCGCTGGGGATGTCACTGCCCGGCAGTGCGGCGCCGCCGGCAACCGATCGCCGCCGGGATGCCTTCGCACGGCACAGCGGTCAGGCCGTGGTCGAATTGCTGCGTCGCGGCATCACCGCCCGCGACATCCTCACCAAGGAGGCGTTCGAGAACGCGATCGCGGTGGTGATGGCGTTCGGCGGCTCGACCAACGCGGTGCTGCATCTGCTGGCCATCGCCTACGAGGCCGGCGTCGAGCTGTCGCTGGCCGACTTCAGCCGCATCGGGTCGAAGGTCCCGCACCTGGCCGACGTCAAGCCGTTCGGGCGCCATGTGATGTTCGACGTCGACCGTATCGGCGGGGTGCCGGTGATGATGAAGGCGCTGCTGGATGCCGGCCTGTTGCACGGTGACTGCCTGACGGTGACCGGCAAAACTGTGGCCGACAACCTCGCGCACATCGCCCCGCCGGATCCCGACGGCAAGGTGCTGCGCGCCTTGGACAACCCGATCCATCCGACCGGGGGCATCACCATCCTGCACGGATCGCTGGCGCCGGAGGGCGCCGTGGTCAAGTCGGCCGGCTTCGACTCCGACGTCTTCGAGGGCACGGCAAGGGTTTTCGACCGGGAGCGGGCGGCGCTGGATGCCCTCGAAGACGGCACCATCACCGCAGGCGACGCGGTGGTGATCCGCTACGAGGGGCCCAAGGGCGGGCCCGGAATGCGCGAAATGCTGGCGATCACCGGCGCCATCAAGGGCGCCGGCCTGGGCAAGGATGTGCTGTTGCTGACCGACGGCCGGTTCTCCGGCGGCACTACCGGCTTGTGCGTCGGGCATGTCGCCCCCGAGGCCGTCGACGCCGGACCGATCGCCTTCCTGCGCGACGGCGACCGCGTCCGGCTCGACGTGGCCAACGCGACCCTCGACGTCTTGGTCGATGCCGACGAGTTCGCCGCTCGCCGTGCCGGTTTCACTCCGCTGCCGCCGCGGTACACCACCGGCGTATTGGCCAAGTACGTCAAGCTGGTCGGCTCAGCTGCGATCGGCGCGGTCTGCAGCTAAGTGCGCTCCTGCCTCTTGCGCGAGCGTGCGTGTCCCCGGCCGACACGCCGGGCACTGGGCCGGGACTGCGCACGCTCGCGCCGAACAGGAAAGGTGAGCCATGGACATCGCGGATCGACTGCGACTCGACGTCCCGATCGGCCAAGCCGGCATGGGCGGCGGACTGGCCGGGGCACGCCTGGCCGGTGCCGTCGCCAGCGCCGGCGGCCTAGGCACGCTGGGGCTGGCGCCCCCCGCCCAACTGCGAGCGGCGATCGACCAAGTGCGGGCTGAGGCGCCTGGCCGCGCCGTCGCGGTCAACCTGCTCATGCCCTTCGTGCGGCGCGGTCACGTCGACGTCTGCATCGACAACCGGGTCGACGTTGCGGTGGTGGCATTCGGCGGTGATGGTGACATTGTCGAGCGCCTGCGCGACGCCGGGATCTTCGTCTTCGTGATGGTCGGCACCGACACCCAGGCCCGCGAGGCAATCAGCTGGGGCACTGACGGTTTGATCGCACAGGGCCGCGAAGCCGGCGGCCATCTGGTGGGAACCGTACCGGCGCTCGAGTTCCTACCCCAGGCGTTGGCGGCAGCCGGCGGCCGTCCGGTGTTCTCAGCCGGCGGCATCGCCACCGCCGCCGACACCCGCGCGGCGCTCGACAACGGAGCCGTCGGCGTCATCGCCGGCACGAAGTTCCTGTTGACCAAAGAAGCCGGCGCACATCCCGAATACCAGCGGCGCGTCATCAACGCCGAGAAGACGGTGGAAACCACGCTATTCAGCGTGAGTTGGCCGTTACGGCACCGAGTTGTTCCGAACGCGGCCACCCGTCGCTGGTGCCGCGGCGACGGGTCCGCGAAGGCATTGCCCAGTGCCATCAGCGCCAGCAGCCGGTGGCTGTCCGTGCTCGCCAATCTCGACCCCGGCAAGCTCACCCGCCTGCAATCTGCTGCGCTGCCGGTGTTCACACCATTGGCGCCGCTGGCGGGCATGCCGGATTCGGCGGTGGACTCTTGCGCCCTCTACGCCGGCGAGACCGCGTTGCGGATCAGCACGATCACGTCGGCTCAGCAGGCGGTCGAGGCTCTGACGCCCTGACGGTCACTTGACCAAGGCCATCGCGAAGCCGTCCCATTCTTTGGCGCCGACCGTTTGGATCACGGCGGTATCCAGGCGCGGATGCTCACCCATCACCTGCAGCGTCTGGCGCACCACCTCCATCAGATGATCATCGGGTGCGGGCGCCAAGATGTGCCCTTCACGAATCACGTTGTCCACCAGGATGACTGACCCCGGCCTGGCCAGCCGAACCGCCCAATCCAGGTAGCCCAGGTTGTTTTCTTTGTCGGCGTCGATGAATACCAAGTCAAACGGGCCGCCGGTCAGCGTCGGCAATGTCTCCAACGCGGGGCCGACCACTACCTCTACTCGGTCATCGACGCCCGCGCGAGACATGTTCGCTCGCGCCACCTCGGCGTGCTTGGGTTCATATTCCAGCGTCACCACCTGCCCGTCCGGACCGGCTGCGCGGGCCAACCAGACCGTGCTGTAACCACCCAGCGTGCCGATCTCCAGGATTCGCCGCGCCCGGATCGCGCCGGCCAGCAGGTAAAGAAACTTGCCTTGTTGAGCCGAAACAGCGATCTGCGGCAACCCAGCCGCCGCACTGGCGTCGAGCACCGCGGTCAATTCCGGATCGTCGCCGACGACGGTGGTGTCCAGAAATGCGTCCACGTCCTTGGGATTCGGCTGCGGGGTCATGCGGTCCACGCTAGCGGATCGGCGCCACAAAGTTCCGTCGCAGGCCTTTACGGCATACCCGTATGGGGTATATGTTGAGCGGGTGGTTGTCCGCGGCAGGACAGGCACTCGGAAGTACCCGGATCCCGCCGAGCAACTGGGGTCCCCGACACAGATAAGGGTGAAACACATGGGCAGCAACGAGGCAGGCACTGTTCTCACCTGTGGCCACGAGGGCTGCGGGTGCCGTGTTCGTATCGAGGTCGCATGCCATTGCGCCGGTGCGGGCGAACCGTACCGTTGCACCTGCGGCGACGAACTGGTCGCTGTCAGCTAGATACGGAATTCGCGGTCCGGGCTAGCCGGTCATCGCCCGAAGTGGCGGCCGGCTAGCTCGGTTTCCGCGGTCAGTTTCAATGCGCTTGCCGACGCGCCGATTGCCACCGCATACAAGCCCTCATCGATTCGCCAGCTGCCGGCATCCCCGTCATAGCGGGCCAGTAGCCGCGGGTCCGCCTCGATGGTGACCAGGCGAGTTTCGGCCGGCTCGAGTTCAACCCGCTCGAAACCGAGCAATCGCATGCGTGCTCCCGCCGGGGCCGCTGTCAGATATAGCTGTGGCACGTCGGCGCCGCGGCGGTTGCCGGTATTCGCCACGGTGAAGCGTGCGATGACGGTGGCGCCGCCGTGTACCTGTAGATCGCGGTACTCGAAGGTCGTGTAGGACAGGCCGTGCCCGAACGCGAACAGCGGGGCGCGGCCCTGCTTGGCGAACCACCGATAGCCGACCTCGGCACCTTCGGTGTAGTCGATCGTCGTTGGAGTCCCCCACAGTTCGCCTAGCCCCGGTAACTCGGGCCGCGGAGTCTGGCCCAGGTCGACGGGAAAGGTGATCGGCAATCGGCCCGACGGATTGACATGCCCGGCAAGGATTTCCGCGATCGCCTGACCGCCGGCCTGCCCTGGGTACCAGGTCTGCACAATCGCCCTGACCGCGCCGCGCCAGGGCATCTCGACCGGATTACCGGTCTGCAGCACCACCACCGTATTCGGGTTGGCTTCAGCGACAGCGGCGATCACCGCGTCTTGACCCCAGGGCAGCGACATGTCGACGCTGTCGAGGCCTTCCCCTTCCACGCGGACAGCGAACACGATCGCGACATCTGCGCGTCGTGCCGCCAACGCCGCCTCCGCCGGGCTGATACCGGGATCAAACTCCACCCGCGCGCCCGGGAGATGGGTCCGCAGCTCGGTTACCGGTGACGACGGCAATACATAGAGGTTGCGTAGACCCCCAGGCCAGCCGAGCGGGATCACTTGAGCATAGCCGCCGGGCGGAACCACGGTGCTCGACCCGCAACCGGCCACTACACCCAGTTGCGCGCATCCGCCGACCGCGGCGATGCTGGCATCGGGTGAAAGCGGCAGCACCCCATCGTTTTTCAACAAGACGATGCCCTGCCGAGCAACCTGTAACGCGATGCCGTGGTGGGCATGCATATCCGGCGCGGGCGCGGCGTCCCATCGATCGGCACCGACAGCGAAAATGGACCGCAGGATCCGGCGCGTCATGTCTGACAGGCGCTCTTTGGATAGTTTGCCTGCGGCATAGGCGGCTTTGAGCTGGTCACCGAACGCCTCTGCCTGCCAGAACAATGTGTCGATCTGCGCTCCGGATTCCTGATCGAGGCCGTTGAGCGCGAATTCCCAGCTTCGTGTCGCGCCCCAGTCGGACATCACCCAACCGCGGTATCCCCAAGCAATTTTCAGCACATCATTGATCAAGATGTCGTTGCCGCCTGCGTAGTCGCCGTTGACTTTGTTGTAGGCAGTCATCACCGCGCCGGGTTGCGCGCGCTCGATGGCGATTTCGAACGCCAGCAGGTCCGATTCGCGGTGGGCAGACGGTTCGATAACGGCATTCAGCCAGTGCCGGTTGGTTTCGTTGCAGTTCAGCGAGTAGTGCTTGATCGTGGATATGACGCCTTGCCGCTGGATGCCCTCGATCGATGCGGCCGCGATTGTGGCACTCAAAAGCGGGTCCTCGGAGAGGTACTCGAAGTTTCGGCCATTACGCGAGTCGCGGGCGAGATTGATACCACCGGCCAGTAGCACGTTGAAGCCCCGGCTGCGGGCCTCAGATCCGATCGCCTCTCCAGCGCCACGGGCCAGCCCCGGATCAAAGCCGGCGGCCAGCGCCAGACCGGCGGGCAGCGCGGTGGCAGTATCTCCCGGCCGGAAGCCGGGGTTGGTGATTCCCAGACTGGCGTCACTCATCAGCAGTGCCGGCACACCGAGGCGCGGGACGCCGGGCACATAACCGGCACTCATCGGGACGTCGGGCGGAATGCGCTCATCGCGCACCGGCAACAATTCGTTGGCGCCCATCACACTGCGCAGCAGCGAAAACCGCTCGTCGTCGGTCATCTGCGCCTCGACCTCGCGGGCACGAATGTCGGCGTCGGTGGGGAGCACCGCGCCTACTTCGCTCACCCGTTCAACGGTAGCCCTACCTGACGCCCTCTTTGGCGTACACCACCCGCAACAGGTATCCGAGCTCCGGACCCATCACCAGCTCGGCCAGTGTGCACATGGTCGCGACGAACTGAGGTCCGTGCGGCGGCTGCGCGTCGCACAGATGATGCGTGATTTCGTGCAGGACCACCAGTTCACGCATCGCCCAGTCCGCGGTGTCGCGATCTGGCACCGCGATAACGCCTGCCCCACCATGGCTTTCGTAGTGCGCCGCGGTGGCCGCTCGCCGAGAACGCACCCGCAGCGGCAGGATATGCGGCCACCGCTGCCGCACCGTCGGCAGCGCCAGCACGTCGTCGACGTAGCGCTGCACCGCCGCTACTGAGGCAAAGCGCGCTTCCGGCGGAAGCGTCACCCGCCCGCCAAAGAATTCGACGTCGCCGGACCCGTGTTCAGCGGCGCGTTCGAACAGCGTCCGAACGAATTCCTCAGCGGCATAGACCTTCGAGCGCTGTGCGTCGCGGGGAGTAGAGTCTTCGCTGCTCACCGACCCAGCGCGGTGTGCGCCCCCGACAGCTCCGCGCTGTTGCCCAGCCGCGCCCGCTTACCGGCCCGATCGCCCGCCCGTCGCGCTGCCGACGAGTAGCCCGCCGATGCCCGGCTGGCCTGCCAGGTACCGCGCGCTTTGGACGTACCGCGGTAATAGTCACGTAGCTCGATTTCTTTGTTGCGCAGCGCAATAGCGGTACCCGGGGCACGACCGCGGTCCTTCTTGGCTTCACGCTGAGTCTGCTCGCGGGTCTCGGTCAATCGCTGACCTATCCGGGACCCGAAGGCCAGCTGAAAATTGAGCCGCGCGGTGATCGTCGGGGTGGGCCGGTGCGCGCCGGTAGCGATGTAGGCATCCGAGGCGCGCACCATTTGGACCACCAGGCTCGCGTACAGCGCATGGGTGGTGTCGATGTCCTCGGCGAACCCATAGGCATAGACGAACGTCGAATTGGACGCCACATCGCAGCGCACGTCGTTGGCGTGGGCGATCACCACGAACAGCTGCACATAGGTACGCAAACCCTTGGTGCCGGCGTCGCCGATGCTGATGGTGCGCTGGACCGGCGTCTGCGCGGGCGTGCGCTTGGCGGCGTGTGATCGGGCTACCGCCAAGTCGATGGATGTCGCAGTGGCCAGCCGTTGCGCGGCCGCCATGAACGCCTCGGCCTCATGGACGTTGTCGGTGCCTTCGGCTTGGCGCAACAGCGCGGCGATCCGCGTCAGCATCTTGTCGTCGCTCATACCGCCAAGCTAGTAGACGGGGACGACATCGCCTTCCGGCTATTCACAGCCGCGCGTCGATCCAGGACACCACGTCGTCGAGCACCTGATCGCGCTCGGGCTCGTTGAATACCTCGTGGTACAGCCCGGGATAGACCTTCAGCTCGACGTCGGGACTGCCCACCGCCTGGACCAGCCGGTGGCTGCCCTCGACGGTGATCAGCCGATCTTCCGAACCGTGTACGACCAGCAGCGGCGCGGTCAGCGCCGGCGCCCGACGCGGCATCGTCTCGCCAACCAGCAGCAGCGCGCGGGCGATGCCGGCGGGCACCTTGCCGTGGTGCACCAACGGGTCGGTGTTGTAAGCGTCGACCACCGCCGGGTCGCGGGATATCGCGTTGGCGTCGAGCTCTTGCACCGGCAGACCCGGAGCGATGGCGCCGAGGGTCTTGGCCGTCAGCGCCAGCAGCTTCGGCACGGCGGATTGCGCTGCGACGGCAGGTCCGGACAGCACCATCAAGTCGTAGTTGTCCGGGCGTTCGACGCCGTAGGCGAACACGATGCCGCCGCCCATGCTGTGGCCCAGCACGATGCATTGACATCCCGGGTACTCCTTGGCGGCAATGCCGACAAGGGTGTCGAAGTCGCCGGTGTACTCGGAGATGTCCTTGACCAGCACCCGCTTGCCGCCCGAACGGCCGTGCCCACGGTGATCGAGCGCATAGGTCACGAGGCCGGCTGCACCGAACCGCTGCGCAACGTGGTCGTAGCGGCGGGCATGTTCACCCAAGCCGTGGGAGAGGACGACAACCGCGCGTGGCGTGGTGTCGGGGGTCCAGACGTCGTAGACGATGCGTACGCCGCCGACGCCGTCGAAGTTTCGTTCGGTACGGGTCGTAGTCATCAACGGCAGCATGTCACACGTTCTGCGTAGGCTCACTCGGGTGAGCCTCCTCGCAGAAAGCCTCGAAGGCGGCGATTTCTCCACCCGCGCCGAACCCTACCGTCGTGAACTGCTTGCGCATTGCTACCGCATGACAGGTTCGCTGCACGACGCCGAAGACCTGGTCCAGGAAACCTATCTGCGGGCCTGGAAGGCCTTCGACCGTTTCGAGGGCAAGTCGTCAGTACGGACGTGGCTGCACCGCATTGCCACCAACACCTGCCTGACTGCGCTCGAGGGTCGGGCGCGCCGACCGTTGCCGAGCGGACTGGGGACGCCCAGCTCCGATCCGACTGCCGAGTTGGTGGAACGCACCGAGGTGCCGTGGCTGGAGCCGCTGCCTGATACGTCTAACGATCCGGCTGACCCCGCGGTGATTGTCGGCTCGCGTGAATCGGTGCGGCTGGCGTTCGTCGCAGCACTGCAACACCTGTCGCCGCGGCAGCGGGCGGTATTGGTGCTGCGCGACGTGCTGCAGTGGAAGGCCGCCGAGGTGGCCGACGCGATCGGGGCGAGCACCGCCGCCGTCAACAGCCTCCTGCAACGGGCTCGCGCCCAGTTGGACGCGGCCGGGCCCAGCGCCGATGACCGCCTGGCTGCGCCGGATTCGGCGGAGACGCAGGATCGGTTGGCCCGCTACATCGCAGCGTTCGAGGACTACGACGTCGACCGGCTGGTGGAGTTGTTCACCGCCGAGGCGGTTTGGGAGATGCCCCCGTTCGTCAGCTGGTATCAGGGTCCCGCCGCGATCGCCGCCCTCATCCGCCAACAGTGCCCTGCGCAAGCGGCCGGTGATATGCGCCTGCTCCCGTTGGTCGCCAACGGCCAGCCCGCCGCGGCGATGTACATGCGCGACGGCGACAGACATCTCCCGTTCCAACTGCAGGTGCTCGACGTCACCGACAGCGGCGTCAGCCATGTCGTCGCTTTCCTCGACACCTCACTGTTCGCGAAATTCGGCCTGCCTGCCCGCCTTTGACCGGCTGAGCGGCCAGTTATGACACACGTTTGGCTGGTGGTTTCAAGTGATCGATGCAACAGCGGGTGGTTTGGACGGGTCTGAGAGTAGTTCGTCGAGTGCTTCGGCGGGTGTTTTCCAGCCCAAGGTTTGACGGGGCCGTCGGTTGAGTTTGGTTGCCACGTAGTCGAGGTAGTCGGCCGGGAATACCGATAAGTCTTTGCCTTTAGCAAAGTATTGGCGCAGCAGTCCGTTGGTGTTTTCGTTAGTCCCGCGCTGCCAGGGTGAATGCGGATCACAGAAATAGATGTCCAACTCGGCGGCCGCAGCGATCTCGATGTGATTGGCCATCTCCGAGCCCTGATCCCAGGTCAGGGTCCGGCGCAGGATCGCCGGCAGGCTAGCCACTTTGGCCACGATCGCGTCTTGAACGGCCAGCGCCCTGTGATTGTTAGGCAGGTGCAGCAGCATCACGAATCGGGTGGTTCGTTCGACCAAAGTGCCGATCGCCGAGCCCGATGCAGTGCTGCCCAGGATCAGATCGCCCTCCCAATGCCCGGGCACCGCCCGATCCTCAACCTCGGGTGGACGCTGGCTGATGTTGACCATGTCCGGGATACGGCCGCGGCGCTCGCCGGGGCGGCGTTGGGGTTTGCGCAACGCCCGCCCGGTACGCAGACAGGTATGCAGCTCACGGCGCAGATTGCCTTTGCCTTGAACATAAATCGAGCGGTAGATGGTTTCGTGGGACACCCGCATCTCCTGCTCGTCGGGAAAATCCATCGGCAACCGGTTGGCGATCTGCTTGGGACTGTGCTCCTCTAACAGCCGCGTCTGTACCTCATCATGTAACCGCTCGCTAAGAGCAAGCTTGCCAGGCTTGGGCCGCCGGCCACGTTGTTCAGAACGGGCCTGGGCCACGAACGCGTCATAGTTAACCTGTGCAGTCTTGCCGCTCTGACGCGCCCCGAAAGCCTCCTTGCGCCGATACCCCGACTTGCGTCCGTCGTTGTAGTTGACGCCGTTGTTATCGATCTCGCGTTTGATCGTCGAGGCTGGCCGGGGCGGTTTCAGTCGCGCACCAATCGAGTGCAGTGACTCATTGATCTTGACGCCAAGGTCGATCTGAATACGGTCAGCCAAGGTCAGCCGCGGCTTACAACCAGATGTTTTGGGTTTGACCAGTCGTGGTTTCACCCCAGCAGCATCTCGAAACCAGCAAATCCCAGTATGTTCCGACACGCCGACCGCCACGCCGGCCTCCCCAGCGGTACGCCCCTCACTGACATGACCCCAGAACTCGCGAACAACAGACCTCAACGGTGGAAGCGGCACAACAGCACTCCTGATCACAATTCGAATGCTGTTGCATCGACCCCCTGAACCGAAGGCTGAAAATCGTGCAATAACCGGCCACTCGGCGCCTGCTTGATGAAGCGCGGCACATACTCGGGCGACTACGACTCCGGGCCGGTAGCGCAGGAGCTCGCTGCTGACGCGGATGATCACCCAGCCACGCGCAGCAAGTTCGGCATAGCGGTCGATGTCGGCCGTGCGACGCACAGGATCTGTCCAATGCTGCGCCCCGTCAAACTCGATACCGACCTTCCATTCGCGATACCCCATGTCGATGCGTGCGAATGGATATCCGAAACGGTCCGCCACCGCTATCTGGGTCTCGGGTTTCGGCAAGCCCGCGCGCACGAGCAGTAGCCGAGTGCGCGTCTCCTGGGGTGATTCGGCTCCCCCATCCATCAGCTGAAGAACTTGACGTAGTTGCACCAGCCCCCGTACACCCCGATGCCGTTGGATTAAGTCCTCAACTTCGACGGCTCCCAACGTGGTGGCGTTACTCAGCGCATCCAGCCGAATGACCGCAGTTGTCAACCCGTTCCGCCTGCCAAGATCGAAGGCCGTTCGCGCCGGCGTGGTGGTAGGTATCCCGCCGACCGTGCTGACCTCGTCACAGCACAGTTCGTCGCGATGGATGACGACTCCGTCAGCTCGCTTGCCGTTGCGTCTGTAGAGCTCTGCGGGTAACCGAGAATCGACCCAGCGAGAACCATGCAGTGCCGCGGCGCTTACGCCGGCAACCGTGCTCGTCCGTCCTGACCACAACCACGCCGCGACGCCGCGGGTCACAGCAGTGAGCTCATGGCCGTTCGGGATATAGACATTGCGATAGACGGCCTCGTGTCGGCCAGCTAGTGCGCGTCTAGTGACGCGTCCGTCGGCTAACGCTTCGGTGCCGATGAACGGCCAATCGTCGTCTCCCATGTGCCGACCATGTCAGCAATGTGCAACTCAGGTGTGCGGCAGTCATGCTCGTTGTGGATGGTCAGTTGCCGATCGGCCAGTTATGACACGGAAACTCGCCCGCCTTTGGGGTGCTTTAACTGGCCACTCGGCGCGTTAGTCGTCAGAACAGCCGGCTGTCGGCTGGCGGGCCGACGACGGGGCGAACCACGCCGGCTCCGGTGATCAGCGGTAGATCCAACGCCGACAGCAGCCCCGGCTGCGCCTGACACACCGCCGGAATGGCGTTTACCATTCGCGATGCGCCGGCGATCCGCGCCCCCAGGTCGTGATCATGGTCATCAGCCATCTCGAACTCACAGCGCATGCTCGGCGATCCGTCGATTTCCACGCGATACAGCCCCCGACCGGATGCCAATCCATATCCGAGATCCCTTGGCTCGATCGAAACGTGCGGCTGCGGCCACTGCGGCGCAATGTCGTCGCGCATGCGGGTGACGTGGTCGATCACGAACGTCGGTCTTCCGTCGACGTAGCCGGTCAGGGTGGAGCGCATAGCGGCGATCGTGCCGGCGGCGATGTGGCCGGTCGGAGTGTCGAACGACTCGCTGGCCGCGACGCGCTCCACGTTCTCGTCGATGTGATCGATCTCCACCCCCAGCCCGGCGGCGAGCTGGTGCAGCACCGGACCCCAACCGAAGGTAAACATTCCCGGTTGCGCCGCGAATGCAGCGAACTCCGCCGGCTTGCCGAACCCGAGGATCTCGTAGACCGCCGCCTTGTCCGGGTAGGTAGCGTAGTTGAACATTTCGGTCACCCGCACGCTTTCGATGACCCGTGAAACGCCCGAAAGCGCCAGCGGTAGAATGTCGTTCGCGAATCCGGTGTCGATCCCAGTGGTGAAGAACGACGCACCGCCGGCCAGCGCGGCCTCGCGCAGCGGGTCGGTGAACGCGGCGTCGACGGCGCCGGGGAACACCAGCGGAACCACCGAGCAGGACACCACGTTCTTGCCGGCCCGGAGAATCGACGCCATGTCTGCGATCGCGTCGGCCGGGCGCAGGTTGGCCGCCGCCGCGTAGACCACTGCGTCGGCATCACCGGCGAGCAGTGCAGCGGGGTCTTGGGTTGCGGTCACGCCGACGGCGTCGATTCCGCACAACTCCCCCGCATCGCGCCCGGCCTTCGCGTCGCTGTGGACCACCAAGTCGACCAGTTGCAACTGCGGATGGTCAATCACCCCGCGCAGGGCGATCAACCCCATCGATCCCGGACCCCAGACGCCAACCTTCAGCAATGTAATCTCCTATTATTAGGATGCATATTCCAAGATCATGGCCAGATCGTAAGGAGGTGATCGTGGCATCGTCAATGGCCAAGTCGCCACCCACTCGCCGGGTCATGGATGTCCTTGCCGCACTGGCGGATTCACAGCAAGGTCGCACCTCGGCCGAGTTGGCCAAGATGTGCGACATCAGCACCTCGACGTGCGCCCTGGTGCTCGCCGAACTCGAACGTCGAATCTGGGTGTCGCGGCGTGACGACCGGCGCTACGCGTTGGGTAGTGGCCTATTCGGGCTCGTGCACGGCCTGCGCGCGCAGTTTCCGCTGCTCGATCGTGGCCGCGAAACACTGACGCTTCTGCACCAGGAACTCGGCGCCGGGTGCTCGATGTCCAAAATCGGCGCGGCCCATCTGACCACCGTCGACGCGGTGGGCCACGGCACCGACAGTGAACATGCCGTCGGCCAACAGTTCCCGATCGATCCGCCCTTTGGCCTGGTCGCCATGGCCTGGCGCGACGACGATGCGGTCGACGGGTGGCTGCGCCGCATCACTCCCCGGCTCAGCCGCGCCGATATCGCCGCGCACCGGCAAGTCCTCGCCGACATCCGCGACCGCGGCTACGGAGCATGGCGGTTCGACGACGCCCACGCCTCGCTGCACGATCGGCTAACCGCCGTGCTGGCCTCGCTGGAGCCGACGGCACAAGTAACCCGCCAGCTCAGCACGCTGATGACAATGGTGACACTGCACTCGGTGACCAACGAGCTCGAAACCAACTTGCCGTCAACAGAATTCGTGGTACTACCGATCTTCGACAGCAACAAACAGCCGGAATACCAAATCGAAATCCACCTCGGCCGCTCGCAGGCGTTGACGCTGCGCGAACTCGACGCGGCACTCACGCAGGCACAGACGCTGCTGGGCGGCGGGGTAGCCTGACCCGCCATGGGACGCGTAGACGGAAAAGTCGCACTGATCAGTGGCGGCGCCCGCGGCATGGGCGCTGCGCACGCGCGGGCATTGGTTGCCGAAGGAGCGCGGGTGGTCGCCGGCGACATTCTCGACGACGAGGGCAAGGCGCTGGCTGAGGAACTGGGCGCCGCCGCCCGGTTCGTCCACCTCGACGTCACCCAGCCCGACCAGTGGAAGGCGGCGGTGGAGGCGGCGACGGGCGAGTTCGGCATCCTGAACGTGCTTGTCAACAATGCCGGCATCGTCAACGGCAACACGCTGCAGAACTTCCCGCTTGCCGACTGGCAGAAGATCATCGACATCAACCTGACCGGGACATTCCTGGGCATGCAGGCCGCCGTCGAACCGATGATCGCGGCCGGCGGTGGGTCGATCATCAACATCTCGTCCGTCGAGGGCCTGCGCGGCAGCCCCGGTCTGTACGGCTACGTCGCCTCCAAGTTCGGGGTACGCGGGCTGGCCAAGGCCGCGGCGCTGGAGTTGGCGCCGCACAATATCCGGGTCAACTCGATTCATCCGGGCATGATTCGCACCCCGATGACAGCGGGCATCCCCGAGGACTTTCTGCAGATCCCGTTGGGTCGCGCAGCCGAACCCGGCGAGGTGTCCGCCTGCGTGGTGTACCTGGCCTCAGACGAGTCGTCGTACTCCACCGGTGCGGAGTTTCCCATCGACGGAGGCCTGACGGTCGGGGTTCCACACAAGACCATGTAGGGCACCATATGAGCAGCTCAGGCGATAAATCAGGGGCTGTTCTGTAACGTGTTCTGGCTCGTTGGCTAAGATCGCTCGGATGAAGACCAAGGGCGCACTGCTATGGGAGCTGAACTCGCCATTCGCAGTCGACGAGATCGAGGTCGGCGATCCCGTCGACGACGAGGTTCAGATCAGGATGCATGCCGCGGGCATGTGCCACTCCGACTACCACCTGACCACCGGGGCCACCCCGATCGGACTACCCGCTCTCGGCGGCCATGAAGGCGCCGGCGTCGTCACCAAGGTCGGCAAGGGAGTCACCGGACTGGAAGAGGGCGACCACGTCATCCTGGCGTTCATCCCGGCCTGCGGTGCCTGCCCGCCCTGCCTGAAGGGCTTCCGGTCACTCTGCGATCGCGGCGCGGTGTTGTTGGGCGGCAAGGCGATCGCCGACGGCACTTCCCGGGTGCGCGCCGGGACTCATGACGTGTCGCCGATGAACCTGCTCGGCACGTTCGCCCCCTACATGACGGTGCACAAGGATTCCGTGGTCAAGATCGACCCCGACGTGCCGTTCGAGTCGGCGGCGATCCTGGGTTGTGCGGTGCCGACCGGATTTGGATCCGCGACCAACGTCGCGCAGGTGCAGCCCGGTGAGACGGTGGCGATCGTCGGTGTGGGCGGCATCGGGATGAGTGCGCTACAGGGCGCGGTGCTCTCCGGAGCCAAGCATGTCATCGCGATCGACCCGGTGGAGTTCAAACGTGAGCAGGCCATCAAGTTCGGCGCCACCCATGTCTATCCGTCCATGGCCGAAGCCATCGCCCCGATGATCGACCTCAGCTACGGCCTGATGGCCGACAAGACCATCATCGCCGTCGGCGAGATGCGCGGGGAGATGATCGAAGAGGCGATGATTCTGACCGCCAAAACGGGTACCTGCGTGGTGACCGGCATGGGCGCTATGACCGACGTCGACGTCAAGCTCAACTTGTTCCTGTTCACGATGTTGCAGAAAACGTTGAAAGGCAACATCTTCGGCGGCGGCAATTCGCACATCGAAACGCCGCGGCTGGTCGGGCTGTACAAGTCCGGGCTGCTGAAGGTCGACGAGATGGTCACCAACACCTACCGGCTCGAAGACATTAACGACGGCTACCAGGACATGCTCGACGGCAAGAACATTCGCGGTGTCATCCAATACACCGAGGCCGACTGGTAAAGGTTCACGGGCGGGTACCGTGGAGCCTGTGCCTGCCACCGTCGACATCAGACGTGCGCAGGACCGTGCCGTCACCAAGACGTCCTGGCTGAACTCACGGCACTCGTTCTCGTTCGGTGATCACTACGACCCGGACAACACCCACCACGGCGTGCTGCTGGTCAACAACGACGACATCGTCGAACCGGGTTCGGGCTTTGACATGCACCCGCACCGTGACATGGAGATCGTCACCTGGGTGCTGGACGGCGCACTGGCCCACCGTGATTCGGCAGGCAATTCCGGAGTGGTGTACCCGGGTCTGGCGCAGCGCATGTCGGCCGGCAGCGGCATCCTGCATTCGGAGAAGAACGACTCTGATAGCGAGCCAGTACATTTCGTTCAGATGTGGGTGACGCCCGACCAATCTGGCGCCGCCCCCGGCTACCAGCAGGACGAGGTCGGCGACCAATTGCTGGCCGGCCGGCTGGTCACCATCGCCTCCGGCATCCCCGGCCATGATGCCGCGATCACCATCGGCAACCGTTCAGCGGCTCTACACGGCGCGCGGCTGCGTCCCGGTGAGGCAGTCGAATTGCCGTCGGCGCGCTATGTGCACCTGTTCGCGGCGCGCGGCAGCGTCGACGTCGAAGGCCTCGGCAAGGTCGTCGACGGCGACGCTGTCCGCTTCACCGATTCCGGCGGGCGCCGGCTAACCGCCGGTGAGCCGTCAGAAATCCTGGTCTGGGAGATGCGTACCGGGTTGGGCGGCTAGCGCCGAAGCCCCATCCGGCGCCCGCCGACCTGGCTGCCACTGCGCCCGGTGATGCCCACGTAGATGGCAATCAGCAGGACCGCGACAGCGACGCCGACCAAGAAGGGAATGACTTCCCACCCTCCGTTTGCGTTGGTGTATCCAAGCTTGTAGGTCAGCCACGATCCGACTAACGAACCGACGAAGCCGAGCAGGATTGTCATGATGATGCCGATGTGTTGCGGGCCCGGCATTACCAGGCGCGCAAGTGCGCCGACGATCAATCCGATGACAATGGCGCTGACGATTGTTCCAATCATTGCTGCTCCTCTGTTTGCCGCCGAAGCGTCCTCTGACGCCATCGTCAACCGGGAGTTCCCTCTTTTGCGGATCTCCTAACGTGGCGGCGTAATCACCACCCGCCGTCTTCCGCCGACATAGGGTAGGCCCGACGACAGGAGCGGGTATGCCTCAACCTCAGCACCACGCAGCGGCCACCGTGAAAGCGACCCGGACGGTGCGGTTCTGGGCGGTGCCGATTGTCGTCACATTGGCCGTATTGTCAGCACTGGCCGCCTTGTACCTGGGCGGCATCCTCACACCGATGACCAGCCTGCGGCACTTTCCGGTGGCGGTCGTCAACCAGGACGCCGGACCGACGGGTGCGCAGGTCGTCAAGGGTCTGGTCGCCGGCCTGGACAAAGACAAATTCGACGTGCGCGTCCTAACCCGCAAAGAGGCCCTGCACCAACTGGACACCGCAAAGGTCTACGGCGCGGTGGGGATACCGCCCAACTTCTCGTCAAAGTTGCAGACCTTCGCGAAAAACGTGGTGGCCCCAGGCGGCATCGACCGACCGGTTATCGTCGTCTCGACGAACCCGCGGGCCGGTACGTTGGCTTCAAGCATCGCCGGTCAGACACTTTCCCGGGCCACTGACGCGGTCAACCGCAAAGTGGGCCAACGGCTTTCGGAAGAAGTCTCGCTGCAGACCAACGCCGCGCCGATGGCCGCCGGAGTCACGGCGATGCTGGCCAACCCCATCGATATCCAAAGCGAAGTTTATAAGCCTCTTCCCAATGGCACCGGCAACGGCCTTTCCGCGTTCTACTACGCGCTGTTGCTCTTGCTGGCCGGCTTCACCGGCAGCATCGTGGTCAGCACACTGGTGGACTCGATGCTCGGTTATGCGCCAGCCGAATTCGGGCCGGTATACCGGTTCGCCGAGCAGGTCAACATCTCGCGGTTCCGCACGCTACTGGTCAAATGGGCGTTGATGGTGGTGTTGGCACTGTTGACGTCTGCCGTCTACATGATGATCGCCAACGGGTTGGGCATGCCCATCCCCCACGGCCGCGCGTTGTGGCTTTACGGGGTGTTCGCGATCGTCGCGGTCGGCGTGACGTCGACGTCGCTGATCGCCGTGCTGGGTTCCGTTGGCCTCCTGGTCAGCATGTTGCTGTTCGTCATCCTCGGACTGCCGTCAGCGGGGGCGACCGTTCCATTGGAGGCCGCGCCGCCGTTCTTCGGTTGGCTGGCCAAGTTCGAGCCCATGCATCAAGTCTTTCTCGGCGCGCGGGCACTGCTATACCTCGATGGTCATGCCGACGCCGGATTGACTCATGCGCTGATCTTGACGACGATCGGATTGGTGATCGGCCTGCTGCTTGGCGGCATCGTCACCCGGATCTACGACCGTCGGGGTTACCACCGGATTCCGGCTGCGGCCGAACCATCGGCCAGCGGGCAACCGCCGGACCGTGGTGACGCGACACCAACGGAGGAGCCCGCGTCCGGCGCCGACGAAACGACGCCCGCTTCCGAGTAGCGCTCAGTCCGGCCGGGCGGTCAACTCGCCGGAAAGTCCAAGCAGCGGAACGTCATTGCGGCGCGGCCAAAGCGTCATCCGATCGTTACGCAAGTTGACTCTGTTATAGGCGTGGTTAATGGTGTGCTTGTTGTATCGACGTCCGCGCCGAAAGGTCCCCCCGTGTCGACTCTCGCCGTCACCTTCCGGCGCATGGCAGCTTGCTGCGCCGTGGCGATGTTGTGCGTGGCCGTGGCCACCAGTGTGGGGCAACCGGTGGCCCGCGCCGAGGCGCGGGATTTGCTGGCCAGCGCCATCGCCGGGACCCGGGGTTCCTACCTGGTGTACAACTTCGGCGCCGGCCACCCCGCGCCGATGCTCAATGCCGGCGGCAGCTGGTACGACGGCACCAGTGGCGGCCATTTGATGATCATCAAGGCTGCCTCGCAACGTCTTTCACCGCACTTGCTGGTGGACAGCCACCGCGGTGCGCAATCGCGGTGTGAACGTACCCCCGGAGCGCGTACCGGCGACGGGCTGATGCAGGCCTCCGAGATCTACTCGCCGCTGCAGGCTTGGCAGCTGCTGGGCCAACCGACAATTGCCATCAACGCCAACTTCTTCGACGTGCGGGGCCAAAAGGGCGGGTCGTGGCGGTCGACGGGCTGCAGCTCGCCGCTGGGCGCCTACGTCGACAACACCCGCGGCCAAGGCCGGGCCAACCAAGCGGTCACCGGCACGGTGGCCTATGCCGGCAAACAGGGCCTCTCGGGCGGCAACGAGCACTGGAGCGCCTTGGCAACGATGATCATGCCGACGCGCGGTGCGCCATTCGTGGTATGGCCCAGAGGCGGTCGGGACGGCAGGGACTACGACGCCGCCACCCCGGTCGTACAGGGCTTGGTGGACAAGGGCGAGCCGTTCGTCGCGGTGAGCGGGCTGGGTCTGTTGTCGCCCGGCAGCACCGGCCAGCTCAACGACGATGGCCCGAGCGCGGCACGTACGGCCATCGCCTACTCCAAGCCCAAAGACGAGATGTATGTGTTCCAGGGCGGCAGCTACACACCAGATAACATCCAGGATCTGTTCCGCGGATTGAACAGCGACACTGCGGTTTTGCTCGACGGCGGTGGATCGTCGGCAATCGTACTGCGCCGCGACACCGGCGGCATGTGGGCCGGCGCCGGGGTTCCCAAAGGGTCCTGCGACACCCGCCAGGTACTGTGCGACTCCCGTGAACGGGCACTACCCAGCTGGCTCGCGTTCAATTAAGCCGCGTCAGGGTCGGCCGAACCGAAAGATCAGCAGGCTCACCGTGACCACAGCGGCGGCCAATCCGATCACCGGCGCCACCATGACCCGAGACAGCGTCGCGCCCAGAATGGCACCACCGCACATCGCGGCGATCACGCTGTAGCGCAGCTTTTCACGTTCACCGCCGCCGCCGGCAAGCCGGCTGTCTACTCCGAGGCCGACGACGGTCGACGTCAGCACGGTGGTGGTGAGCTCCTGGATGCGGAACTGGCGTGCGGTGGCGTTCTGCACGCCGAAAGTCAGTGCCAGGCCGGCGA
Organism: Mycobacterium sp. NGS51; assembly: GCF_059812525.1. Classification (NCBI taxonomy): domain Bacteria; kingdom Bacillati; phylum Actinomycetota; class Actinomycetes; order Mycobacteriales; family Mycobacteriaceae; genus Mycobacterium; species Mycobacterium sp. NGS51. The sequence continues at coordinate 90,201 of NZ_JCALCV010000007.1, forward strand.
TCAGGATGAGTTTCGTATTGGAGTGATAGTTCAGGATGCCGGTGCCGGCCAAAATTGACAGCACCACCAAGATGGTGACCTCCAAGCCGAGTGCCGCTGTCAGCCACCGCCGGGTCTGGTGTCCGAGGATGCGAATCAAGCGGCCGCCGAGCACAGTGCCGACGAGGAACCCCGCGAAGGCGACGACCGCTGCGGTCAGGTCGACGCCGGCGCTCGGCACGAACCAGAAACCCAGGAAGATGACATTGCCTGTCATGTTCGCGACGAACACGTGACCGAGGATCAACACACTGATCGCGTCGACCAGGCCGGTGGCGAAGGTCAGCAGCAGCAGCGCCGCAACGGTCAGTCGATCGGATACCGGCGAGACGATCGCGCCAGCAGCCATCGGGGCCAGTACCTTTCGGTGAGCTGCCTTACACGTGGGGCGTCAAATCCAAGGAGGTGATGGTGTTCATCTTGGTCACCAACCAGCGCGCGTGGTCGCGTTTCATCATCAGCCGGTAGGACAGGTACCTCAGCGTCGGAACGTTTTTCGTCAGTGGGCTGGTAGATGTTGTATTGGTGTACACGATCGCGGTGGCGTTTGTCGGGTTCAGAGATTCCACCGCTGCACCGGTGACCTCAGTGGTGTTGGTGATCTGCGCTTGCTTGTTGGGCGGGACGACCGCATCGATGTATTTGCGGTACTGGGCTTCGAAATCGCCGCTGAGGTACTGCGCCGAGCGATCAGCCAGTTTATCCATGTTGTCCGGATTGTAGGTCCACAATGTCGTGATCGCGTTGGCGGCAGTGCGCGCGACTTGCAGCTTGGTAGCCACGGTGGCGCGATCGGTCAGGTATGGCTGTAGGGTCGCACCGGCGAACGCTGCAGAGCCTACGAACAGTACGGCCGCAGCGGCTACAGCAATGGCAAGCCGCCGGCCGGCCGGTCGTCTGGCGGCGGTTTCCGCGGCCGGTAATTCGTCGACATCTCCTTCGCGCTCGGTGTCGCCGTCAGTGTCTTGCGCTTCGTCGACGCCGATCTGGTCAGAACCGCCGTTGGCGGGCCGAGTTGCGGCCTCGTTACTTTCGACGCTTTCGGCCCCCTCTTCGGCCGAGGGTTCATCGTGGGACGCCGCCAATTCGGGTGGCTGGGCGTCTGGTTCGGCAGCTTCGGTCTCGGCGGTGGCGTCGGGCTCAGGCACGCTGGAGGCCGAGCCGACTTCCTCGGTTCGAGCCGCCGTGGCCTTATTGCGGCCTCGACGAAGCCGCGCCCACCGGCGCTTCCGATGTGGCGGGCGGTTGTTTGTCAGAGCACTTGCTGGAGGCTGCTGATCTTCCACTGGTCGCCTTCCCGCTGAGCGGTTAACACCCAACGATTCGTGTTCTCGATTGTTTGCTTTCCGTCGGGCGACTTATACGTGACTTCGGTGGCCACCAGCAGGTTTGCGCTGCCGTCGTCATTCCACCTTTCAACGCCGGCTTCCAGAGCAGTGCCCTTGGTAGGCTCAGCTTGGGCGACGTGAAGGAGGACCTGGTTCTCCTTTTCACGGTACTGCTTGGCGAAATCACCTGTGCCCTGGGCCAATAGCCCCTCCACGTAGTCGTTGGCGTGAAACGGATCCAGCGTCGTGAAGCTTGTCATGAACGACCGAGCGAAGCCGAGCACGTCGACTTCCTTCATCGCTGCCTGGTGGTGCGACCTGTGGTCGACCAGGATGAGCGAGGACGACGTGATCGCGCCTGCCGCAAGCAGCCCGGCGACGGCGATCGCCATGGGCGCGGCCCACTGCCGCGACGGTTTCCACCACTGGCGCGGTAACCTCAACCGCCGCGCCGTTAGGCGCGACCACAGCGATGTTTTCGGTATCCGCTCGATGAGGAGCGGCTCTTCGCCAAGCTGAATTCGGCGGCGGGGGCTCATTTTGCGCTCTTGGGTGGTTTGGGTTTTGTGACCACCGACAGGTCGTCGACGAGCCAGCGCGCGTCTGTGCCTTTGACAAACGAAACCCGAACGGTGGCGGTGATGTAACGCTCCCGGTCCTCCCCGCCGCGGTGGCCCTGCAAAAACAACAGCATCGTCGCCCGATCCGGCGTCGCGGACAGCACTGCGCTGTTGGTCACCCAATACTCGTTGACGACGGGGTGGCCCTTTTGCACTTCCTCCTGCTGGGCAGCCAACTGCGTCCGGTATTTGTCGGTCGTCAGCGACAGCGCCCGAGCGAAATCCTCCTGCAACGATTTCGGCTCGTAGGTCAGCATCTCGGTGACAATCTTCGGTCCCTGCGCCTGGATCGCGGCGCGGGTCTGGTCGGACCCACGATCATGCAGGAAGACCACCGTGAAGCTCAACGCGGCACCGCCTACGCACAGCAGCACCGCGCCCGAGACCACGATTGCGGCGAGTCGCCGGATGCTGCCGGGCCGCTGATCCGGTCGGACGCGACGCACCTCGGTGCGCAGCAGCAAGTCGGCGAAGGTCCGTCGGCGCGCGTCCCACAGCGGCCATAGCCAGCCCACGAATACCGAGATGGTGTCCAGTAGGTGGGCGAGGTCTCGCAACAGCAACCGCCCCAGTCCGGGGGAACCCCCGTCTGGGCACACAACGGAGATTCCCATGAGGGCACGGCCCAGGCTCCAGCCGCGGTTCGCCGGCCACACCGTCCGGTTGATCAAAGTCAGCAGTATCACGGTCGCTGAGACCGAAATGCATAGCCACCACCACGTGCTGCGCACCGGCACCGCCAACGAGACCAACGCCATCGTCGCCACTACGGCAACGCCAGGCAACACATCGGTGACGAACGCAGCCGCGCGGATCTGCCAGCGCGCCAGGTTATTCGGCGCTGCCGCTTCGAATTCCGGCGTGGTCTCGGTCTCTTCGAGCACCACCGTCACTTCGCCACCTGCTCAAGCTTGGCAATCCGGTATTCGCCTTCAGCGGGTACCATCGTCACCCGCAATCGGTAGCCCACTTCTCGGTCCTGCGCTTCACTGTTGGACACTTTTACTCGGAGTGCCACCAGCACGTCGACCGGCCCCTCACCACTGCTCCGTTCCGCCGCCGCACGCAGATCGGACACCTGGACATGCACGTCCGCAGCCTGATACGCCTGGACGAACAGATTGCTGTAGAGAATCGCTTGGCTGCGGAAATCGCCGGTGGCGCAGTCGATGATCTTCTGTTCGCTGGCAACCAACGCACCGATGTCGGGGGCCTGGGTTGCCGCGACGCAATCCTTTGCGGCCTGTACGGCTTCCGCGTCGTTGCGCGCGATGGCCTGGCTCTCCTGGTTGGCGCGCAGCGCGAAATAGCCACCGGTACCGACAGCGCCGGCCAACACGAGAAGCGCCGCGGTGATGCCGATCAACCACCGTCGTCCCAGACGCGAGGAATTCCGCTCGGCAACAAGAGAGTCCCCTCCCTCGGAGTCATCGTCGGCGGTTGCCTCGGTACTGGCCTGGTCGGCTCCTACCTCGGATTCGGACGAATCCTCGCTCTTTACCTCCGAAGACGACGAATCGTCGGCATCGGTTGGGTTCAGCCGGCTGGCGCCAGCATCTCCTTCCATCCGTCGTCTCCTGTGCTGCTCGAGTTATTGACCGAGTACTTAACGCCGTCGGGGCCGGTCAGCTCACCGCTCTGCGGACTATAGACCGCGGTGGGGCCCCCGCTCGGAGTGTAGACACACGGGTTGGGCTGCTGGCCGTTGCACTGGACGGTACCCGAGCCCGGCCGCTGCAGCGGATCGTTTTTCGGCGGCGGCGTCAGCCCTTCTGGCGGCAGCTTGTTGGCGGGCAGTGGGTTCAGACCGTTGTTGATCGACGGCGCCGGTATCACCTGGCCGGGGTTGACCGGCTGATCGCAGCGGGCACCGGGGGCCGGGCAGTTGAGGATCTGGTTCGGGTCGCCGTACCACGGGTTGGTGCCCATCGGCTCGTAGGGTTTGCCACTGCGGCACTCCTTCGGCGTCGCCGCGCGTTTACCGGGAACGTCGACGCACTCGATGTTGCGCACTCCGCGCACCGAATTGGAGGGGGCGTCCTGCGGGATTTTGCAGTACGCGCCTTTGGGGTGGGGAATCAAGCTGGTGTCCGCTGGTGATCGCCACTCCGCTGCCGAAGGCCACCCGGTCAAACATGGCGGCGGTTGATTGATCGCAAACCCGAGGTCCAGCACAAGCGTGTGGTCTTTCTCGAACGGCACGGAGATCGTCTGGATGAACGAACCAATCTGCGGCAAGATCGTCAGCGCCTGCTCGACGCCGGGGTGGTAGCGCTTGAGCATCTCGATCACCACCGCGAGATTGGCCAGGGTCTGCGGCAGCGACTCCCGCAAGTCGCCCAATGCCGCGTCGAGGTCATCGGCGGTCGGCGCCGCCTTCGACAGCACGCTTTCCAAATCCTGGTCCTTTTCCGCGGCCTGGGCGCCCAAGACGTTCAGGTTGCGCGCCCAGCGTTCGATCGCGCTGCTGGAATTAGCCTGGCTGTCCAGGATCGGCGTGGAGTTTTGGATGATGTCATCGACGTCGCGGATATTGGTTTTGAAGTCACCGGCGATTGCCTGGGTGGCGTCGACCAACCGTTGCAGCGCGGGCCCCAGCCCGCCGACCGCTTGCGCGGTCTCGTCGAGCAGCGAGGCGATTTTGTCTTTGGGCAGCACTTCCAACCCGCGGTTGGCGGCGTCCAGCGCCGGCCCGATCTGGCTGGGCACCGTACCTTTGGTGATGGTCTGTCCGGGCGAAAGGAACTTGCCCGGATCGCCTGTCGACACCAGGTCCAGGTACTGCTCACCGACCGCGGACACCGAATGCACGTTCGCCGACGCATCGACCGGGATCTTGTAGCGGCTATCGATGCTCATCGTCGCCTGTGCGCCCCGTTCGGTCGGCTCGACGGCGGTGACCTTGCCGATGGTGACACCGCGATAGGTCACGTTGGCCGTGGAGTACAGGCCTCCCGACGCCGGCAGGTCGGCCGTCAGCTCGTACTGGCCGATACCCACCAGGCTCGGAATCCGCAGGTAGTACCAGCCCAGCACCACCAGGGCGATCACCGTGATGGCGCTGAACAGGACCAGCTGGCGTTTGATGAAACGGGTCAGCATATCGCCCTCTCCACCAGTGGTCCGCCGGGGGCATCGTTGGGGTTCGGCGTGTAGCGGACATCGGGAATCATCGTTTCGGGATCGCGACCATACGACTGCTCGAGCGCCCGCAACGCACCGGACAGCCCGGTGCCGGTGAGGAACGCATTGTCAACGGTCGACAACGTCGCGTCGAGATTGATCGACGAATTCATGAAGTCACCCCGAATCAGCTTCGGAGCGGTGTCGAGGTCGAACGGCACGGTGGCGAGGATCTTCAGCACACCGAGCAGATGAGGCGCGGCGCGGCCCAGTTCCCGCAGCGGGCACTGCAGCGACTGCAGGTTCTGATGCAGTGGGCCCCGGGTTTCGGACAGGTACTGGTCGGCGGCCTGGCTGAGCCGGCCCACCGCATCGGTGGCGTTGATCAGCAGTTGTTGCTTGTCGGCGAAATGCTTGATCAGTGGCGGGAATTCGGTCAGCACCCGATCCACGACCTCCGACCTATCGCCCACGTAGGCCAGCAGCCGGTTGGTGGAATCGATGGCGTGGGTGATGTCGTCGCGTTGCTGGTTGAGCTCGGCGGTAAAGGTGTCCAGTTTGCCGAGGAACGCGCGGATCTGTGGCGCGCGACCGCGCAGCATGTTGTTGACCTCGTTTTGAAGCACCTCGAGGTTCGGGATGCCTCCGCCGCGCAATATCATCGCGAGGCCGGCCAACGTGCGCTCGATGGTCGGATACGCCGACGAGTTCTTCAGCGAGATGGTGTCGCCGTCTTTCAGCGGTTGCGTCGACGCATTGGGCGGCGCGGACAACTCAATGTGCTGAGAGCCCAGCAGGCTGGTCTGGCCGATCTTCGCGGTGGCGTTCCTCGGCAGCTTCACACCTTTGTCCAAGCCCAGCGTCAAAGTGGCAACCCAATTCTTGAGCTTGATGTCGCGGATCGAGCCGACTAACACGTCGGCCACCAGCACCTTGCTGTTGCCGTTGATCGCGAGCGTGTCCGGCACCTGTACATAAATGGTGTAGGAACCGGATCCGCTACCCGGGCCGCCGGGGATCGTCACGTTGGAGAGACCACGCCACCCGCACGAGCTCAGCATCAGCGCGGCCACCAACAGAGCCAGCCCCTCCCAGACCCGGCAGCGTGCCCAGCGCATTACCCGATTCACTGACCGCCTCCTGTCGATGCGGCCGCCTCAGCGGGCAGCGGCGGTCCTGCGGGTCCCGGCCCCGACACCGGCGCCGGCGTCGGGGCGACGGGACCGGGCACCACGTCCGGTCCGGGCGGCGGCGGCGAGATCGGTTGCGGATTGCCGGGCTGCCCGATATACGGCAGTGGGCCGGGCTCCTCGTTGTACGCGTTCGGCGGCCCAGGCGGGGTTTGATACTGCGATTCAACGGGTTCGATGTCCGGGCCACCCATCAGTTCGGCCAGCGATTCCGGGGTCAGCAGGCCCTCCGTGATCGGGCCTACCTGTACGCCCTGCATCCCGGGCGCCGTGATCCACCCGTGCTGGGTGTTGCGGTGCGAGAGTGCTGTGTCGGGCACCCAGATCCCGGGGACGGTGGTGTCCTTGTAGCCGGGCGGTGGTTGCAGCCGCGGCTCGGAGTAGGCGACCTGCTTGGGTAGCGTCGCGGCGGTGGTGAACGGGTTCAACCCGAACGGTATGTAGTTGAACTTGATCGCATCGAGAATCGGCGCCAGGTACTGGGCACAGATTTCGGCAGATTCCTGGTAGCCCAGCCGGCTGCCCGCCTGGATCGTACTGCAGATCAACTGCATTGGGTTCGCGAAGCCGATGGCACCGAGGAGTGACACCGGCTGGGCCACGACGGCGCCCTGTGCCGGGTGGTAAATGTTAACCCCATTCGCCAGTGCCGTCGGCAATACGTGCAACAAGGTTTCCAAAGCGTCCAATGGTTCGGGTTGGAGCAGCGCGTTGGTCACGTCGGCGAGGTTGTTGACGTCGTGCGTCAGCACCTCACGGTTCTTGGCGAGGAACGGGCGAAGAGTCGTGAGCAAACCGTCGAACTGCTGTATTGCGTTGGCCAGGTCCCGGTCGGAGCCGGTCAGGCTGTTGGTGAATTTGGCCAGGTTGGTGTTGAGCGCAACGAACTTCTGGTCGTCCTCGTGCAGCGCGTTGACGAACAGCGCCAGACTGCGCACCACGGCGAAAAAGTCGCCGCGGCCCTCGTTGAGCGCGGTCAACGACCGCGAGAGGCTGTCCAGCGTGGCGTTGAGTTGCTTGCCCTTGCGGGACAGCCCGTCGGCGAACGACTCGATGACCTCACCGAACGGTCCCTTGGGCTGCTCCTTGGTGGGCCCGAATTTGTCGATGATGTTGGTGACGCTATTGCGCAGCGCGTCCCACTCGGTCGGCACCTGGGTGCGCTCGATCGGGATCACCGCGTTATCGCCCATCACCGGACCACCCCGATACGGTGGATCCAATTGGATGTTCCGGGCCGCCACCAGGGTGGGGTTGAGGATCGACGCCTGCGCGTTGGCCGGCACCTTGTACTTATTGGAGTAGTGGAAGGTCACCTTCATCTTGTCGCCGGCCGGCTCGACCTTGTCGATCGCACCCACCTTCACGCCCATGATCCGGACTTCGTCCCCGGAATAGAGCGCGTTGGCTTCCGGGAAGTAGGCCACCACGGTGTTGTTGACCAACTTCTTGTAGAGCTGAATCCCAACGAAGCCGACGACCAGGGCAAGCACAATCACGAGCGAGCCGATGATCACCGACGCCCGTGACAGCTTGGGCAGCCGCAGGTTGCGGATATCAAAAATGGTGCTCATGGTGGCGGGCTACTCCCCCCTAGGCTGCCTCCGCCTCCGCCGGGCTGGCTTCCCCCCACGCCGGGCGGGATGAACGGAGCTGGCAGCTGTTGTCCTGGTCCGGGTGGCGCTGCGGGTCCGGGTGGCAGCCCGGGCGCGAATGTCGACGGCGGTGGGGGCGGACCGGCCGGCCCCAGCGGCTCACTGCGCGACCCGGGCGGTCCCGGCGCGATCGGCACCGGGGTGCCGGGAACGTCCGGAGGCGCATCGCCCGGTCGCCCGCCGATCGGGATTCCCGGTGTCGGCGGCAGGCCGTTGGAGTTCGGCGGTGACGAGAGGACATCGGGCAACACCGGATACGGCCCATTAGGCCCGTACGGCCCCAGCGCTTGGTCGAGGCCCGCACACGGCATCGGGTTCCACGGCCGCGGCAGCAGGTCCGGCGTCGGCGTGTACGAGCACGGCGATCCCGGCGCAACCGCCGGTCCCGGATGATCCGGGATGCCCTCCAGCACCGGTGGCGCCGGGGGTGGCGCACCGTTGGGGAATCGGGTGCCGTTGGGGTCGGGGAACCGGAACGCCGGCAGGCCCGCGTTGCGCCAGAATTCCTCGGGATCGATGCCGCGCTTCTTGAACGCCGCATCCACCCACGGCTGCAGGACCTGGTACGGCGTCAGCAAAAACTGTTCCAGCGATACCTTGAAGTACGGTCCCGACGCGACAGTTTCGTTGAGGGCGGTGACGTGAGTGGAGAGCATGGAGACCGTTTGAACCAAGTCCTCCTTGCGGGCCATCAGCAGGTCGCTGACGCTACGCAATTGCTCCAGCACGTGGTTCAGGTTGGGGTTGTCGTTGATGAGCCCCTGCACCTGGGTCGAGAACGCAGACACATTACCCAGCAGCGCGCTGATTGCCCGGCTGCGCTCGTTGAACGCGGCCAGCAGCGTGTTGGCGTTGACGAACAGCCGGTCGACCTGTTCGCTGCGATCACCCAGCACGCTGGCGATCTGGTTGGCCTGCGCGAGTAAGTGCGTGATCTGCTCGTCGCGCTTGCCGATGGTGTCGGAGAATTTCTCCACCCCTTTGAGCGCGTCGCTCAGGTGCGGGTAGGTCTCATCGACGGTCTCCGTCAACACATGCAGCGATTGTTTGACGGTGTCGACGTCCCAGCCCTCGGCGGCCCTGGTGACGTCGAAGAACGCGTCGTAAACCTGATACGGGGTGGTGCTTTGCCCCAGCGGCAGCGTGGCGTTCGCCCGCAGTGTCTGGGTGCCGCGCGGCTCGATCTCGAGCACCTTCCGACCCAGGATGGTGTCGGTCTTGATCGCCAGCCGGCTCTCGGTGCCGATGGTGTTGGCCCCGGTCGTGAACTTGATCACGACGCGGTCGCCGTCGATCTCGATCCCTTGTACGTCGCCGACGTTCATGCCGGCGATGCGCACCCTGTCGCCCTTGTGCAGTTGACCGCTGTCCGGGAACTGTGCGTAGTAACTCGGCTTGGCGAACAGCATCGGCACGCTGGTGAGGCTTTGACCGACGGCGGTGGCGAGCACCACCACGATGATGCCCATGAGTCCAATCCGGAGGCGGTTGGGAGGTTCCAGCGTTCTCATTGCGGCGTGCACCTACCTGTCGGCTGCTGGAAAATCCTGACCGTGCGGACCGGCCCGTTGGGCTGCAGTCCGTTGGTCTTCAGCGTGAAGTCGCAGAGGTAGAAGTTAATCCAGTCTCCGTAGCTGGCGATCGCGCGGTCCACGATGTTTATTCCGGTCGGTGCCCGGTGGAGTAGGTCGTCGTACTGGTCGCGCCGATCGATGATGGCTTGCTGGATCGGGTCCAGGTAGTTCAGGGTGTCGTGCAGCAGGGCCCGGTTGTCGGCCAGCAAGTCGGCCACCGTTCCGGCGGCATTGCTGATGCTCGCGGTGTTTGCGGCCAGCGGATCGGCGTGGTTGTTCAGCCCGGTAATCAGTTTCTCGAAGTTGTCGACGGTCTGGTCGAACTCCTTGCGGTGCCTGACTGTGGTGTCCAGCACGATGTTCAGGTTCTTGACCACCTCGCCGATCGCCTGGTCACGCTCGGCGATGTGGGAGGTCAGCTGCGCGGTCTGGTCGAGGATGTCGTTGATGGTGCCGCCTTGGCCCTGGAAGACGGTGATGATGGCCGACGCGATGTTATTGACCTTTTCCGGGTCCAGCGCCCGAAACAGCGGCTTGAAACCGCCGATCAACGCGTCGAGATCCAGGGCCGGATGCGTGCGCGACAGGGGGATGAAACCACCGGGCGGGAGAACCCGGTCCGCGCCCTCGCCCTCACCGCGTTTGAGTTCCAGGTAGCGGTCACCGATCAGGTTGAGGTAGCGAATCTGGGCGGTCGTCGACTGATACAGCGGCACCGAGCGGTCGATGTCGAAGTCCACCCGCACCCGCCGGCCGTTGTCGACCAGCTTGATCTTTTTGACCTTGCCGATCTCCACCCCGGCGGCGCGGACGAACTGGCCGTTCCGCAACCCGCTGGCATTGCTGAACTCCGCGGAGTAGCCATTGGTCCGGTCGAACCGCATCTGACCGAACACCACGACGAGCAGTGCCGTGAAGAGCAGCAGCACCACCCCGACGGCGCCGAGCTTGATGACAGTGCCTCTGATACTCATGGGTTGATCGTGTTGTCCCCTACTTGGCGGCCCCAGACGTACTCGATGGCGTACGGTGAGCCGACGTCTACGTGGTTGTACGGCGCCAGGCTGGCGCCGGTGTCCGTCACCAGATACGGGGTCGGCCACAGCTCGCGGGTGATCTGCTGCCAGCACCCCGGCGCCCCGCCGGGCCCGCCGCGAGCGTTGGTCCGCGGCAGATTCTCCGGGTAGATATAAGGATTCGGCGCGCCGCCGACGAGTCCGGCTAACCCCGCGAGTCCCATCGTGCCCGCTGTGATGCCGATCCCCGGGAGAGACGCGAGCAGTCCCGCCCCGCCCAGGAACGTGAGTTGGGTTCGCAGTTCGTAGCCGCCAAAGCCGCCCGTACCCGCGGCGATCTTCGGTTCGGCCTCGTCGACGTTGCGGGCGGTGCAGTACAGCGCCGGCGCGTAGGTGTGCAGCAGCTGGGCAGTGGGCACCAGATCGGCGGCGCCGCGGGCCAAATACGGCCCGCCGCGCTCGAAGATGTCGGCGCCGGTGTTGCCGAATCCGGTCGCCGCCAACAACGCTTGATCCAGTTCCTTTTCATGGCTGTGCAGTGTGCGTGCCGTGGTGGCCCCGTTGTTGAGGAACTCCAGCAGGTCTGGCGCTGCGTTGGCGTAGGTATCGCCCAGAGCGGCCAGTGCCTGAATGTCGTGACGGATAGTCGGCATTCGCGGATTGACGTCATCGAGGATGGCGTTGCCGTTGACGATCGACTGTCCGAACTTGTCGCCCAACCCGCTCAACGCATCCGCGGCCGCGCTCAGCGTCAGATTCAATTTGACCGGATCCACCTTTTCGGTGATCGAAGTGATCGTCTGGAACACCGTGTTGATCTCTGTCGTGACATGTGTCGCGTCGATCGTGGTGTGCGGCGAGATCCGTTTCTTCGACGGGTCTTTCGGCGAGGTGAACGATACGTACTTGCCCCCGAACAGTGTGGTCGCCACGATTTTGGCGTCCACATTGGCCGGGATCAGCTTGAGATAGCGGGGATACACGTCCAAAGCGAACTTGGCCGCCGGCTTGCCGTCCTTCTGCACCTCGGAAATGCTCGCCACCCGGCCGATCTGCACGCCGTTGTAGGTGACCTTCGAGCCGGGGTCCATCACCAAACCCGCCCGTGAAGCCAGCATCGTCAGCTGGGTCTTCGGCGTGAAATCGCCCTTGTACTGCAGGTACACCACCCACAGCACCAGCGCACCGACCAATGCGACCACCACCCCGGCCGTCCGGTACGGCTGGAACGGTGGCTTGTTTTCTTTCGACTGTGGATATGTCATGGCCGCTACACCGTGAAAGCGAAGTTGGGATCGACGCCGTAGAGCATCATCTCGGCCAGCAGGACAATGACGTTCACCGACACCAGCGAGAAACGCATCGATCGGCCGACAGCTTCACCGACACCGACCGGGCCGCCGCTTGCGGTGTACCCGTAGTAACAATGGGTCAGCATCACGATGCCGGCCATGATGATGACCTCCGCGAATGACCAAAACACGTCGTCGGGGCGCAGGAACGTCCGGAAATAATGCTCGTAGGTGCCGGAAGGCTGACCGAAGAACACCGTGGTGACAACTTGCGGCGCCAGGAACGACGTGATCAGCCCCAGTGCGTAGAGCGGGATGATCACCACCAGTCCGGCCAGCGCCCGGGTGGACACCAGATACGCCATCGACTTGATGCCCATCACTTCCAGTGCGTCGATCTCTTCGCTGATCCGCATGGCGCCCAATTCCGCGGTAGCACCGGCGCCGACGGTGGCCGCAAGCACGACGCCGGAGACGACCGGGGCAACGAGGCGAACGTTGATCAGCGCCGCGACGAACCCGAGCAGCGTCTGGATACCGATCTGGCTTAGCGCCGAAAAACCCTGAAGGGCGACCAGGGAGCCAGAGGACAGTGTCACAAAGGCGATGATCACGGCGGTGCCGCCGACGACGGCCATGGCACCGGTGCCCATGCCGAGTTGGGCGACCAGCCGTACGATTTCCGTGCGGTAACGGGTCACCGCCCACAGCATGTCGCGGCCGCCGATCAGCGCGAACCAGCCCATCTTCCCGGCTTCTTCGAGCGGTCGGCCCGCAGCGCCGCCGTAACGACGAAGACTGCCGGCTGCCCGCGGGAAGCGGGCACGTAGTACTTGGGCCATCGTCATATCCGGGCCGCCGTTCCGAACTTCACACCGATGGCAGTCAGAATCACGTTGACCGCGTACAGCGCGACCACACACAGCACCACGGTCTCGTTGACGGCGGTGCCCAGACCCTTGGAACCGCCGCTGGTGGTCAGCCCTCGGTAGCAGCCAACCAGGCCGGCGATCAGTCCGAATGTCAAGGCTTTGATTGTCGCGATGACCACTTCGGGCAGCCCGGTGATCAGGGTCAACGTGGCGAGGTAGGCGCCGCCGGACACGTTCTGGAGGTAGACGCCGAAAATGAAGCCGCCCACCAATCCCACCATGCTCACCAAGGCGTTGAGCAACATCGCGACCAAGGCGCAGGCGACAACCCGGGGCAGCACCAACCGGTGAATGGGGTCGATGCCGAGCACCTCCATCGCGTCGATTTCCTCGCGGATGGTGCGTGCACCCAGGTCGGCACAGATGGCTGTGGCCGCCGCTCCGGCGACCACCAGTACCGTCACGATCGGCCCGATCTGGGTGACCACAGCGACCCCCGCGCCCGCACCCGAGATGTCGGCGGCGCCCACCTGGATCAGCAGGATGTTGAACGTGAAGACGAACAGCACCGTCACCGGTATCGAGACCGCCATGGTCGGCAGAAATGCGACCCTGATGATGAACCAGCACTGCTGGATGAACTCGCGCCATTCGAACGGCCAGCGGAACAACGCCTTACCGGTCAGCACGCACATCCGGAAGAAGCCGCCGACGAGGACCAGCGGCGGACCTAGTTGGTCGCGGACGTAATCGGTTAGCCGTGGCTGCGTCGACGTCACCGGAGCCCCCTTGCGATGGAGCCTCGTGCCTCGCGGCGCAACAGCGGATCGTGTCGCACGCGTCCTCCTCGCCCTGTATTCGCGGGTGTGACCGCCGTCTCCCTACTGGCAGGTAGTAAGAGAGACCACAGGACCATACCCGATGGCTCGCTCTGCTGGCACCGCATCTGCACTATTGACCCTTTGTCAGTCTCACCTGGAGTGTTTTCGTTATGTCAGCCTGCTGCCTCGGCCCCAGGATCGCTTGACACAGACGCGCTTTCGGGAGGGTTCGGCGCGCCGTAGCGAGTGCGCAGTTCGGTTTTGAGAACCTTTCCGGCCGGGTTGCGGGGCAGCGCGTCGACGATCTCGAGCCCTTTGGGGTGCTTATAGCGCGCGAGTCGTTCGGTGAGGAATTCGTCGAGATCTGCTAGGCGCAGGTCGGTCTGGGACACCGCCGCCACGGCAATCGGTACTTCGCCCCACTTTTCGTGCGTGCGGCCGATGATGGCGACCTCGACGATGCCCGGGTGGGCAGCGAGCACGTTTTCCACTTCGGCGCAGTAGATGTTCTCCCCGCCGGAGATGATCATGTCCTTCTTGCGGTCGACGACCCACACGTAGCCGTCTTCGTCCATCCGAACCAGGTCACCCGAATGGAACCAGCCTCCGGCAAACGCTTCGGCGGTAGCTTCGGGGTTGTTCCAGTAGCCGCTCATCAAGGTCGGTGCGCGGTAGACGATTTCGCCGACCTGGCCGACGGGCACGTCGTTCATGTCGTCGTCGACCACCCGGGCAGCGACGGTGGGGATCACCTTGCCGACCGATCCACGCTTACGGATCGCGTCTTCGCCGAGCAACATGCAGGTGACCGGCGACATCTCGGTCTGTCCGAACGCAGCCAATATCTGCGCTCCCGGAAAGGTTTCCGACATCTGCCGCAGCAGCGTGTCGGATGCCGGCGCCGCGCCCCACGAAATGACCCGCAACCGAACGTCACGGGGATTGGCTTGTTGCGCAGCACATACCGCCTGCCATTGGGCCGGCACCAAAAAGATGCCGGTGACTCGTTCGGCGGCCAGTACGTCGAGCAACTGACCGGGATCGAATGCGCCTAACGGGTGGATCACCGTCGGAATCCCCAGCAGCATCCCGGTCAGCATGTTGCCTACCCCGGCGATGTGAAAGAACGGGACGCCGATGAAGCCGACGTCGTCGGCGTCTACGCCGTGGGTGTACAACCCGGTCATTGTTTGACCGGTGAGATTGGTGTGCGTAAGTACCGCGCCCTTCGGCCGCCCGGTGGTGCCCGAGGTGTACATGATCAGCGCCGGCGAGTCATTGGGGATGTCCACCGGTTGGTTGCTATCGCCGGACTCGGCGATCAGTTCTTCGTACCCCTGCACGCCTTCTTCGCTCGCACCGCCGGCGACGATGATCTTGCCGAGCACCGGGGTGAGGTTTGCGACGCCGGTCGCCACCGCGGCCAGCACGGGTTCGGTGATGATCACCCGCGCCTCGCAGTCCTCGACAAGAAATGCAATCTCGGGCGGCGTGAGCCGGAAGTTCACCGGAACCGCGATCGCGCCGAGCATGTTGGCGGCCAGCACCGACTCGACAAACTCGGTCCGGTTCAGCATCAAGATCATCACCCGGTCCCCGAAGCCCACCCCGCGGCGGCTCAACGCATCGGCCAACGCGGTGACCCGGTGCAGGAGTTCGGCCCACGTGATGGTGTTGCCCAGGAACCTCAATGCCGTCGCACCGGGCTGCATCAATGCATGCCGTTCGAGTTGGTTCACCCAGTTCTGCCGTCGGGCGCGATACGGCTGGTCGGTGGCGGTGGTCTGCTCGCCGGAGAGCTGCGCGGTCAACTAGTGAATCCCTTCGTCGCACGTACGCCATGAAGTTGATATTTGATAAAACATAGTGTTGTCTGGGTCACACTATGGTCTTCGCGCCGCGAAGACAAGTCCCGATGACAATACGAAAGGGCCCGTGAACGCACCGACTCCTATGCAGCGTCGCAGCCGGCTTCCGCTGCGCCGCGCGCAGCTATCCGACGAGGTGGCGGGCCACTTGCGGGCGGCGATCATGTCCGGTGCACTGCCGCCGGGGACGTTCATTCGACTCGATGAGACCGCGGCCAAACTCGGAGTCAGCGTTACGCCGGTGCGCGAGGCGCTACTGAAACTGCGCGGCGAGGGCATGGTGCAACTCGAGCCGCACCGTGGTCACGTCGTGCTGCCGCTCACCCGGCAGGACGTCGACGACATTTTCTGGCTGCAAGCCACCATCGCCCGGGAGTTGGCCACGACAGCCACCGAAAACATCACCGATGCCGACATCGATGAACTCGAGCGCGTCAACGAAGCGCTCTCGGCAGCGGTGGCGACCACCGACACCGAGGCGGTTGCGGCGCTGGAGTTCGCGTTTCACCGGACCTTCAACCACGCCACCGGACGGATCAAGCTGGCCTGGTTTCTGCTGCACGTCGCAAGGTATATGCCGTTGCTGGTCTACGCCGCGGACGGGGACTGGGGCAGGGCCGCCGTCGATAACCACCGGCAGCTGATCGCCGCACTGCGCGGCCGCGACGTCGACGCCGTCGTCGAACACACCGCTTGGCAGTTCGCCGACGGCGCACGTCGCCTGACCGAAAAGCTGGACCGCAGCGGAATCTGGGGCTAAACACCCCATCCGCATCGGCCGTCACGGCGAACAGCCAACGGTTATGAGTTGGTTGGTTGCTCGGCGCGCTGCTTGAGGTTGTCCGCCAGGTAGTCCAGTGCGTTGTTGATCATCTTCTTGACCATCGGCGCGGGTACCGGCATCGCGGGCTCGACATCCATGTCCACGGTCAGCAGCGACGTCGCACCCATCTCCACCACGCTGAACAACTGCTCCTGCTTTTTGAACAGGTCGCCCTGCTGCATCACGGTCTGGATCTGGGTCGGGCTCGGGTAGTACACCGCCTGGATATAGGTGCCCTCGATGCCCTGCACGGCGGTGTCGAGCCGCAGCTGGCTCGGCCGGCCGTCGTCGTAGCGGGCCAGCACCCAAAGACCTTTGATCTCTTCGTTCCATTGCGGATACGACTCGAAGTCGGCGACGATGGCCATGATCGAAGCCGCGTCGGCCGCGACCTCGACGGTCTTGCTCACGATCGGCATCGGGCTAGGTTATCTGACGCGAAACAGAAGCCATGGTCGTGATTTCGGCCGGATCCACAGCCCTCACTTCTGCGTCACGGCGCCGACGCTAAGAGTCGACACAGGCCGTCGACAGCAGCGCACGAATACCCTCGGGAATCGGTTGCGCTTTGCGGCTGACGCGATCGACGTAGACGTGGACCCAGTGTCCAAGTGCGGTGATCGCCTGCGGCTCGTCGTCGGCGGCGCGGAAAACCCCCAGCCGATAGGTGACGCTGCTGCGTCCCAGCCGAGTGACCGCCAGGCCGACGATCAGGCGCTCCGGGAAACGTAACTCGGAGAAGTAGCGACAACCCGATTCGGCGACGATGCCCAGCAACGGCATGGTGAGCGGATCGACGCCGACGCTGGTATTGATCCAGCCGTTGATCGCGGTATCGAAAAGTTGGTAGTACACCGCATTGTTGAGGTGACCGAACATGTCGTTGTCGGCCCATCGAGTGTGGACCGGCCAATGCACCGGAAAGTCGCGGCTAGTGAGTCCGTCCGGGGCGGGCGGCCCCTCAGAAAACACCGTCATGGTTGTATTCGAACATGCTCCACATTCGAGGCGCCGTGCTGGAGCGCATCGGATCCCCTCGGCCCTACGCGCAATCGCGGCCGATCAGCGTCGACGATCTTGACTTGGCGGGCCCGGAAGCCGGTGAGCTGCAGGTCCGTATCGAAGCTGCCGGCGTATGCCACTCCGACCTGTCGGTAGTCAACGGCAACCGGGTCCGACCGGTGCCGATGCTGTTGGGTCACGAAGCGGCCGGAATCGTCGAACGAATCGGTGCGGATGTCGCAGACCTGAGCATTGGTCAGCGGGTAGTGATGGCATTTCTGCCGCGCTGCGGCCACTGCGCGGCCTGCGCCACCGAAGGATTGACGCCGTGCGAGCCGGGCAGCGCTGCCAACACCGCCGGCACGTTGCTGGGCGGCGGGATGCGGCTGAGCCGCGACAGCCGGCCGGTGTACCACCACCTTGGCGTGTCAGGTTTTGCCACCCATGCCGTCGTGCACCGCGCCAGTGTCGTTCCCGTCTCACCCGATGTTCCGCCTGCTGTGGCGGCGCTGCTGGGGTGTGCGGTGCTGACCGGTGGAGGTGCGGTGCTCAACGTCGGCAAGCCACGGCCAGGTCAGACGGTGGCCGTCGTCGGACTGGGCGGCGTCGGCATGGCTGCCGTGCTGACCGCGCTGGCCTACCACGACGTCCGCGTCGTCGCCGTTGACCAGCTACCCGAGAAGCTCACGGCCGCAAGCAGTCTCGGGGCACACGAGATGTACACGCCGCAGGCGGCCGCCGATGCCGGCGTCAAGGCGCCCATCGTCATCGAGGCCGCCGGCCACCCCGCCGCGTTGCAGACGGCGATCGAGTTGACCTCGCCGGGCGGCCGGACGATCACCGTGGGCCTGCCGCCCCCGGATGCCCGAATCAGCGTGTCGCCGTTGGGTTTTGTCGCCGAAGGCCGCTCCCTGATCGGCAGCTACCTGGGTTCGGCGGTACCTGCGCGGGATATCCCGCGGTTCGTCGAACTGTGGCGCGCGGGCCGGCTGCCGGTGGAGTCCTTGGTGTCGTCGACGATCTCGCTCGACGACATCAATGTCGCGATGGATCGACTCGCTGACGGCACCGCCGTGCGTCAGCTCATCGCTTTCGACGCCGGCCCGTAGAAGATCCGCTGCAGCGCCCGGCCCTGCAACTCGAAGAGCTGCTGCGAGATTTCCCAGTCGGGCAGCAGCGAATCGAAGCCATGGCAGGTGCCGGGAAAAAGATGCACTTCGGTGGCGATGCCCGCGCGCAACAGTCGCGCCGCGTAGTCAAGTGCTTCGTCGCGAAGCGGGTCGATTTCCGCGCAGCTGATGAACGCCGGCGGCAATCCGGCCACTGAGGTGCGCCGTGCCGGCACCGCAGCTGCGGATGCGCGCGCGTCGCCCAGGTAATACCGCCACATCAGGGTGGCGGCGGGGCCGTCGAACGCCGGGGTGGCCGTGAATTCGGTTTTCGACGCGGTGTTCCGGTCGTCGAGCACCGGCTGATGCAGCAGCTGAAACACCACACCAGGGGCCGCGCGTTGCGCGAGACACGCTGCCAACGCGGCGCCGGCGCTGCTGCCGGCGACGGCCAGCCGGGACGCGTCGATATCGAGGTGCCTCGCATTGGTGCACACCCAACGCAGGGCCGCGACGGCATCGTCGAGCCCAGCCGGATAAGGGTTTTCGGGCGCGAGCCGGTAGTCAACGGATATCACCGTGCAATATCCGCGACGGGCCAGCTCGACGCACTGGCGGTGATCGATGTCAAGGTTGCCCAGGACGAACGCTCCGGCGTGACAGTAGACGACGGCAGGCGCCGGCGACGGCCCGCCGCGATAGATCCGCACCGGCACCGACCCGGCGGTCTCGGTGCTGACTGCCAGCCCGGTGAGGTCGGTGTCTGTCGCCGCCAGACTGCGGCGCTGGTTGAGCGACTCGCGGGTCGGGCCAATCATGTCCAGTGACAGATCTGTGCGTGTTGTCGCGACCGCACGCACGACCGGGTCGAGTCGCTCCACCGCTAGCCGCTTCCTAGGTGGGCGGTTGGCTTGACGGCAGGTACCGGGTCAAAGGTGAAATCGGCGGGCTTGAATCGCCGTGTCATTCCCCAAAAGGCGCGCGCGCTGCGCGGCCACTGCGTGACGACGCGTCCGTTGGGCGCGCGAAAGTAGTTGCTGCACCGGGTGGTCCAGACAGTGCCCTGCATCCATTGGTCGATCTTGGCCAGAAACCGGACCATCGCGGCGGGCTGCACCGACACGTACGACTTACGTTTGCGCCGCAGATATTTCAGCACCCGCACGATGTAGCGCGCCTGCGCTTCCAGCACAAAGATCACGCTGTTCGACCCGACGTTGGTGTTGGGGCCGTACAGCGTGAAGAAGTTGGGAAATCCCGGTACTGCCATGCCCAGATAGGCGTGGGCTCCGTCGCGCCAGACGTCACGCAACGTTCTCCCGCCCTCGCCGACCACGTCGATCTCGCCGAGATAGTCGGCGGCGGCGTAGCCGGTGGCGCACACCACCACATCGACGTCGCGTTCGGTGCCGTCCTCGGTCACCAGAGACCGGGCCCGCAGAAACCGCGCCGGGCTGTCGAGGACCTCGACATTGGGCCGGCCCAGCGCCGCCAGGTAGTCCGACGAGAAGACCAGTCGCTTGCAGCCCATTGGGTGGTCAGGAGTCAACCTGCGGCGCAATTGTTCGTCGTCGATCGTCTTTTCCAGCAGACGCAAGGCGATGTCGGTGAATTCCCGGGTCTTGTCGCTGCCATGCTCGATCACGGAGATGTTCGCCTCGCTGCGTAGCCATAACCGGGTGCGGTACAGCCTCTTCGCCATCGGGATGTGGGCGAATACCCAACGCTCCCTCGGGCTGTACGGACGATCCGGCTTAGGCAGTATCCAGGTCGCCGAGCGTTGCACCGAATAGACCTTGGCGGCGACCTTGGCCAGCTCCGGCACCAGCTGCGCGGCGGTCGATCCGGTTCCCAGGACGGCGATGCGCGCGTTCTCGAGGTCGACGGAATGGTCCCACCGAGACGAGTGCAGCACCGTTCCGGTGAACGGCTGCTCCTCGACAAGGTCGGGCAGTACCGCGCGGGTGAACAGTCCGACAGCCGAGACCACCATGTCGAAGCAATGGTGCTCGCCGGTCGTGGTGGTCAACCGCCACTGCTGTGAATTCGGGTTCCACTGTGCCGAACGTATCTCGGTGCCCAGCTGCAAATGCCGGTTCAGGTCATAGTGTTTGGCGCAGTGTTCGAAGTACGCCAGGATCTCCGGCTGGCCGGACCACAGCCGGGACCAGTGTGGGTTCAGCGCGAACGAGTAGGAGTACAGATGTGACTTCACGTCACAGGCCAGCCCCGGATAGGTGTTGATTCGCCATGTTCCCCCGACGCCGTCCTCGCGGTCGAAGATGGCGAAGTCGTGAAAGCCGGCGCGGGCCAGTAATATTCCCAAAGCCAACCCGCCTGGCCCGGCCCCGATGATGCCGACAGTCATTGAATTGCGAGGCATTGCCCACCGTCGACGACGAGTTCGGCGCCGGTGATGAACGACGCCTTCTCCGACACCAAAAAGGCGACCGCGTCGGCGACTTCGGTCGGCTGCCCGATACGGCCGGACACCGACGTTGCCACTAACCGTGCTTGAGTGACATCGTCGAGCATCGGCGTCGCGATCGGTCCGGGAAACACCGCGTTGACCCGGATACCCGATGCGGCCAGTTCGGCCGCCGCGGTTTGGGTAAGCCCGCGCAGTGCCCACTTCGAGGAGCCGTATGCGGCGTGTCGCGGAAAGGCCCGGATCGCGCCGGTACTGCAAGTGTTGACGATGGCCGCGTCTTTTGCGGTCCGCAATTGATCGAGCGCGGCGCGGATACCCAGGAATGCGCCCAGACAATTGACCCGCCAAGCGGTTTCGAACCCCTCGACAGATTCCTCGTCGATGGCCGCCCGGTGCAGCACGCCCGCATTGTTGACCAACACGCTCAACGCCCCGAACCGATCGACGACCGTGGCGACAGCCTCGCCCCATTGAGACGCCGACGTCACGTCGAGCGCAACCGCGATCACCGCGTCGTCGTGCATCGCGTCGACGGCGGCGATCAGTTCCGGGGCGCTGATGTCAGCGGCCGCGACGCGAAACCCGTCGGCGCGCAGTCGTTCCACGATGGCCCGGCCCTGTCCGCGGGCGGCGCCGGTGACCACGGCGACGCGGTCGTCCGTTGTCATGGCGACGTTGCCTCGTGAAGATGCTGGAGTGCACCGCACCGCAAGGCTTGGGATTCCGACATCAAGGTGATCATGTGAAATTCCAGTTCGGCCATGACGCGGCCCGTCGTCCCGCTTCCGGCGTGCACTCCAGTGACCAGGCCCGCCGTCGAGGCCGCGCGATGAATCGTGGCCATCGCCTCGCGCACGTCTGGATGGCTATATGCTGCCGCGACCGGCACGCCCATGGATAACGCGAGGTCGGCGGGTCCGACGTAAATACCGGTAAGCCCTGGGACAGCGCAGATCCGCTGCAGGTCCGCCAGTGCTGCCGCAGTTTCAATCATCGCGAATACGCTTGCCCGGGACTCTAACTCGGCAGTGTCGCGGCCCAGGCTCGGCCGCAACGGTCCGAAGCTGCGCACTCCCGATGGGGGGTATCGGGTAGCGGCAACGGCGGCGGCGGCCTGGTCGGCCGATTCGATCATCGCGATGACGACAGCGTCGGCACCGGCGTCGAGCACTCGCCCGATCGGTGCCGGGTCGGCCGAGGGCACTCGCACCACCGTGGCGATCGGCACATGCTCCAGGCGGCGCAACATCGCGGCGACGTCAGCATCGCCGAGGTAGCTGTGCTGAGTGTCGAGACCGACGTAATCGTAGCCGGCGCGGGCGAATTCCTCGGGCCCGATCAGTGTCGGCCCGGTGACCCAGCCGCCCCACAGCGGAGTTTTCTCGTTTAACGCCTGTCGCAGCCGGCTTCCGGTCATGTCGAACCTGCGATCGCAATCTTGACGCGCTCCGGGGCCGGGCGACAGGCCAGCTCGAAAGCGTCCTGGACATGGGCTATGTCGAAGGTGTGGGTGAGATAGGTCGTGAGCAGTTCGGGATGCTCGGCGGCGAACTTGTTGGCGAGGTCCAAAACCCGCCGGCGTTCCAAGGTGACACCGGATTTCAGCGTCAGGTTGTTGCGCAGCATGGTGCGCATGCTGATCGGATAGCTCTCGTCGTCGGCGACGCCGAAATAGCAGATCGTGCCGCCCGGCGCGGCGGCGTCGATGGCGTGACTGAGGGTGGCGACTTGATGGCCGACGGCTTCGATGACGATGTCGGCCCGGTCATTTCGGGCCAGCTGGCTGACCCACCGGTCGCTGGTGGCGCGCACCATGGTGTCGACGCCGAATGCTGCTGCCACGCCGGCCCGGTCGATGGGGTCCACGCCGGTGACGTGCCGGGCGCCCGCCGCCTTGGCCACATAGGAGAACAGCAGTCCGATCGATCCCTGCCCCAGGATTGCGACGGTGCGACCGTCCAGTGCGGGCAGCTGCTCGACGGCGTAGAGCACACACGCCAACGGCTGCAGGCCGATCGCTTGTTGCGGTGTCAGCGCCGGGTCGTACGGGGCGAGGCCGTCGCCGTCGCTGACCACCCGTTCCATCAATCCGTCGAACCCGGACGCCCAACCCACCAGCCGGTCCCCGGGCCGGTGCTCGGGGTGGCGGCTGGCGATCACCTCGCCGACGACTTCGTGGATCGGGTAGCCGTCTTTTTCGGCGCCGCTGCGGCCGTCGTCTCCCGGAAGCCGGCCCCGCACACCGCGAAACGCCGGCAGATCGCTGCCGCAGACTCCGGCTGCCAAGAACCGCAGCAACACCTGGCGATCACCAAGGCACTCCGGGGTCTTGTCGTCGATGGCGGTCCGCTCGAACTGATAGGGAGCGACGATTCGGTAGGACCACACGTCAGACCTCCACCGGGACGCTGCTCCAGCCCCACTGGAAGCTGGACGCCGGCCGGAATGCGGCTTCGCTGATGATCCGGTAGTCGGGCACTCGCCGCAGCCACTCGTGCACCAGGATCTCGATCTCGAGGCGGGCGAGGTGATAGCCCAGGCAAAAGTGCTGACCGCGCCCAAAAGCCAGCGATCGTTTGATGGGCCTGTTCCAGATGAACTCGTCGGGCTGCGGATATTCGCGTTCGTCGCGGTTGGCCGACGCTAGCAATGTGATGATCCGCTGTCCCGGCCGGAGTGTGGTGCCGTGCATCGTGAACGGTTTTCGTGCGGTCCGCGCAAACCATTGCGCCGGTGCGCAATAGCGGACCATCTCATCACGCACCACAGGCACGTTGTTTTCCGGATCCGCCCGCACGGCCGCCAATTGAGCCGGGTGCTGGCCGAGTTCCCACAGTCCATGGGCGACGATTTTGGGCACGGTCTCCGTCCCGCCGATCAACACGCACAGCAACTGGGTCGCCGCCTCGACGTCGTCGAGTGCGCTGCCGTCGGGCAGTCGGTAGTCGAACAACCCGTCGACGACCGGTAGCTCACCGTCGGACGAGCTCGCACGCCGGCGCTTGACGACGGGAGTGAGGTATTCCAGATAACCGGGGCGAGCCGTTGCGGTGTCGACTCCGGCCTCGGGCTGGGGCAGGCTGCCGGCATTGACCGCGGCGAGTATGTCTGCCGCCAGATCTGTTGGCAGGCCCAGCAAGTCGCACACCATCGCGGCGGCCACAATGCCGCCGTAGTCCTGGGTCAGATCTAGGCGTCCACGCGGTAGCAACTCATCCAGCCGCTGGTTGGCCAGCTCACGGATTCGCGCTTCGTACTGGGTCACCGATCGCGGGCGCAGCGGCCGTCCGTGCGCCCGGCGGATGCCGTCGTAGATCGGCGCGTCGAACATGGCGTGAAACGGCAGCGGATGTAACGGCGGGTCAGGCACCGGTCCGTCGTTGTGGTTTGCCAAAACCGTTGCAGCGGGCAGGGTTCCCTCAGAAGCGACGAAGGTTCCGTCGTTGACTTCCAATACCCGCCAGATGTCCTCGAACCGCGAAACAGCGTAGGTGTCCCACTTGGGAATGTAGTAGAGCGGGTGGTGATTCCGCAGCTCCCAGTAGTACGGCAGCGGATCGTCCATCACCGCCGGATCGAACGGGTCGTAGGTAAAGCTCTGTGCCGCAGTCATTGCAGCGGCGACGGCGGTAGCGCCTGCAGGATCGAGTCTTCCCAACCGTCGCGCAACGCGGGGGCCACACTCATCCAGGTGACGATCTCGGCGGGCGGGTTCTCCTTCCAGGACGGGTAGTGCTCGGCGAAGCATTCCCAGCCGCCATCCAGCGCCCAATAATGAATGACCTCGTTGTAGCGGAAGGTGGTGGTGAACGAGCCGAGCCAGCGCTTTCCGGTCCGCTCCGACCACGGCACGTACAGCCGTTCCAGCTCACGGATGTAGTCGTCCTGACGTCCGGGTTTGGTTTGCATGATCTCCTGGATCACCACGGTCGCATCGAAGTTCGCCTCGCGCAGCTGGGTGAGCGTCTTGTTGCTGGGCCCCGGATACATGATCCGGCCCTCCCCTGACGCTGCGATCTCCGACAGGAATGCCGACCACTTGGCCGCCTGCGCCTCGTGGCTGCCGCCGCGCGCCTGCGCAGCGCCGATGCGCGCGTAGTCGGCGAACGTGTCGATTTCCCAGATCACGGTGACCTGCGGCCAGTGACCGTTGTAGGTGCTGGTTTCCCACATCCCGAACAGCCGGGCGCCGAGGTCGGTCATCATCGGCTGGTAGCTGTCGGTGAACACCTCGGCGAAGCGGTCGCTGCGCCCGCAGCCCAATGCGATGGTCTCGTGCAGATAGAGCAGCGTGTGGTTGTGGTACGTGCGCATCAATCGACCAGGATCAGTTCCGAACCGACCGGCGAACACGTTTTGAGGTGGCTGCGCAAGCTCTCGGTGGGGCCGACCGGCAACGCCGTCCCGGCCGCCGCGAGCGCGTGGCGTTTGAAAGACCGTGCGGCCGCGCTGAGCACGTGCTGTGCGGCAGCTGTCCGACGATCGACCGCCAACGGCCAATCGTCACCCCACAACGTGACGTCGGTCAGACTGTGGTCCAGTGCCTCGAGCACCGCGTCCCGAATGCGCGAGTCCACCGCCAAGGCCCCGGCGCTGACCGCCAGCCCCGATCCGGCCAGTGGTGTGCTCAGCTCAGTGTGCAGATCCAAGCAGCGCACCCCCAGGATTTGCAGTGGCCGAACGTCCTGGTTCTGCGGCAACAGGACATTGACCTCCCATCCGGCCATCACCCGGTCGAACAACCAACCGCCGGCCGAGCACACCACGTCGACAACGTCGGACGCCAGAACATCAAGCCGATACTTCGGGCTTTGCCGGGCGTCTTCGCTTCGGCGTGAACGGGGCTTTGACGCAACGCTAATCACGGTCGACGTCGTCATCGCATCATCCTCAGTGCGTAACGGGGCTGAGCGGCTGCAGTGGGACCGCACCGCAATCGGTCATCAGCGTGACATTTTTAAGCGAATCTGTAAAGCCTCTAGGTGTCTCGACTTGATTGCAACTCGGCGAGGACTTCATCGGTGTGCTCGCCGAGGTTCGGTGCGGTATGGCGCGGCGCCCACGGCGTGCCGTGAAAGTCGACCGGTGTCGCAACCATGGAAACGCCTGCGGCCCCGTCCGGTACGTTCACCAGGCCGCCCGCCGCGTGAAACTGGTCGTCAGCCACGACGTCTTCGATCGTGTTGATCGGCGACCAGAAGAAGTCCGGCTCGCGAGCAAAGATTTCCGCCCATTCGGCCAGCGATTTGGCGGAGAAGACCTCGTCCAACTCGGTAATCAACGCGGCAGCGTTCGCCGCACGGGACCGCGGCCGTGCGAAGCGCGGATCGGACAGCCACTCCGGGCGACCCACCACCCGGCACAACGGCGGCCAATGCCGCTCCCCCTCGAGGCCGACAATCCAGAAGCGCCGCCCGTCACCGGCCACGTAATTGTTCATGCACGGGTTGCCCATCGACTCGCGTTGGCCGATCGCGATCGACTGGCCGGTCAGCAGGAACGTGTTGAGGTCGAAACTGACCGTGTATGCGCCCTGCCGGTACAGCGAGGTGGTCACCAGCTGACCGGTGCCGGTGCGCGCGCGGGCGATCAGTGCGGCGCAGACCCCGGCGGCCAGCGTCATGCCCACGGTGTGATCACCCATGCCGCCCCGTTGAAACGGCGGCGTGTCTCCGGGGCGCGTCAGCAGATGAGCGAGGCCGGCACGGGCCCAGTAGGCCGCGACGTCGTAGGCGGCGCGGTCGGCGTCGGGTCCGGTCAGCCCGTACCCCGTGATCAAGCCGTAAACCAAACGGGGATTGTCGACGGCCACCGTTTCGTAGTCCAGCCCTAACCGGTGCAGCGCGCCGGGGCGCACGTTAGTGAGGAAAACGTCTGCGTCACTGAGCAATTCGAGTGCGGCAGCACGGCCGTGCTCGCCGGTGAGATCGAGGACGACGCTGCGCTTGGAGCGGTTGTCCATTTCGAACGGCGGGTTGGTGTCCAGCCCACCACCCAGGATCCGGGCGAATGTGCGCCCCGGATCACCGGCGGGCGGCTCGACCTTGACGACGTCGGCACCCCAGTCGGCCAGGATGCCGCCCGCCGCCGGGCCCGCCACCCAGACGCCGAGTTCGACGACCTTCGTGCCTTCCAGTGGTCCAGCCACGCGGATCCTCCGATGATTTCGACGAAACTCTTTACACTTCTGCGCTGGTTCGTAAACTACGCGGATACCCTCGCGGACCTAGGAGGCTAGCGGCCGGTGGCAGGCAATTCCGGGATTTCATCGGCGGCGGCCCGGACGATCCGCCGCGCGGTGCCCGCCGCGGGTTTGGCCGCCCACCTGGGCCGGGGGGTGCAGCGGGTGGCCACCGATGCACTCGTCGGCGGACTCCGCTCGTTTCCGCGGCGGCTCGCAGATCTCAACCCGACGGTGCTGTCCCGGCTCATCGGGAGACCCGTGTCGTCGGTGTCGCTCATCGCCGGCGACTCGGGCACATCGTCACGGGCGCGGCTGGCGCTGCGCGGCGACGGCGTTCCGGGATCGGTGTTCGTCAAGATGACGGCGCAGACGGTGGCCACGCGGCTGATGGGTGAGCTGGGCCGGCTCGCGCACACCGAGGTCCGGTTCTACCGCGAGCTGTCCTCGGGGCTGGTCGGGGTTCCCCACTCGTATGGGTCGGCGTTCGACTTGCTGACCGGCCGCTACGTGTTGGTGCTGGAGGACCTGGCGGTCGACGAGTGCGAGTTTCCCGACACCCTGCATCCGCTGGACAAAGACCAAGCCGGTCTGGTCGTGGAGGTGCTGGCCCGGCTGCACGCAACGTTTTGGGGGCGCCTGCCTCGCTGGGTTTATAGCGCATCGGGTGATCACACTTCGCTGCTGACAGGCACTCTGCTCAAAACATCCGCCCGCCGGCTGGCCGAACGCACGTCGATACCTGTGGAAGCCGGTCGCTTCATCGACGAGAATTACCGTGCCGTCGCGCAATTGATCGATACGCCGCCGCACACGGTGGTGCACGGTGACGCACACCCGGGCAACGTCTACTTCCGAAACGGAGCGGCGGGACTGCTTGACTGGCAGGCTGTGCGCCGTGGACATCCCACCCGCGAGCTCGCCTACACCCTGATTACCGGCATGACCACCGCCGACCGCCAGGCCAGCGAGCGCGAATTGCTCGACGAATATCGTCGAACGCTGGCGGCGAGTGGCGGCCCGCTCCTCGATCGCGAAGAGTTGTGGGAGCGCTACCGAACCGCTGCCCTGTATGCCTATGTGGCGCCGTTGATCACCGCGGGCATGGGCGGCATGCAAGCCGAAAGCATCGCGCTGGAAGGCGTGCGGCGAGGCGTCGCGGCCCTGACGGATCTGGACACGGTGGCGTTGCTCGAGAAATCGCTGTCGTCGTGAGCACCCGGGACCGGATACTGGTGGCCACTGCCGAGGTACTCAGCCGCAACGGCCTGACCAAGCTGAGCTTGTCCGATGTCGCGCTGCAGGCCGGGGTTTCCCGGCCGACGCTCTACCGATGGTTCGCGTCGAAAGAAGAACTGCTCGACGCTTTCGGCGACTACGAGCGCCAGATGTTCGACAGTGGTATCAGCCGCGCAACCGCCGGCTTGCACGGATCGGACAAGCTCGAGGCCGCGTTGCGCTTCATCGTCGAATACCAGCAGTCTTACTCGGGGGTCCGGGTTGTCGACGTCGAACCCGAAGTCACGATTTCCCAACTGGCCGACGTGATTCCGGTGATGCGGGCGCGGCTACAGCGGCTACTGCCGGGGCCGAACGGAGGGGTCAAGGCGGCCACTGCCATCCGGGTCGCCGTCGCGCACTACATCGTGCGCAGTGATGACGCCGATCAATTCCTGGCGCAGCTTCGCCACGCGGTCGGGCTGAGATCGCCGCTGAACGGCGACAGCTGATCGGCAGTGCGTCAGCTCAATACTTCGATTCTGCATTTCGCCCCGGGCGCTCGCGCTAGGCGGGCATCTGCGGTTACCAGCACTGCGCCCAGCGCTTCCGCCAGCGACACGTATGCGCCGTCGTAAGGCGTAATGGCGTGTCTCAGCTGCCAAATCCGTTCTAGCAGCGGCCGATGAGGCGAGCGCCAAAGCGCCAGATCGGCCAAATCGGCTGTCGCCTCGGATGCTCGGCGCGCAGGCATCACTCGAGCGGTAACCTGACGGCGCAACACTGACAAGACCTCAAGGTCCACGAGTTCAGGTGCAGCCAAGGTTTCACCCGCCAAGCGATGCCGCGCGCGTTGCCCGTCCGGACCGTCATCGCCGAGGGCCACGGCCAATACGCTCGCATCAACGACGATCACGTTCGTCCCGAAGGTGGTTTACTGCGGTGCGAAATGACACAGAGCCACCTTTTCGGGTCGCAAGCCGGTCCAGCACCTCATCGAGAGTCGGCTGACCTGCTTCAGCGATAAGTCGGCTGCGGAGGTATTCCTGCAACGACTGGTGCGCGCGAGCAGCGCGCTCACGCAGGACCCGGTGCGTCTCTTCCGGCACGTCTTTGATCTGCACACTCGGCATGGCGCCATTATGGCGCTACTGGCGCCATACTGCAAGTATCGACTATGGTGTGGACATGAGCCTGGTTGCCGGCAGAGGGCCGCTGAGCGATGAGCCCGCCGGCCGGTTCTCGGCACCATTGCCCGACGGTCTGGTGTACGTCGAGTCGCATCCGCGCCGCGTGCAAGCGTTTCTCGGCGGACACACCGTTATCGACACCGAACTTGCATTGTTGGTACACCGCCGGAATCGACCGCTGTCCTACGCCTTTCCCGCCGACGAGGTCGGCGACTTGCCCAGCGCGCCCGAGCCCGAGGCCCCCGGCTATGTCACGGTGCCCTGGGACGCGGTCGACACCTGGCTGGACGAGGGCCGCACGCTGGTGCACTATCCGCCGAACCCGTATCACCGGGTCGACTGCCGCCCGACGCGACGGCGGTTACGCGTCGACGTTCGGGGAACGACGCTGGTGGACACCGACGACACCGTGATCGTGTTCGAGACCGCGCTGCCGCCGCGGCTCTACGTGGACCCGTCGTTGGTTCGCACGGATCTGCTGCGGCGCACCGACACCTCGACCTATTGCAACTACAAGGGGTATGCGACCTACTGGGGGGTAGTCATCGGTGACGCCGTGGTGGAGGACGTCGCCTGGAGTTACCCGGACCCGCCGCCGGAAAGCTTGCCGATCAAGGGTTTTCTGAGCTTCGACGCGGCGCGGGCCGACGTCATCGCAGAACTGCCGTCGGCCAGATAGGCCGCCACCCAGACTGCGGCCACAGTCACTCGTGGCGAAAACTCGCGCTGTGAAGGCAGTCTCGGCGCGTTACTCGCAGGCTCGGTCGGGTGCGGCTGAAGCCGCGTACACCGCTATATCCGCGACTGGACGGCGATCGCGGTGTCACTGCCCCGCATCGGCCGGATCAATGCTTCCTGGGTGAACGACGCGAGCAGGTCGCCTTCCTCGGTGTGCACCGTGCCGCGGATATATGACATGCCCGCGCCGACCTGTGTGCTTTCGTGCGAGTACAGCAGCCAGCCGTCCCAGCGCACCGGTTCGTGGAAGCTGACCGTCACCGTCATCGGTGCGGTCGACACCGTCAGATGCGACTGGCTGGTGCCGATACCCGCGTGGGCGCGCATCGTGGTCGAGATGCCCAGATGACCGGTGAAGTAGGCGATCAATGCCTTGGCCAGCTCGTCGCGCGTCGGGATCGGGTCATAGTGCAGCCAGGCATACAACTCCGGCGGGCCCACCTCGTCGGGACTGTTGACATCGACGACGTCGACCAGCCGCAATTGTCGTCCGACCATCGGCATTTCCGAGACGTTGGCGTCGGCGGGCGCAGTGACCTCGGGACGGGAAAGGTGATGGCTGATGACATCTGCCGAGGAGACGTCGGCCAGCACGGTCACCGTCATACAGCGCCGACCATTCTGCACGGCAGCCACGACCGCCGTGGCCGTCGACCGGCCCTCGTGGACCACGTCGATCTCCAACTCGACCGGCGGCCCCACCGTCACGGCGCGGGCGAACACCGCATGCGCAGAACGCACCGATTTCTCCGGGAACCGTTTGGCCGCAGCGACAATCACCTGCGCGAGCACCTGCGTGCCCTCCACCACCTGACGCTCGTCGGCGCCGGCGAGGCCGGTGTCGCCGGTGAACCGGTCGGTACCGTCGGTTCGCACATCGAACAGCTCAAGCAGCCCGGACACTGACCATTGGGTCTGATCGGCTTCGGTCGTCATGGCTTACAGCGTGACACTTTCGAACATATATGTAAAGCTAGCGGCCAGGCCGGCCACCTGCGTAGAAAGGCATCAGATTGGGCATCGTCACCACGAGCTCCCAAACGGCATTCACCCACTGCGCCGAGACCGTCTACGACTTCGTCACCGATCCGGCCAACTGGACGAAAACCTACCCCGGCAGCGCGCACATCGGCGATCTGCCGCAAGTCCCGCTCCAGGTCGGCGATACCTGGGTGGAAGCGGGTCCCGCCGGCGACAAACTGTTTACCTGGCATCTGGCCATCGCCATGCGGCCCAAGCTGTTTGTGTTCAACTCGGTCGGCCGGCTGGGCCACGATCACGACGGCAACGGCGGTTTGGCGGGCCGCATGACGATCGAATATCACTTCACCAACCCTGGCCACGGCGTCACGCTGTTCACCCGCACGATGACGATCGAAGCCGACAAAGAAGCCCCGCTCCCGGATGCCTTCTTCCGCATCGTCAACCCTGCCTACATCGACGCGTACCACGCCGCCGTCGCACGAGAACTCCAATGACGCTCACACCGCTGGCCAAGGAGTTCTGCTTCGGCGAGGGACCGCGCTGGTTCGAAGGCCTGCTGTGGTTCTCCGACATGCTGGGCGAGGCGGTGCACACCGTCACGTTGGGCGGATCGATGACGACGTTGCCGCTACCCGGTCACACTCCGTCCGGGCTCGGTTTTCGTCCCGACGGATCCTTGCTGATTGCTTCCACTGAAGACCGGTTGGTGTTGTGCTATGACGGTGAAACAATCACCACCGCAGCGGATCTCGCCGATGCCGTACCGGCCAGCCTCGGGGACATGGTCGTCGACGAGGCCGGACGCGCATACATCGGCTCGCAGGCCTTCCACGGCGGGGTCATCGTGCGGCTGGACCCCGACGGTTCGGTGACTGTGGTGGCCGGCGATCTGGACTTTCCCAACGGCATGGTGATCACACCGGACCGGCAGACCTTGATTGTCGCCGAGTCGATCGGCCGCCGACTCACCGGATTCCGCATCGACGGCGACGGCGGGCTCACCGACCGGCACGTATTCGCCGACAACCTCGACGGCCCACCCGACGGCATCACGCTGGACGCCGCGGGCGGGGTCTGGACGTCGATGACGCTGGCGCACCAGTTCGAGCGAATTACCCACGGCGGCACCGTCACTGACCGCATCGACATCGGTGAGCGCGCCGCGATCGCCTGCACGCTCGGTGGGCCCGAGCGCCGCACGCTGTTTCTACTGTCGAGCACCGACGCCTACCCCAAGAGGTTGATCGGCACCCGGCTCTCCCGCCTCGACACGGTCACCGTCGACATCCCCGGCGCCGGCCTGCCCTGAAAGGTGAACGATGACCGACTCGTATTACGAACTGATCGACGCCACCGACCCGCTGGGAGAGAAGTTCGTCGCGACCGACTTGGTGCGCAGTACGTGGTCGGCGGCAATCCAGCACGCCGCACCGGTGTCGGCGCTGTTGGTGCGTGGCCTCGAGCGGTGCGATCAGCGCGACGACACCCGGCTGAGCAGGGTGGTCGTCGACCTGCTCGGGCCCGTTCCCGCCGAGGGCGACTTCTGGGTGCGCTCGCAACTGGAGCGCTCCGGCAAACAGATCGAATTGGTCAGCACTGAAATGCTGGCGCCGGGCCCCGACGGCCGGCCTCGGCCGGTCGCCCGCGCCAGCGGCTGGCGGTTAGCGCAGCAGGACACCCACGATGTGACGCGAGCCGCCGAACCGCCGCTTCGTCCGCTCGGTGAAGCGCGCAGCCGCAACCTCGAAAAGGATTGGGACCGCAACTATGTGCACAGCCTCGACTGGCGGTGGCTGACCCCACCGCTCAACGACGGTCCCGGCGAATCGTGGATCAGCCCGACGGTCGATCTCGTCAAGGGCGAGACGATGACTCAGCTGGAGCGGCTCTTCGCGGTGGCCGACGACGCCAACGGCATTGGCGCCAAACTCGACATCAGGAAGTGGACGTTTCTCAACACCGATCTCGTCGTCCACATACACCGGGTTCCCGACGGGGAATGGATCGGCATCCGCGCAGAAACCAACTACGGGCCCGACGGCATCGGCACGACGATCGGCACGCTGTTCGACGAGCACGGCGCGGTTGGCGGCATCCAGCAGTCGGTGCTGGTGCGCCGCCGCGGTTAGCTACCGGACGAACGCCGGAACCCGCTTGATGCCGTGCACGAAATTGCTGTAGAGGAAATCCGGTTCGCCAAACTCGATCCGTTCCAGGCGGGTCAGCAATTCGTGGAACAAGTGGCGCAACTCGGTCTTGGCCAGCCGGTTGCCCAGGCAGAAATGTGGACCGCCGCCACCGAAGCCCAGGTGCGGGTTGGGTGAGCGCTGCAGATCGAAGGTGTGCGGTTCGCTGAAGACGTTCTCGTCGCGGTTGGCCGAGCAGTAGAACAGCCCCAGCTTGTCGCCGGCGTTGATCGGCTGGCCCGCGATCTCGGTGTCGGTGGTGGCGAACCGGGCGAACTGCATCACCGGCGTGGCCCAGCGCACGAATTCCTCAGCGGCCACGCCGATTCGGCTGTCGAAGTCCGTTACCAGCCAGTCCCGCTGGGCGGGGTGGGCCGCCAGGGCCATCATCGCGTGCGTGGTGGTCTGTTTGGTGGTGTCATTGCCGGCGGACGCCAGCAGCACCAAGAAGGCGCCCACTTCCTCGTCGGTCAACCGGTGGCCGTCGACTTCGGCGTTGACGATGCTGGTCATCAGGTCGTCCGCGGGATGGCGCCGGCGGAATTTGGCCAACTCGATGCCGCAGTTGCTCAAGAAGATCATCTCGTTGACGGTGTCGGCGGCTCGCTCCTCCAGCGTGCTGTATTCGTCATCGCTCATGCTGAACAGCTTCTCGGCGGCCTTCGCGACGGTTTCGCGATCCGACGGTGCGACGCCGAGCATGTCGGCGATCGTCATCATCGGCAGTCGCGCCGAACACGCCGTGACGAAGTCGATGTCGCCCGCGCCGACGAGGTCGTCGACGACTCTCACCGCGTTCTTGTGGATCTGGTCGTCGATCAACCTGATGTTTCGCGGCGTGAATGCCGAGCTGATCAACTGCCGATACACGGTGTGCTGCGGTGGGTCCATGGTCAGGAAAAAGGTTGCGATGCGCTGGACTTCGGCGGGCATCGGGTCCAGTGCCACACCTTGGGCGGAGCTGAATAGTTCAGGATGCTGGCTGGCGTAGACGATGTCCTCGCGCCGGGTCAGCGCCCAAAACCCTGGTTCCTCCATCGGAAACAGCGACGGTAGCGGCGGGTGCCAGCTCAGCCCGTCAGCGGCGCGCAGCCGGGCGAACGTTTCGTCTCGGACGGTGAACGGCTGACTCCAAAATTCGTGTGAGGTGATGTCGACAGCGCTGTACTCGGTCATCGAGCCCTCACGATCTGTCCCGCGTTACGCCGAGATCCTGGGTGCTCACGGCTAGAATCACAGGGGCCGTTGAGGGTGGCACCAGGACAGCGTGACACTTCAACAATATTTTGTAAAGGTTCGGATGTGGACACAATGTCCGGTGGCGACACCTCGACCCAACAGCGGATCCTTGCGGCCACTGCCGAGGTGCTCGGTCGCAATGGCAAGCGCAAGCTCAGCCTTTCGGACGTCGCCACCCAAGCCGGCGTTTCCCGCCCGACGCTCTACCGCTGGTTTCCGTCGAAAGACGAATTGCTGACGGCGTTCTCGCGTTATGAGCGGCAAACATTCGACAGCGGCTTGAGCCGGGCGACGGCCGGTCTCAAAGGCGTCGAGAAGCTCGATGCCGCACTACGATTCATTGTCGACTACCAGCACTCCTACACCGGAGTGCGCATGGTCGATATCGAACCCGAGCACGTGATCGCTGAATTCTCGCGTGTCATACCGGTCATGCGGGCTGGGCTGCAGCGGCTGATGCCCGGGCCAGGCGGCGCGGTGAAGGCCGCGACGGCCATTCGGGTGGCAATATCGCATTACATCGTGCGAAGCGACGACGCCGACCAATTCCTTGCCCAGTTGCGGCACGCGGTGGGCATCAATCGAACAACACCGCTGCGTTGAGGTAGCCCGTCGGGTCGAAAGCCGCCTTGATGGTCCGCATCGCGGCGATGTCGCCGGGCTCCCGCGACATCCCGATGTAGCGGCGTTTGCGACTTCCAACACCGTGCTCGGAGCTGACGTTGCCGCCGCAATCGGCGATCAATTGCATCATCGCCGGGTAGATCACCGCTTCCGCGTCTGTTGTACAGCGCAGCACGTTGAGGTGCAGGTTGCCCTCGCCGATATGTCCGAACAGTATCGGGATGGCGTCGGCCGCGCGATGACGAATCAGTGTGTCGGCGTCGGCGGCGAAGCCGCTGATTGCCGAAAGTGGCAACGAGACATCGAATTTCAACGGTGGTCCATACACGCCGAGCACCTCGGCCAGCGATTCGCGCACCCGCCACAGCCGCTGCTGCGCGGCCATGTCGACGCCGACTGCAGGCTCGCCGCACATCGTCACGTCCGCCAAAACGTCGGCAAGCCGCTCGGTCTGGTCGTGGTCGGCCGCCAGTTCCACCAACAGCAACCAGTCGCCGGCTACCGGCGCCGTGATGCCCAGCCGTTCGCCGGCCAGGGCGCTGGCCCGGCCATCGACGAGTTCCAACGCCGCGATGCTGTCGAGGTCGCGAAACCGGTGTCCGGCATCGACGAGCGCGGCCAGTTCGGAGAATCCGCACACTGCGGTCACCCGATGCAACGGGATGGGGCGTAGCCGCAGCTCCAGCCCGGTGATGACACCCAATGTGCCTTCGGCGCCGACGAACAGGTGCACCAGGTCATAGCCGGTGTTGTCGGCGCGCACGCTGCTGTGTCGGCGCACGACCGTTCCGTCGGGCAGCGCAACATCCAATCCGACCACCTGCTCGGCCATATTTCCGTAGCGCACGGTGCGCAGCCCACCGGCGTTGGTGGCGGCCATGCCGCCGACGGTGGCGCTGTCACGCGCGGCCAGGTCGACGCCGAAGAGCAGCCCGGCTGCGCCGGCGGCCCGCTGCACCGACGACAGCGTGGCCCCGGCCCCGGTCCGGATGCGACGCTCGGCGGTGTCGACATCGCCGGCGTGGCACAGTCGCTCGGTGGATAGCAGCACATCGTCGTGCTCGGGCACGGCGCCGGCCACCAGCGAGGTGCGCCCGCCTTGGATGGTGACGTGCGCCCCGGCGTCGCGGCAGAGCCGCAACACTTCGGCTGCCTCGTCGGCCGTGCCCGGCCGTACCAGCGCACTGGCCCGGCCCCGGTACCGGCCGGTGTGGTCGATGCTGCGACTCGCCAGCACGTCGGGATCGGAGCTGACGTGCGGGGCGCCGACCGCGCCCGCCAGCGCCTGCAGAACACTCATTTGATCAGAACCAGTCCGGGCGCATTTCCAGCGTGGTGCGGTCCAGGCTCTCCAACAGGTCGAGTTGTGGTGCGGTCTTGGGTAATTCGTACCGGAAGAAGTAACGCCCGGCCTGGCGCTTGCCGTCGTAGAAGTCGCCGGTCTTGTCGTGGGCGGCCAACAGTTGCTCGAGCCACATCCAGGCGATCGCGATGTGCCCGAACGCCTCGAGGTAGATCGCGCTGTTGGCCAAGGCGGCGTCGATGTCGCCGGAACCGAACATCGCCATCGTCACCGCTGCCAAGCGGCGGCTCACGGCATCCAGCTGCGCGGCGAACTCGGCAGGTTCGCCGCCGGCCGCATCGGCGGCACGGACGCTTTGGCGGATTGCGTCGTTGAGCGCGCTGAGGCTGGCACCGTTGCGCTGGGTGACCTTGCGGCCCAATAGGTCCAGGCTCTGTATTCCGTGCGTTCCCTCGTGGATCGGGTTGAGGCGATTGTCGCGGTAGTGCTGTTCGACGTCGTACTCGCGGGTGTAGCCGTAGCCGCCGTGGACCTGAATCGCGAGGTTGTTGGCTTCCAGACACCACTGCGATGGCCAGCTTTTGGCGACCGGCGTCAAGATGTCCAGCAGCGATGTGGCCTCGTCGAGTTCGTCCGCCGATTCCGCGCTGTGCTGGACGTCGACCAGCTTGGCGCAGTAGAGCGCCAGCGCCATGGCGCCTTCCACGTAGGATTTCTGGGCCAGCAGCATGCGTTTGACGTCCGCATGATCGATGATCGGAATTTGCGGCGCCGCCGGGTCTTTCGCTGTTGGCGGCCGCCCTTGGGGTCGCTCACGGGCGTACTGTAGCGACTTCAGATAGCCGGTGTAGCCCAGCGCGATCGCGCCCATGCCGACACCGAGCCGGGCTTCGTTCATCATGTGGAACATCTGGTTGATGCCGCGATGCGGTTCGCCGACCAGGTAGCCGACAGCGCCTGGCTCGCCGCCCGGCCGGAAGGCGCCCTCTCCGAAGTTCAGGACGGTGTTGGTGATCCCGCGGAAACCCATCTTGTGGTTGAGCCCGGCCAGCACGACGTCGTTGCGCTCGCCGACTTCGCCGTCGTCGCCGACGAGGTACTTGGGAACGATGAACAATGAGATGCCCTTGGTGCCGGCTGGGCCGCCGGGAATCTTCGCCAGCACCAGATGCACGATGTTGTCGGTCAGTTCGTGATCACCGCCGGAGATCCACATCTTCGATCCGAACAGCCGGTAGTCGCCGTCGTCGCGGGGTTCGGCGCGGGTGGTGATGTCGGCCAGTGACGAGCCCGCCTGCGTCTCGGACAGGCACATGGTCCCGAAGAACCGGCCGGCCAGCATCGGCTTGACGAAGCGCGCCACCTGGTCGGCCGTGCCGAACTTCGCGATCAGGTTCGCGTTGGCCATCGTGAGCATCACATAACCGGCCGTGCTGACGTTCGCCGCCGAGAGCCACGCGAAGCCCGCTTGCGCCACGGTCGCGGGCAGTTGAGCTCCACCCAGTTCCTCGTCCATCGCCATAGCGATGAGATCGGCGGCGGCGAATGCCTCCAGCGCTTCTTTCACTTCGGGAATCACCGTGACCGTCGAGCCGTCGAAACTGGGCTCGTGGGCGTCGCTCTTCTTGTTGTGCGGCGCGAAGTAGCGCTCCGCCAACTGCTCGCACAACTCGAGCACGTCGGCGAACGTCTCGCGAGAGTGCTCGGCGAAGCGTTCGCGCTTGGTCAACTCGTCGATTCGCAACCACTCGAAGAGCAAGAAGTCCAGGTCTCGCCGTGAGAGCAATGTCGATTTCACCGCATCCTCCGCCGTCTTTCGTATCACGCCACGGTACGGAATGATCCGTCATATGGCCCAACGCGAGGATATTTGGTTCAACTCCAATCATGACCGCCTCAGCGCCTGGCTCTACCGGCCAGACAGCGCCGGTGACGCCCCACTGCTGGTCATGGCGCACGGGCTGGGCGCAGTGCGCACGATGCGACTCGACGCCTATGCCGAACGCTTCAGCGCGGCCGGTTACGCCTGTCTGGTCTTCGACTATCGCAACTTCGGCGACAGCGAGGGCCAACCGCGCCAGCTCCTCGACATCGGAATGCAACTACAAGACTGGGTCGCCGCTGTAGCGTATGCCCGTACCCTGACCGGCGTTGACCATAATCGAATCGCCTTGTGGGGCACGTCGTTTGGCGGTGGGCATGTGATCGCGACGGCGGCCAGACTGCCGGGCATCGCCGCCGTCGTCGCGCAATGCCCGTTTACCGACGGTATCGCGTCGCTGCGGGTGCTGAATCCGCTGGTCGCCGCGCGCGTCACCGCGCTGGGAGTTCGTGACCTCGTTGCCGCCCGGCTGGGCAAGCCGCCGATAATGGTTGCCACGGCAGGCAATCCGGGTGAGGTCGCGTTGATGAGCACGCCCGACGCATACCCCGGCTACATGCGCCTAATCCCCGAGGGGACACAACCGCCAAACCAGGTCGCAGCCCGGGTCGGACTGAAGATCATGACCTATCGGCCGGGCCGGCTGGCTGCAAGGGTTGCCTGCCCAATCCTGTTCTGCGTCTGCGAGACCGACTCGGTGGCACCCGCCGGCCCCACTTTGCGCTACGCCTCCGAAGCGCCCCGCGGTGAGGTCAAAACCTATCCCGAGGGGCATTTCGCGATTTACGTCGACGCCGCATTCGAGCGCGTCGTCGCCGACCAGCTCGCGTTCCTCGACCAGCACCTGAAATGACCGCCGGTCGACCAGCCGCGGCCTAGCGGATGACGGTCGCACCGCCGTCGACGGGAATCACCGCACCGGTGATGTAGGAGCTGGCCCGGCTGGCGAGAAACACCGCGATGCCGGCCATGTCGTCGGGCTGGCCGATCCGCCCCAACGGCAACAGCGAGCCCACCGCGTCCGGCCCGGCCCGCAACAACTCCTTGGTCATCCGGGATTGGAAGAGCCCGGGCGCGATTGCGTTGACCAAAATTCGCGGCGCCAGTTCACCGGCCAGGTGCTTGGTGAGCATATGCACGGCGGCCTTGCTGGCGCTGTAGGAGAAGTTGTCTCTGCCACGTTCGGGGGCGACGATCCCGTCGATGCTGCCGGTGTTGATCACTCGCGCCGGATCGTCATCGGTCGCGCCAGCGGTCAGCATCGGCACCAGCGCGCGGGTCAACAGAAACAGTCCCTTGACGTTGACGTTGAAGACCTTGTCGAAGCCGGATTCCGGGAACTCGCCAAACGGCGCTCCCCACGCTGCGCCGGCATTGTTGAACAGGGCGTGGATGGCGTCCTCCCGATCGGCCAGCCCCGCGGTGAGCGTCTGCACCCCCTCGGCAGTGCCCAGATCGGCGGGGATGGCATGGACCGGCCCATCAGCCGACAACTCGGCCACGGCCGCCTCCAGCTCGGCTTCTTTCCGGCTGGACAGATACACCGTTGCGCCAGCCCGCAGGAGGCCACGCGCCATCATCACACCAATACCGCGACCGCCGCCGGTGACCACGACGACCTTTCCGTCGAGTCGAAACATCTCAGTCATGGCCATCAGTCTGGACGCCGGCCCAATCGCCACGCCCGGCGGGAGTGTGTACAGTACGTTTAGTTCGTACTGAACGTTATCTATGGAATGGAGCTTGGGTGTCTCCCGATGAAGCGGAGTTCGTCGACCGGATGGGCTTGTTTTTCGAGACGCTCGGCGCCGGCAGGACGATGGGGCGGATCTACGGCTGGTTGATGATCTGCGATCCGCCGCAGCAGTCGTTGAGTGAGCTGGCGGCGGCGCTGTCGGTCAGTAAGGCGTCGGTGAGCACCGTGGCGCGACAGCTACGGGAGGCCGGCATGGTCGAGCGACTGCCGTCGGCGGCCCGCCAGCATCGCTACCGCATCACGCCGGGCGGCTTTACCCACGTGGTCAACGTCCAGATGACACTGATGGGTGCAGGCATCCATGCCGCCGACTTCGGCCTGCAGCTGCTCGGCGATGACCGAGCGGCACAGCGTGAGCGGCTCCAAGACTTTCGGGACTTCTGTGAATTTTCCGCTAGCGACTACCGCGACGAGCTGACGCGTCGATGGGAGGACTACCGGGCAAAGAGGAGGAAACGATGACGAACAAGCTCGACTTCTCCGGGGTGCGCTGGGGCTCTGTGGAATGGACCAATCTGTGCACCTTGTACCTGCGGGCCTATGAAAGCCGTTTGGAGCAACCAGTTCTCGCCGACCGGGCGGCGGCCGAAGCAGTCGACCGGATCGAATACGACTTCGCCCGAATGCACCGAACTGCCCAGCCATGGGCCAACCAGTTTTTGGTTGCCTTGCGTGCCAAGCAACTCGACATATGGGCCGATGATTACCTGCGGCGCAACCCGGAAGCCGTTGTCTTGCACCTGGGATGCGGGCTGGACAGTCGCGCGTTTCGCCTCGACGTGCCACGCGGGGTGAGCTGGTTCGACGTCGACGTGCCCGAAGTCATCGACCTGAGGCGCAGGTTGTACGACGCCTACCCCGGCTACACGATGATCGGCTCGTCAGTCACCGAAGCCGGTTGGTTGGACCAGATCCCAACGGATCGTCCCGCGTTGATCGTCGCCGAGGGCCTGCTGATGTACCTCACCGAAGCGGAATTACGCGATCTGCTGAAGCGGCTGACGGATCGCTTTGGCACCGGCGAGCTGCTGGCGGACCTGCTCTCACCATGGGGCCCGCGGTTCTCCAATTCGCCAATGCTCGCCAAGTTTTCCACCTCGGGCATCACCAAATGGGGCACCCGCGACGGCCATGAGCTACCAGAGTGGAACCCACGGCTAAGGCTCGTTGACCGAGTCGTGTTCCTCGACCCCACCAAGATTCCGCTAACGCCGCAGCGTCTGGTCTACCAACTGCTGACCGCAATTCCCGCTGTCAGGAACTACGACCGGCTGTACCGATTTCGGTTCTGACGCCCAGCGGTGACTCGGCGCGGATGGTCTCGTCGCGGATCAGACCACGCAGCAGCGCAGTGCTGAATTCGGCGGCGATTTCCTTGGCCGTGCGACGTCCACTGGGCCGCAGCCACCGGTAGGCACCCAGCGTCATCCCGATGTAGCCCAACGCCAGCACGTGGGAGTCGCACTCGTAAAACTCGCCGCTGCTGACACCGCGGTCGATCAGGTCGTGCACATGTTCGTAGACCTGGGTTTCCTTTTCCCGGACCGCGGCGACCTGTTCTTCGGTGAACCACTCGGTGATATAGGGCTGCTCCTGGAAATACACCGCCGCCCCTTCCGGATTGGCGGCGATCTGGTTGAGCAACCGCACCGTGTACTGATACAGCGCCTCGCGCGCGGTCATCGACGGATCGTCGTGCACCGCGGCCAGCGTCCGCTCGGCAGCCTGCTGATAGATGTCGTAGAGAATCAGCGACTTACTCGCGTAATAGTGGTAGACGGTCGCCTTGTTCAGGCCGACCACATCGGCGACGTCGTCCATCCTGGTGCCGTGGTAACCGCGCGCGGCGAACAGCTTGGTGGCGACCGTCAGCAGCTCCTCGCGGCGGGATTGCCCGTTCTCGGATGGCATGTCTACTCACTATCAGCAGGTCCGGAGCATCTCCGGGTGTCAATCAACTAGTTGGACAGTTTAAGTGTTGTCTGTCGCGACGTTGACCGATGGGACTAGACTGCTCAACGAGGCAAGAGGCGACTGAAAAGAGATGGTCAGATGGACCCGAATCCGGACTACGACTTTTCCGACGAGGTCGAGTTCTTCTTCCGTTATGTGCCCTGGGGTTTGCGCGGCGTCGTCGACGGTAACGGCTACCCGCCGCCGGCATATCCCCCGGTCTAGAGGGCTTTGAGCTCCTCCGTCACTGCCGATACCGACTTCTTCGCATCACCGAACAGCAGCGTGGTGCCCTCCGCGTAGAAAAGCGGGTTGTCGATGCCCGCGAATCCTGAATTCATCGACCGCTTGAGCACGATCACCGACTTGGACTTGTCCACGTTGAGGATCGGCATGCCATAGATCGGACTCGACGCCTCGTTGCGGGCCGCCGGGTTGGTGACGTCGTTGGCGCCGATGACCAGCGTGACGTCGGTGCGGGCGAACTCGTCGTTGATGTCGTCCATGTCTTTCATCGCGTCGTAGTCCACCTCGGCCTCGGCCAGCAACACGTTCATGTGGCCTGGCATCCGGCCGGCGACGGGGTGGATCGCGTATTTCACCTCCACCCCGCGATTTTCCAGCAACGCGGCCATGTCCTTGACGGCGTGCTGGGCCTGCGCGACTGCCAACCCATAGCCTGGGACGACGATCACCTGGTTGGCGTAGGCCATCTGGATCGCGGCGTCGGCCGCCGAGGTGGACCTGACGTGCTTGTCGCCGCCGTCGCCACCGCCCGGGGCCACTCCGCCACCACCGAACCCGCCCGCGACGATCGCCGGGATGGAGCGGTTCATCGCCTTGGCCATCAGGTTGGTCAGGATCGAACCGGAGGCACCGACGATCATGCCGGCGACGATCATCGCGGTGTTGTTCAACGCCAGCCCAGCCGCCGCCGCGGACAGACCGGTCATCGCGTTCAGCATCGAGATCACCACGGGCATGTCCGCGCCGCCGATCGGCAGCACCACCATCAGACCCAGCACGCCGGCGGCGGCCAACAGCCCGATCATCCACCACAGCGACACCCCGCCGCTGCCCGGATGGGCGTGCAGCCCGATCACCACCGCCGCGGCGACGGCCGCGGCCAACAACAGCAAGTTCAGCGGCTGCTGCGCCCTGCCCACACCGATCGGTCGACCGGAGATGATCTCCTGCAGCTTGCCGAACGCAATGATCGATCCCCAGAACGAGATCGAGCCGATGATCGCGGCGAACAGCGACGCCACCACGATGTGCACGGTCGGCGACTCGCCGTGCTGGAACTCGGAAAACCCGGTGGTGTCAATGAACTCCGACAACGCGATCAGCGCCACCGTGCCACCGCCGACGCCGTTGAAGAACGCCACCAGTTGCGGCATCGCGGTCATCTTCGTCAGCCGGGCCGGCGGAACGCCGAGCACGACGCCGAGCACCAGACCCGCAATGATCAGCGGCCAGTGCTCGGTATGCCGGATGAGGATCAGCGTCGCGGCTACCGCGATGGCCATGCCGACCGCGGCGATCCAGTTGCCGCGCACCGCCGTCTTGGGACCGGTCAGGCCCATCAGGCCGTAGATGAAAAGAGAAAATGCGACGAGGTACAGGACGGTGACGAGGTAGTTCATTTCGCGACCGACTCATCGCTCTTGACCGGCGCCGGTTTTTTGCCCTTGAACATGCCCAGCATCCGGTCGGTGACGATGAAGCCGCCGATGACGTTCAGGGTTCCGAACACCAGCGCGACGAACAGGATGATCTGCTGGGCCAGTGTCGGGTGCTCGATACGCCCGAGCACCAGCAGCGCGCCGAGCACCACGATGCCGTGGATGGCGTTGGTGCCCGACATCAGCGGGGTGTGCAGCGTGTTGGGCACCTTGGAGATCACGGCGAAACCGACGAAGCCGGACAGCACCAGGATCGCCAGGTTGGCCAGGAGTTCGTCGTACATCTAGGCGTCCTTTCCGCTGCTGCGGGTCACACACGCGGCGGCCACCACTTCATCGTCGAAGTCGGGGGCCAGCTTGCCGTCGGTGATCAGCAGCTCCAGCAGCGCGGTGATGTTCTTGCTGTAGAGCTCGCTGGCGTGCTCGGGCATGGTCGCGGGCAAGTTCAGCGGAGCCGCGATCGTGACGTCCTCTTTGACGACGGTTTGGCCGGGCTCCGTCAGCTCGCAGTTACCACCGGTCTCGCCAGCCAGGTCGATGACCACGCTGCCGGGCTTCATCCCTTCCACCGCAGCGGCGGTGACCAGCCGTGGCGCGGGTTTGCCCGGCACCAGCGCGGTGGTGATCACTACGTCGAACCCGCTGATCGCCTCCTCCAACGCCTTCTGCTGCTGGGCGCGCTCCTCGTCGGTGAGCTCACGCGCGTACCCGCCCTCGCCGGACGCGTCAATACCGACATCGAGCCACTGGGCCCCCACCGAGCGGACCTGGTCGGCCACTTCGGGCCGCACGTCGTAGCCTGACGTGCGGGCACCCAACCGTTTGGCCGTCGCCAGTGCCTGCAGCCCGGCCACGCCGACCCCGAGCACCAGCACGGTGGCCGGCTTCACCGTGCCTGCCGCGGTGGTCAGCATCGGAAAAAACCGGGTCGACTCGGAGGCCGCC
Organism: Mycobacterium sp. NGS51; assembly: GCF_059812525.1. NCBI lineage: Bacteria > Bacillati > Actinomycetota > Actinomycetes > Mycobacteriales > Mycobacteriaceae > Mycobacterium > Mycobacterium sp. NGS51. Next base: position 134,848 of record NZ_JCALCV010000007.1, read on the forward strand.
AGCAGCACCGCCTTGTAGCCGGCCACATTGGCTTGCGACGACAACGCGTCCATCACCTGAGCCCGGGAGATCCGGGGGATCGATTCCAATGCGAACGCTTGGACGCCGGCCTCGGTCAGCGCGCCGACCTGGTTGTCGGAGTTACGCGGGGCGAGGAAGCCGATCAGGGTCTGTCCGCTCTTGAGCCGGCTCACCTCGTCGGCGCTGGGCGGTGCGACCTTCACGACGATGTCGGCGGTCCAGGCATCGCCGATGGTGGCGCCGGCTTCGGTGTACAGCTCGTCCGGAAGCAGCGCCCGCTCACCGGCGCCCGACTCGACGACGACGGCCACGCCGCTTTTCACCAGCGGTGCGACTGCCTTGGGCACCAGCGCTACCCGCCGCTCGTCGGCTCCGGACTCGGCGACCACCCCGACCGTGGTCTGCGTTTCTGCCATCGGCTTCCTTGTGCTTTCCCTACCCCAGTGGATCGGCCCTCACCCTAACTGGCGGTCGCTGACCCGGCGCGAGCAGACGGTAGCCGCATCACCAGAGCGGGATGTCTTGGCCGTGCTCCGCGTCTGGGCGGGGACCGAAGTAGCGGCGATCGGCGGCGTCGATCGCGACGTCATTGATGCTGGCTTCCCGCCGGGCCATCAGACCGGTGTCGCTGAACTCCCACAGCTCGTTGCCGTAGCTGCGATACCACTGGCCGGCATTGTCGTGGCTCTCGTATTGGAAACGCACCGCGATGCGGTTGCCCTGGAAACCCCACAGGCTCTTGCGCAGCACGTAGTCGAGTTCGCGCTGCCACTTGCGGGCCAAAAACGCAATGATCTCGTCGCGGCCGACGACGTGTTCGTCGCGATTACGCCACTGCGAGTCGACCGTGTAGGCGCTTGCGACCTTCTCCGGGTCGCGGGTGTTCCAGGCGTCTTCGGCGGATTGAACCTTCTGGATCGCGGTCTCGAGGGTGAACGGCGGAAACGGTGGACGTGTCTCGGTCATGACGTTCATCCTGCGCCCGATTCACCGTGGCTTATCGTGACGGCATGGACTTCGCGATGTCAGCCAAAGCGAGCGACTACCACAAGCGGCTGTCCGACTTCATGACCGAGCATGTCTTCCCGGCCGAGGCCGAGTACGACCGCTACCGCCACGAAGCCGGTCCGAACGATCACACCGTTCCGCCGATCATCGAGGAACTGAAAACCAAGGCCAAAGCTGCGGGCCTGTGGAATCTGTTCCTGCCGGACGAGTCGGGCCTGACCAACCTGGAGTACGCCCCGCTGGCCGAGTTGTCCGGCTGGAGCCTCGAGATCGCGCCCGAGGCGCTCAACTGCGCGGCCCCCGATACCGGCAACATGGAGACCCTGCATCTGTTCGCCACCGAGGAGCAGCGCAAGCAGTGGCTGGAGCCATTGCTGGCCGGCGAGATCCGCAGCGCGTTCTCGATGACCGAGCCCGCGGTCGCCAGCAGCGACGCCCGCAACATCGAGACCTCGATCGTGCGTGACGGCGGCGACTACGTGATCAATGGCCGCAAGTGGTGGACGTCCGGGGCAGCCGATCCGCGCTGCAAGATCCTGATCGTGATGGGCCGCACCAACCCGGAGGCGGCCAGCCACCAGCAGCAGTCGATGGTTTTGGTTCCCATCGATACGCCGGGTGTCACCGTGGTCCGCTCGACATCGGTTTTCGGCTACCAGGATCAGCCCGGGCATTGCGAGATCAGCTATGACAACGTCCGGGTACCCGTCACCAACCTGCTCGGCGAAGAGGGCGGCGGCTTCGCGATCGCTCAAGCGCGGCTGGGGCCAGGGCGCATTCACCACTGCATGCGTGCGCTCGGCGGGTCCGAACGTGCGCTGGCGCTCATGGTGCACCGCGCGAACACCCGGATTGCGTTCGGCCGTCCACTGGCCGATCAGGGTCTTGTCCAGCAGGCGATTGCCGCGTCCCGCAACGAGATCGATCAAGCCAGGCTGTTATGCGAGAAGGCGGCATGGACCATCGACCAGCACGGCAACAAGGCTGCCCACCTGCTGGTGTCGCAGATCAAGGCGGTGGCACCGCATGTGGCCTGCAATGTCATCGACCGCGCCATCCAGGTCCACGGAGCAGCCGGGGTCAGCGAGGACACGGCACTGGCCCGGCTGTACGCGTGGCATCGGGCGATGCGGATCTTCGACGGACCCGACGAGGTGCACATGCGATCGATTGCGCGGGCCGAGATCGGCCGGGAGAAAAGCGCTTTCGCTGCGGCGGTTACATAGTGGCCACAGAGATTCGCGAGCTGTCCGGCGCGGTCAACTTTCGCGACGTGGCGATGTCGGCCGGCGTGCGGCCTGGCCGGTTGTTTCGCTCCGGTGAGCTGAGCCGGCTCGACGATGATGGGCGCGACGCGCTGCGCCGGCTGGGTATCACCGATGTCGCCGACTTACGTTCGCCGCGCGAGGTCGAGCGCCGCGGTCCGGGCCGGGTGCCCGGCGATGTCGACATTCACCTGCTGCCGATCCCCGACCTCGCCGCCGAGGATACGGACGGCGCTGCGCCGCACGAGCATGCGTGGCAGCGGATGATGACCGAGAAGCCGGGCCAAGAATCCGTCGCCGATGCAGCTGCCCGCTACATGGTCGACGAGTACCGCCGGTTCCCCACCTACAACGGCGCGCAGCCCGCACTGCGCCGGGTCGTGATGCTGCTGGCCGCCGGACGCCCGGTGCTGGCGCATTGTTTCGCCGGCAAGGACCGCACCGGCTTCATGGTCGCGGTGGTGCTCGAAGCGATCGGTATTGACCGAGACGCGGTGCTGGCGGACTACCTGCGCAGCAACGACGCCGCACCCCAGCTCCGGGAACGGATCCTGGAAATGATCCAGCAGCGCTCGGAGAGCGAGTTAACGCCTGAGGTAATGACATTCACCGAGGCGCGGCTTTCTGATGAGGTTCTCGGTGTCCGTGCGGAGTACCTGGATGCGGCGCGCCGCACGATCGACCAGACCTACGGCTCGCTGGACGGCTACCTGCGTGATGCGGGCATCACCGAGTCCGATGTCGATCGGCTTCGCGAAGCGCTGCTTGACTGATTGCGGGATCTAACTGCCGACAAGGATGCGGTACTGGGCGGCGAGTTGCTGGTGCGCAGTATCTAGTTGGCCAGCAACGGTTTTGATCATGTAATTCTCGGCGGTGGCCAGACACCAGTGGTGCGAAATGACTCCGCCGGCTCCTGGTATCACTGTGCAGCGGCTTTGCGGTAGCCCGGGCACACCGTCGGCGGGTTGGGCCGCTTTGGTTGCGGAGAGGGTGTCGCCGTAAGCCTGGAGCAGCGTCTGAGCCGCTTCGGGGGTGGCGGCCTGATAGATCGTCGCGCGGTTGATGGAGACTTCGTCGACTTTCGTGGAACTGAGGGCCGGCCCGACGGTGACCGGGTCGTTTTCGAAGTGCAGCGCGCCGGCTGGTTCGTAGGCGGCTCCGGTCGTTGAGGTGGCCTCGTCAGGTGGCAAGGGAAGGGTACGGGCGACGAGGCCGGTGGGATCGAGCGGCAGCGCGGCGAACTGGGTGGGGTCGGTGGGCGTAAACGAGTCGATCAGCGGAAGTTGCAAGTCGAGGGTGTGTGCGGCGAGTTGTGCAGGGCAGTCTGGCGTAGCTGCGCAGTGGATGACTTGGACGAGGACATAGGGACCATGTGCGGTGGCTACGATCAGCTCCTGGAGGCGTTCGGCCCCTTGCTGGTACGTGATCAGTGCGCCGTGGGCGTCGGGATGGGCGGGTATGGGGGTGGCCTGTTCGGGTTCGGTCACGACGGGCATGGAGTCCTCGAGGCGGGGAAAAGACATGGCTTTGTCGTGAAAGCCTTGCGCAACAGCCGATGCCGCGCGTTCGTCGGCGAAGCGCAGCACGGCGTTGCGCAGTGACTTTTGCGGCCCGGCAGCGCTGTGGCGCTCGGAGGTGAATCCCACGAGGAAGGGTTGCCCCCAGGCGCCGCCGGCAACCCACGGCCACAGCACCTGGCCCACTTGGTCATAGGTGTCGATGACGGCGACGTCTGCGCGTAGGTGGGATTTCAGGGCGGGGTCCACTTGCCAGGGCCCGACTGTGTAGTTAGCCATGCGGCGCCCCTCTGCGAGGCGCCCTGCCTGTTCAGAGCCGGCGGTGCCGGCTGGCGGTTGCGGTGTCGTCGGGAATCGGCCCGGGTCCAGCAGCGACGCGTTGACCGAGCTGGTCGGTGGAGCAGGTGGCGTGATAGCAACACCGGCGGTGGTGGTGCTGCAGCCGACCAGCGCGACGAAGAGCGCACTCGATAGGATCGAAACACCAAGGCGTGCAGGCAGTCTCGCTGCTACTGTAACGTGCACACCTTCCACCTGTCCTCTCGCTTATGTGGGAGTTCTATGGCGGTCATCAGTAGGTTTGGCAGATTTTCCACCCGTCCTCGTCGCGCTTTACCTGCATGTTGACCGATGCCGATCCTAGAGCTTCATTGTGCGAATCCATGCTGACTGTGGCGTTGTCGCCGTCGACGGAGACCGACGTGATGGACACCGTCGTGACGCCGGTGTTGGTCCGGTCTTTTTTGAGGTAATCCATCACCGTACCGGTGAATCGGGCCCGCATCGGCGCACACATCAATTCGGTGTAGGCGTCCCAGTTCTCGGTGTTGTACGCATCTCCGAAAGCCATGACGGTTCGGCGAATCTGCTCTTCGTCAGAGGGGGCAGCTGTCGGCACTGGCGACGTCGTCGGGTTGGGTGCGCCGACATGCGCCGATGTGCGGACATGTGGCAGGACTGGGGCACCGCCGGTGGTGTGCGCGCACGCGGCAGAGATCGCAGCGACACACAGCACAACTCCGGTAAGTCCGAGGGCGTTCGTGGGCATGGGGCGCCTCCTCACTGGTGTGGCACCTTGGCGGCGGTCGCGAGAACCAAGGCGGCGACGTCGGTGCCGCCGCCGGCCCGGCATTGCCGGATGTCGATCATTACGTTGCCGCGCGGCATTATCCCGTGTTGGCAGGTTCCATTCTCGCCCTGCAAAGCGGCGGTGATGGTGTAAACGCCGGTGGTGGTCACCGGGTGGGTGAACTCCCAGGTTTGCGGCGCCGCGCCGGACGGGAGGACGGTGATTGTCTTGCCGCCGCACAGCTCCACTGCGCCGCGTTGGCGGACGTAAAAAGCGTTGGCCGAATTTACGGTGGCGAATGACACCACGGCCTGGACGACACCATCTTGCCAGGGTTTCTGGTTGATACCGCGCAGGGTTTGGATCGCGGCCCCGGTGACGACAACATTCGGGGCGGCCCGCGTTGCGTGGTACACCGACTGTTGGGCGGGCACCCATGCGTTGAGGCACTGCTGGTCAGCCGCGGAGACGGTGCCGGCGTCGTCTGCCAGGCCGGTGTTGTCTTGCTCGAGCGCCATCGGTGCGCCGCCGGATTGGGGAAGCTCGGCCGCAGTCAGCAGGATGGGGCGTAATTGGTCCGGGTTGATGTCGGTGGCGGCGGGTTTCAGGCCCGGCGCGGATACGGATGTCGGCGCGGGTGTCGTCGGGGGTTGCGCGGCGGAGCCACGCGGGGTGTTGTCGGCCGCATCCGGCCACACCGCCACGGCGACCGCTGTTGCCGCAACCAGCGCCGCCGCGCCGACGCCGGCACCGATGGCGATGCGCCGTCGCCGTCGGGGTGGCGGTGCGACGGGGCTGCGCGTGGTGCGCGGTGCCGCGTTCTGCCACCACGGTGCGCTGCCGTCGCCCGGCATGTGCGGGTAGGAGACGACGTCGGTGGTCGGCACCGCCGGTAGCGGCGCTCGTACCGTCAGCGTGGGGTCGCGCAGCGCGGCTGCGGCGGCGTGGGCCAAGTCGGACGCGGAGGCGAATCGGGCGCCGGGATCCTTCGCCATCGCGGTGGCGACCACGTGGTCTAGGGCCGGCGGCAACCCGGGCACAAAGTCGGTGACGCGTGGCGGCGGCCGTTGCAGATGAGCCAGCATCACCGCGGCTGGCCCATTGCCGCCGGAGAACGGGGTTTTGCCGGTCAGAAGCCGAAATAATGTGCAGCCCAACGAGTAGATGTCGGCACGGCCGTCAAACCGCCAGCTGGACAACACTTCCGGTGCCGCATAGGCGATCGTGGCCATCACTGATCCGGTTGCGGTCAAACCGACGTCGTCGAGGGCACGCGCAATTCCGAAATCGCCCAACAGCACCTGCTCGTGAGCGCCTACCGGCCCGGAGAGCAGAAAATTCGCCGGCTTGACGTCGCGGTGCACGACGTGACGTTCGTGGGCGAAGTCCAAAGCTTTGGCTACCTCGGCGATGATGTGTACGGCGCGCTGCGGTGTCATCGTGCCAGCGCGCAGCGCGTCGTCCGCATCGGTGCCGTCGACGAATTGCATGGCAATCCACAGCTGACCGTCATCGGTGGACCCGCGGTTGTACACCGACACGATCTGGGGATGCTGCAGCGCCGCGGCCACATCGGCTTCGCGGGTGAAGCGGGCCCGGAAATCACGATCACGTGACAGCTCGGGGGAGAGCACCTTAAGTGCGTCGAAGCGCGGCAGGGTCGGGTTGGCGGCCAGATACACCGCGCCCATCCCGCCGACACCCAGGATGCGTTCGATACGGTATCCGGCCACCATCGACCCGGCCGTCAGCATCTACAGCACCTCCGATGCGGAGTCGGTCGACCCGCAGGCCATACGCTACTTCCAATTAGTCTCGGCGCCCGCCGATACCCTGCTGATACTGACGAACTGCGCCCGCTGCGGCTCACCAGAAAGCGACGGCGCCAATCCACACCACAGTGGCGATCAGCGCGGCGGTCAGCTCCACACCCACGGACAGCGCCACGCCTTTCAATGCATGCACGGTTGCTACCCATGCGGTTCGCCGGTCGCGGCCGTGCGTCAGCTCAGCCAGATAGATGCCGCCCACGAAGCCGATCGGCAACCCCAGTACCGGGATCACGAAAAAACCGACGATGCCGAGCAATCCACCGACGACAAGACTCGATGTCGCCACCTCGGCACGGCGCATCCGACGCACCGGCCACAGATACTTGACCACCATGCCAACGCCCAGCAGCGCGGCAACGACGCCAAGTGTCACCCACGACGTGGCCGTCCGCTCGACGGCAGCCCACACCGCGATAGCCGCAAATACCAGCGCCGACCCTGGCAGCATCGGCACGATGACGCCGATGAGGCCGAGGGCGATCGCTAGCGCGATCAAGACCACCCCGCCGGTGCTCACTACGGCTCCAAAACCACCTTGCCGAGCACGCCGCCGTCGGCCAGGCATTGCAGCGCGGCAGGCCCATCCGACAGCGGATAGCGTTGCGGCGGGGGCGGTTTGAGCCCCAGCGCTACCAACTCATTAAGGCCCCAGGCGAACAACTTGGCCGAGCCGGGAACCTTGCTGAGGTACTCACCCCAAGCCACGCCCACCACGCTGACGTTGCGCAGTAGCAGCCGATTGACCTTGACGGTGGGAATGCCGCCCGCAGCGAAGCCGATCACCAGCAGCTTGCCGTCGACGGCCAGCACCCGGATGGCGTCGTCGAAAGCATCCCCGCCGACTGGATCGACAACGATGTCGACGCCGCGGCCATCGGTCACATCCCGCACCGCCTGCGCCCAACCCGCCGTCAACGGCAACACCAGGTCGGCCCCCAGCGACTCGACGAATTCCGTTGCGCCCGATCGATGAACCACGGCGATCACCTCGCTCGCGCCCATCGCTTTGGCCACCTGAATCGCCGCGGTGCCCACCCCGCCGGCCGAGCCCAGCACCAGAACCGTGTCTCCTGGCCGCATCGCAGCCCGGCGCGTCAGCGCGAAATACATCGTGTTGTAGTTCACCAATAGCGACACCGCCTCGGCGTCATCGAGTTCCGCCGGACTGGGTATCACATTGTCGACAGGGACGACCACCTGCTCGGCGAAGCCGCCGAGCACGCCGAACGCCGAGACCCGCTCGCCCACCCGAACACCGGACTCGTCGGGCGCCCAGCGCACGACGCCTGCGGCTTCCATGCCGGGTATGAACGGCGGCGGCAGCTTCAGTTGGTACTCGCCTCTGCTCAACAGCAGGTCGGGAAAGCACACCCCGGCGGCGTGGACGTCGATGACCACCGTGTCCTGATTAGCGCGGACATCATCGACGTCGGTGTATACCATGCCCGATGGGCCTGAGAGTTCTTGTACTACACAGGCTTTCACGGCCGGCTGCTATAACGAGAACTTGGCCTGCTGCGCCCCGGACAGGTCGCTGATCGTCGACCACTGCCCCGCGATGTCGTCGACAGACGGCGGGTTCTCGAAGGTGACGCCGTCGTTCTGGAACAACGCCGTGCGCTGCACCTTGCCGCCGCCGACGATGAACACCGATCCGGTATCGTCCGACTCTTCAGTGCACAAGTAGGCAACCACTGGTGCCACGAATTCCGGTGTCAGCTTTTCGAACACCTCGGGCGGCAAGATGTCCTGGGTCATCCGCGTAGCGGCGATCGGCGCCAGCGCATTGGCATGAATGTTGTACTTGGCGCCCTCTTGCGCCAGCGTGTTGATCAAGCCCACCAGGCCCAGCTTGGCCGCCCCGTAGTTGGCCTGGCCGAAGTTGCCGAACAGCCCGCTGGTCGAGGTCGCCACCACCACCCTGCCGTAGCTCTGCTCACGAAAGTGCGGCCAGGCGGCACGGATCACGTTGTACCCGCCGTAGAGATGCACTTTGAGCACGGCGTCCCAGTTCTCGAACGACATCTTGTGGAAGGTGCCGTCCCGCAGAATCCCGGCGTTGCTCACCACACCGTGGATAGCGCCGAATTCGTCGAGCGCGGTCTTGACGATGTTGGCCGCCCCGCTCTCCTCCGCGACGCTGTCGTAGTTGGCGACCGCGCGGCCTCCCGCATCCTTGATTTCGGTGACCACCTGGTCGGCCATCGCCGATCCTGCGCCGGTACCGTCGCGGGCTCCACCGAGGTCGTTGACGACGACGCTGGCGCCCTCGCGCGCAAGAGTCAGGGCGTACTCCCGCCCCAGTCCCCCGCCGGCTCCGGTGACGACGATGACACGATCTTGCACTCCGGGCATGAATTTCCTTTCGGTTTTCAGGGTTTAGCACGCCTTGATCGGATCTGCTTTAAAACAGCCGGCGCGCCAACTTCCACGCCTTCTCTGTATACGGCGGGTAGATCATGCTCGATACATCGGGTCGGGTCGGTTTGGTCAGCACCGCCTTGCGGTGACTGAATTCCTCGAAACCCCAACGTCCGTGGTAGGCACCCATGCCCGAGGCGCCGACTCCGCCGAACGGCAGCTTGGCGGTGGTCACCTGGAATGCGAGGTGGTTGACCAGCATGCCGCCCGCCGGTACCTCGGCGATCACCCGCTCGCGGACGGCGCGGGTCTTGGTGAACAGGTACGCCGATAACGGCTTGGGCCGTGCGTTGACGAAACGTATTGCGTCGTCGAGTGATTGCACCGAAATGATCGGCAGAATCGGGCCGAAGATCTCGCTGGTCATCAGCGGCTCGTCTGGGTCAGGATCGACGACCACGGTGGGCTGCAGACGCAGAGCCGCGGCATCGAACTCGCCGCCCAACGCGATCGTTCCTTTTGTGTCGGACAGATAGCCGGTCAGCCGGTCGAACTGACGCTGGTTGACAATGCGCATTCCGGCCGGTTCCGCAGACCGGAACTTCGTGATGGCCTCGCCGATCTTGTCGACGAGCTCGTCGCGGATCTTGGTGTCGGCCAGCACGTAATCGGGTGCCACGCAGGTCTGCCCGGCGTTCATCAGTTTGATCCAGGCGATCCGCTTGGCCGCGACGTCGACGTCGGCGTCGGCCGCGACGATCACCGGACTCTTGCCTCCCAACTCAAGCGTGACCGGCGTGAGATGCGGTGCTGCACCCTCGTAGACTTTGCGGCCGATCTCAGTGCCGCCGGTGAACAACACCCGGTCAAAGCCCTGCGCGATCAACTCCTGGCTGACTGCGCCGTCGCCCTCGACCACCGCGATCGCGTCGCTATCCAGATATTTCGGCACCAGCTCGGCCATCAGCGCCGACGACGCCGGTGCGATTTCAGACGGCTTGAGCACCACGGCGTTTCCGGCGGCGATCGCTCCTACGGCCGGACCGAGCGTCAAGTAGAAGGGGTAGTTCCATGCGCCGATGATCAACACCGTGCCGTAGGGCTCGTACTCCACCCAGCCGCGCCCGGGCAGCTGCGCGAGCTCAAGGCGCCGATACTTACGACGCATCCATTTTTTGACGTGCTTGGCGGCGTAGCGCGCCTCGCCGGCGGTGGATGCGCTGTCGGCCAGCCACGCCTCGAATGGTTTGCGGTCGAGGTCGGATTCGAGCGCGCCGGCGATCGCCGACTCGTTTTCGATCATCATCCGCTCGAGGCCACGCAGCTGGCTGCGCCGCCATTCCAGGCTTCGGGTTCTCCCGGTCGAGAAAGTCTCCCGCAGCCGGGCGACGGTTCTCGCGACGTCACTGCCGGGTGTTGTGATGGTGTTTGCGGCGGCTTCGGTGGTCACCGGGGTCCCCTTCCTGACCGGCGGAAGCTCAAGCTTAATCAACCACCCGGTTGGGCAACAGATGCCGGTCAGGCCTGAGCTATGCGCGCTCGGCGGTGACGAAATGCGAGAACGCGGCTTTGTCGTCAGCCATCGGCACGCCCGGCACCGCTCGGTCCAGCCGGTGCATCTCGTCGAGCGAGTGTTGCGAGGTGGCCCGCCAGCCGTAGCCGTTGAGCCATTCGGCCACGTCGGCACGATCCTGGTCGTGGTAGATCAGTTCGCCCACATCGACCGTCTGCGTGAAGCCGAGCTCGTCGGCCACCCGCTCGAAGCGCTCCCGCATTTCCTGCCGCCGCTCGTCGGCGTGACTGGCCGCGGTCTCGGCAGCGATGCGGCTACCCGGCGCGCTCAATTCGGTGATCTGCGCGAACAGCCGGTCCTGGGCGTCAGCGGGCAGATACATCAACAGTCCTTCGGCCAGCCAAGCCGTCGGCGCCCCCGGGTCGAAGCCCGCGCCGCGCAGCGCCGCAGGCCAATCCTGACGCAGGTCGATCGGCACCTCGCGGCGGTCGGCCGAGGGGGTTACACCGTGCGCGTCCAGCGTCGCGGCCTTGTAGGCCAGCACTTTGGGCTGGTCGATCTCGTACACCGTGGTACCGGCCGGCCAGTCCAGCCGGTAGGCGCGGGAATCCAGGCCGGAGGCCAGAATCACGACTTGCCGGATGCCGGCGGCCATGGCGCCGGCGAAGTGGGCGTCGAAAAAGTGTGTGCGCACCGCCTGGTAGCTGCGCATGTGGTGGAAGATTGCCGCTGTTTCCGGATCGGCGGCCTCGATCTTGGCGACCATCGAATCATCGAGCATGGCCTCCCAGACCCCGGTGGCCGCGTCGGCGACAAGGAGTTTCGCGTACGGGTCGCGAATCAGCGGTTCGGGGCTGTCCGTCTCGACGGCTCGGGCGGCGGCCACCATCACCGCGGTGCTGCCGACGCTGGTGGTGATGTCCCAGGTGTCGTCATGGCTGCGCAGGGTGCTCATCGGGGTTCCATTTCTGCGAATGCGTTTGACCGGTCAGCTGGTTGGCGTGAGTTGTGCACGCACCAATGTGCTGACGATGCTCTCCTCGAGCAGGTCGTGGGGTATCGGTCGGCCCAGGCGGGCCATTTCGTCGCGGTTGTTCACCGCACGTACCTGCCAGCCGTGGTCGGTCAGCCACCGCGCGGCGTCGGCACGGTCGCCTTCGCGGTAGGTCAGGCTTTCAACGTTGACGTCCAGACCAAGCCGCTGCATGCGCGCCCACCGTGCGCGTCGGGCCGCCCGGCGCCGCTCGTTGGTGGCGTCAAAGCTGAATACCTCGACGCCGAGCTGGGTGCCCGGCGCGCTCAGCGCAGTGACCATCTCGAAAAGCCGGTCCTGGGCATCGGGGGGCAGGTAGGGCAGCAAACCCTCGGCCAGCCATGCGGTGGGCTGATGACGGTCGAAGCCGGCCGCATCCAGTGCAGCCGGCCAGTCGTCCCGCAGGTCCACCGCGACCGGCTGTCGCACAGCGCGGGGAGCCGCGCCGGCCGATTCCAGAACACTTGTCTTGTACTGCAAAACTTTGGGCTGATCGATTTCATAGACGGTGGTGCCCGTCGGCCAATCCAGCCGGTAGGCACGCGAATCGAGCCCGGCGGCCAGGATCACCGCCTGCCGCGCACCCTGCTGGGCCGCGCTGGTGAAGTACTCGTCGAAGAAATGCGTGCGTACGGCCTGGTAATTGACGGCCACCCGGTGTGCTCGTCGGCCAGGTTCGTCGTCGCCGATCCAATCCAGGTCCGGGCTGGCCAACTGCGTCCAGCCCGTGCCCGCCGCCGTCACCAGCACGCGGGCGAATTCGTCACGGATCAGCGGATCGGCCGACCCGGTCTCGACAGCGCGGGCGGCGGCAACCATCACCGCGGTGGCGCCGACACTTTCGATGATGTCCCAGCTATCCCCTGCGGTTCGTACACAGAGCGCTTCGTCCAGATCAGTCATGCCGCGGCCCATGCTACCTAATAAGTTAGGCAACCTATATGCCGCTGTGCCTTATATCACTGCGCTAACACTTACTGCTGCCGCGAGTGCGCGCCGGGTAGCAGTCGCGCCAATCCGGCGATGACCGCTTCCATCTCGTGAGCGCTTTCCACAAAGCCGGAGTAGAAGCCCACGCCGCACAGCACCGCCAGCAGCACCTCGGTCAACGACTCGGCATCGGTATCGGCGGCCACTTCGCCGCGCTCGATCGCGTCGCTGCTTACCTCGGCGAGAAATTCGCGGGTACGGCGCATCGAATCGTTCTCGCTGCTTTTCAGATCCGGGTGGCGTTGCGATTCCAGCGCAGATGTCACCAGAAACCTTGCGGCCGAACGGTTTTCGGAGTCAGCTTCGAGCGCCGCAGCAAGGAACGCCGAGATCCGTCCGATCAACGTCGTCTCGCGCTGCGCCCGGGCGATGCCGGCCTGGATCAGCAGCTCGTTGGTCTGCTCCACGACTTCGTGATACAAGGCTCGCTTACTCGAGAAGTAGTGATTGATTGCCGGTCGGGTGAGGTCGGCACGCAGTGCGATGGCCTGGAAGGTGGCGGCCTCATAGCCGCGTTCGCTGAATACGTCGCGAGCCGCAAGCATGATGCGCTTACGGGTGTCGGCCGCCTTCGCTGCAGGGGGGCGACCGGGCCCCCGGCTCGCGGGATGCGGCACATCCACGATTGTGCCACAGATCACACTGTCGGCTCCCTGGGCCGACGGGCAGTCCCGCCGCGCAAACCGCTTCTACGCGCGTCGAACGACGTCCACCGGTGGGTACCATACATCGCGCCGGCGGCGGTCTTGCTCGCCGGAAACCGTCCCGCCGAAGCGGTTGACAACCGGCGTCCGCTGGCGTCGATCAGTTTGCCAGCCGCGGGTCGCCGGTGAGCGGGGCCGGGGTCGTTCCGAGTTAGCCGAGCCGGGAGCGCCGGGACGCGTGAGGCATCAGCGCGTCGGGCGGAACGCTGCCGAACTTGCCGGCCTGGAAGTCCTCGAGCGCCTCGATCACCTCCGTCTTGGTGCTCATCACGAATGGCCCGTAGTGAAACACCGGCTCTCGAATCGGCTGGCCGCCCAGGACCAGGACCTCCAACGCCGGGGCGGGCGCGTCCTGGGACGCCGCAGCGGCGACGGTCAGCCGATCGCCGGGCCCCAGGATCGCCAATTGACCGTGCTGGATGGGGTGCCCCACCGGTCCAACGGATCCCCGACCGGACAGCACATAGACCAGCGCGTTGAAGTCCCGTTTCCACGGGATGTTCAGGCGCGCGCCAGGTTCGATAGTGGCGTGCGCCAAGGTAATCGGGGTATACGTGCGGCCGGGACCGCGGTGCCCGTCAATGTCGCCGGCGATGATGCGGATCAGCGCTCCGCCGTCCTCGGATGCCAGCAGTTTGACGTCGTTGCCCTCGATGGACTGATAGCGGGGCGCGGCAAATTTATGCACTTTCGGCAGGTTCACCCACAGTTGGATGCCGTGGAAAGTTCCCCCGCTCTCGACCAATTCAGCGGGCGGAGTCTCGATATGGAGGATGCCCGAACCCGCCGTCATCCATTGGGTTGCGCCGTCACCGATCAGCCCGCCGCCACCGTGGGAATCCTGGTGGGCGAACCGGCCGTCGATCATGTAGGTGACCGTCTCGAATCCCCGGTGCGGATGCCAGTCGGTTCCTCTGGGTTCGCCAGGTAAGTACTCGACGGCGCCCATCTGGTCCATGTGCACGAACGGGTCCAGCGCCGCTGTGCTGACCCCGGCGAACGCCCGGACGACGGGAAATCCCTCACCCTCGTAGCCGCGTGGGCCTGAGGTGATCGACCTGACCGGTCGTTCGGTATCAGTGGGCGCCGCGGCAGGCGCTCGCGGCAGGGTCAAGGTGTCAGCGGTTACGGCGGGCAACGGTACCTCCTTGCGGTAGAGCTACCCGCTATAACCGGACTACGGTCCGATTATTCCATCGGTCAGGTTTTCTTGCGCGCCGCGCTGGCGGCGCCGCGTTCGGTGGGCGAGCCCTCGTGCGCCAGCTTGCCGCCGGCATTCTCCAGGTGTGCCCGCACAAACCACTGGAACTTCTCCAGCTCGGCGGCGTGGTCGATCAGGATGTCCTGGGTGACCTTGTCCAGTTCCTCGGTCTCATCGATCGCTCGGCGAACATCTTCGATCACGCCGGTGTAGACCACGTCGAGCGCGGCCAGATGTGCCTGCACGGTGTCACGACCGACCGAATAGTCGTCCCAGCTGCGATCGCGAATGATCGCGCCGGGCGTGCCCTGCGGCGAACCGCCCAAAGCAGCGATGCGCTCGGCCACCTCGTCGGCATAACCGCGCACCAATTCCACTTGCGGATCGATCATTTCGTGCACACCAATGAAGTTGGGCCCGACGACATTCCAGTGGACGTGCTTGAGGGTCAAGTGAAGATCGTTGTAGGTGCTCAGCTGCCGCTGCAGCAGCTCGGCCACCTGGGCGCCCTGCTTGTCGGTCAGGCCGGGGATAGTGAACTGCGTCATCGATTGCTCCCTAGGTCGTTCGGACACGGTCACTTCCGGCACCGGATACCCGATGGCCGCCGCGGGTAACCACCCGGGCGTTTAGAGCGAGCGAATGTTCTGCACCGGAAGCCGCGACCCGCGCCGCGGCTCGTAGGCCAATCCGCTGGCATAGAGCAGGCGGACCACCCGGTGCCGATGCGGCCGCATCGGCTCCAGCAACTCGACCATGACGTCGTCGGCGATCGGGTGCCCCAGCAGCGTCCAGCCGATCATTTTGGGAACGTGATAGTCGCCCACGGAGAGCGCATCGGGGTCGCCGAACGCGCGCTGCGCGGTCTCGGCCGCAGTCCAGATGCCGACACCCGGCAACGACGTCAGCGCTTCGCGCGCGTCGGCTGCCGGTCGTGACATCAGCCGTTCCAGCGATGACGCTCGTCGCGCGCAGCCGACGACGGTGCGAGCCCGCCCGGGGTCGACGTTGGCGCGGTGAAACTCCCATGAGGGGATGCGCCGCCACGCTTCGGCGGACGGCGCCACCCGCATGCGTTTCGGCGCCGGCCCCGGCGGCGGTGTCCCGAACTTGGTCACCAGCACTCGCCAGGACCGGAAGGCGTCCGCGCCGGGAACCCGCTGCTCGAGGACCGCCGGGATGAGCGCTTCGAGCACCTGCCCGGTGCGCCCTAGCCGCAGGTGCGGAACCCGGTGGTGCGCGGCGGCCACCGTGGGGTCGCGCGGTACGAAATCCGACGCGTCATCGTCGGCGCCCAGCAGGGCCGGCAACGCGTCGAGGAACTCCGCAGCGCCGCTTCCCCATGCGGTGCAATCGACGGCATCCGACGCGGCCCGGCTGATCCGCGCGGTGACGGGGCCGGTGGACAGCAGGCTGGTGCGCCAGATCGCACCGTCGTCGGCAACCTGAAAACACGGATCGCCCGGGCCCCGACGCAGCGGCGCCAGCGTGATCTCGGGGCTGACCACACCAGGGAATGTGACGGTGCGAGCGCTTTTCACTTACGGTGATCATAGGTTCAGCCGCTGACGATTGACCCTCACCCGTCTTCCGCGACAGGATGGCGATTGTGACCACCCCGTTCGACGATCCGCAGGCCGAACTGGCGTGGATGTTCTTGCAGTGCCTCTGTGATAGCGCGGACGTCGACGAATGCTTCGCGTTGTTAAGCGACGATTTCACTTACTGGAGCATCATCACCCGCCAGTCGATCGACAAAGCGGCGCTGTGGCAGGAGATCGAGCGACGCAAACGCCATGTCGAGATCGATCTCGAGCTCATCCAATGCGTCAACGACGGCGAAAGCGTGGTGGTCGAGGCGCAGGGCGACGGCGTCACCGCGGACGGGAGGCGCTACGACAGCCCGTATGTCTTCATCGTCGAAACCCGGGATGGGCTGATCACGTCATTGCGCGAATACAGCGACACCCGGTTGGCGGCGCAGGTGTTCGACGCCGTCGGCCCATAGCGGGCCTTAATCAGCCTCGACGCTGATGTCGGCCTTGTCGGCGTAAAACGCGACATGACCGGCAATCTCTGCGACCGCGGGATGGGGCTGCTCGTAGGTCCAGATCACGTCGTCGACGGTGTCGCCGGCTGCGGTCCGCACGCTGTAGTAATTGGCTTCACCTTTAAACGGGCAGTAGGTGGTGGTGTCGGTGCGGGTCAGCAGCTCTTGCGCCACATCATCGAACGGAATGTATTGCACTACAGGGATAGTGGCTTCACGCAGCCCAAGCGCTGCGCTGGTGTCCGCAACGATCTCCCCGTTGACCCGGACCCGCACCCGGCCCGCGGTCGGCGTGATCGTGATCGGGTGTCCGGTGCTGGGTTCTAAGACAGGCCGGTGGCTCATGGTGACGTCTCCTCAGGTGTGGATAGGAGTTGCAACACCCGGTGGCGGAGAAGATTCCCCCGCCCTCAGGCGCTTCCGAATGCGTACCGGTGATACTGCGCCATGTTCGCAACCGCCGGAATCACTGCCATGGCTTTGCCCATCAACTGGGATGAGCGCGGCAGCTGTGCGAACGTGAACGACTCAAACCACCGCTGCCGGGCCACCAGCCGTACCCCGGGGACGGCGTCGAGGATGTCGCCGGGACCGTTGATTGCCCAGGACAGGGTCGATCCCGAGCGGCGCACGACGGTATTGAGCACCTGCGACTTGATACCGAGCCAGTTGAACCCGTCGAACTGCAGCTCGCCGCGGCCGAACCGCTCGACCACCCGACGCAGCAACGCGATGCCGTCGTGCTCGGTCAGATACATGGTCAGGCCTTCGCCGATCATCAGGGTGGGCCGGTCGTCGGGAATGCCCGCCAACCAGGCCGGATCGGTGACCGAGGCGGCGACGACGTGATAGTGGTCGCCGGCTGGGTAGAGCTGGGTGCGTAGCCGGGCCACATCGGGATAGTCGATGTCATACCAGTCGACCTCGGGACCGGGCCGCACCCGCCAGAACCGACTGTCCAGGCCGCAGCCGACGTGCAGCACCACCGCCTGTCGATGTGCGTCCAGAAATTGACGTGTCCAGTTGTCGAAATGTGCGGAGCGCGTCGTCACCGACGGGGCCCGGCGGGCGGTGATCGTGGTCTTTGTCCAGTCGTAGTCGATGCGTTCGACGACGGCCTTGGCGTAGCGATCCCCCAGGATCGGATTGTCGAAGTCGGCGTCGAGCGCCTTGGCGTACAGGGTCGCCAGCATGGTCTGCGGGGCGCCGCTCAGGTCTGCGCGAACTTTTTCGGTGGTCACCCATCCGACGCTAGCCACGCACCGGGCGCTGTGGACGTTTTGAACAGCGGTCGGCGCGGTGTTCAGCCCGCAGTGGTGCTCTTGCCTCTGGCGTTTCGCAACTCCACCCAGAACCGGGCTGCTTCGCGGATGGATTCCTCGACTGGCCTTGGCTGCCAACCCAATTCGCGGACCGCCTTGCCGTGGTCGACGTCGGCTTCGGCGCGCATCATCCGCACCGACGCCAAGCTCAACTCGGCGTCTTTCCCGGTGAGCCGGGCTCTGAGGCTGCCCATTGCGCCCAGCGCGTAGAGCACGGGTACCGAGATCGAGCGCTGCGGCGGGGGCACACCGGCTTCGTCTGCGGCGATGCGCACGACTTCCTTCAACGCAATCATCCGTTCGGAGATCAGGTACCGCTGCCCATTGCGTCCGCGGTCGGCGGCCAGAATCAACGCCCTGGCGGCATCATCCACGCCGACAACTTCCAGTTGAATGCCGTTCATCAGGAACGGCAGCTTGCCGAACACCGCTCCTGCGATGAAGGCGCCATGCGGGGTGCGCCCCCAGTCACCGCTGCCGTATGTCGTCGAGACACACATCGCGACGGCGGGCAAGCCGGCCTCGGTTGCATATCGCAGCACCAAATCTTCGGCCTGGACCCGAGATTGGACATACGGGGTGAGTCCGCGACGATTGATCTGGTCCTCTTCGGTGGCCACGTGGCCGTGTCGGCGGCCGACCGTCGCATAGCTGCTGGTGAAGACGAACCGCCGCAAGTTGGCGTCCTTCGCGACGTCCAGCACGTTGCGCAGTCCCTCGACATTGGTGTGGAACAGTGGCGACGGGTCACGCAGCCAGGCACGTGTATCGACGACGCAGTAGTAGACGACGTCGCAGCCGTCCATCGCTTCGCGCAGCGTGGCGGTGTCGAAGACGTCGCCGTGGAAGCGGGTGACGGTCAGGTCGTCGATGGCGCGGGTGTTGGCCGTGGGTCGCACCATGGCCCGCACGTCGGCACCGTCGGCGACGAGTTGGCGGGTGACATGCGAGCCCAGGAATCCGTTGGCGCCGATGACCAGTTTCGGCGGTGCGTTCATGATTGTCCTCCGTACTGGTCCAGCCACCGGGCCGCGTCGTCGTCGAGCGTGCCGAGCGCCTGCGCTTTCTTGCACCACTTCAGCGCCGCCTGGGCGAAACGCAGGGGGTTGTAGATGTCTTCTTGGCGGCACCACTGGCCGTCTCCGGCGTAGGTGATGATCGAAATGTTCGTCGCGCTGATGATCGTGCCGTCACCGGGGTCGGCCATCGGGTTGTCCAACTCGCAGATGACCCGACCGGTGGGCTCGTCAATGACCGACCACAACGACGGGAAGGCGGTCATGTGGCTGCCCGGGAACGTCGTCATCGTCTTACGGATCCAGCCACGCACCTCGTCACGGCCTTTCATGGTTCCGGCCGCGTGCTCGATGTAGTCGACGTCGGGCGTGTAATGCTCCACCCAGGCGTCCCAGTCCTTCGTCTCGGCGGCACGCTTGACCGTCTGCTCGAACGTTTCGAAGGCGGCGGAGAGTTCGTCGCGAGTGAAGATGCGGGTTGTCACGCCAAAACTAGAACACGTTCTATTGATGTTTGTCGAGCGGTTCCTATGCTCGAGTCAGGAGGGCAATCATGACGACTACTAACCGAGCGATCCTGGCCGGCGGCTGCTTTTGGGGCATGCAGGATTTGATCCGCAAGCAACCCGGCGTGGTTTCGACCCGGGTGGGCTACACCGGCGGCCAAAACGCCAACGCCACCTACCGCAATCATCCCGGCCACGCCGAGGCCATCGAGATTGACTACGACCCGGCGCGCACGGACTATCGCACGCTGCTGGAGTTTTTCTTCCAGATCCATGACCCGACCACCAAGAACCGGCAGGGCAACGATGTCGGGACCAGCTACCGCTCGGCGATCTTCTACCTCGACGAGGAGCAGAAGCGGATTGCTGAGGAGACCATCGCCGACGTCGAGGCGTCGGGTCTCTGGCCGGGCAAGGTGGTAACCGAGGTCAGCCCGGCAGGGGATTTTTGGGAGGCCGAGCCGGAGCACCAGGACTACCTGGAACGCTTCCCGGGTGGATATACCTGCCACTTCCCCCGCGCCGACTGGAAGCTGCCGCGGCGCGCCAGCGTGGACTAGCTCGTCAGGGCCGCTATTTGCGGTGCGTCCGTAGCTGGTAGAGGCCGCGGGTGGTGGCGACGGTCTGACCGGCAGCGTCGGTCACGACCGCGTCGAGGGTGAAATCGGCCTTGCCGTGCTCGGCAGCTTCGGCTTCGACGCGGTCGATCGTTTCGTCGTCAAGCGTCGCTTCGGCCCGTACCGCGGTCTTGGCCATCGCGACAAAGTGGATCTCGATGCTCTTGACCAGCGGGAAGTACTTGGCGGTATCGAAGGTGCTCAGCGGGATGATTCCGCCGAGGACTTCGGCCACGGTGAACAGCACGCCGGCGTACATGACGCCGAAATGGTTCCCGTTGCCCTCGGCGGGGACGGTCGTGGCCGCGAAACCACGCCGGACATCGACAACCTGCACGCCCATTTTGTGCGCGATCGGAATGGTGGATGCCATCGCGTTATTCATCATGTCCACAACTTCGCCGGCGTCACTGGTCATGGCCGCACAGCCTAATCAGTGCTGACGGCGATGCACCACCACGCGTCCGCCGTTCTTCGGCGTAAAGGCAACGCCACGGGAGTGCCATGGTTCGCCCTGCGCGCTGGTAGTCGCAATCGTGAAGTGGCGCAACACTGTTCGCAGCACCACATCCATCTCCATGTTGGCGAACACGGCGCCCACGCAGCGGCGCGCGCCACCGCCGAATGGAATCCACGCGAAGCTGGACGGCTTGCTGTCGATGAAACGTTGCGGGTCGAAGCGCCCCGGGTCTGGGAAGACGTCAGCGTCGGCGTGCAGCTGCGCGATACTGACCAAAATCGACGAACCACGCGGAATGACCCACTCGCCCAGCTCGTACGCCGGCGCGTAGACATGTCGGCCGGCCAGATCGATGACCGTCCGGTTGCGCTGCACTTCGAGGATCGTCGCCTGACGCAGTTCGTTGTCGTCGCTCTCGGCCTCTGTCACCAACGCTGTCAGCACATCGGGATGCCGACTCAGTCGTTCGAATGCCCAGCCCAGCGTCGAGGCGGTGGTTTCGTGTCCGGCAGACAGGAGGGTCAGCAACTCGTCGCCGATATCACTGCGCGACATGGCTGAACCGTCTTCGTAGGTGCTGCGCAACATCAACGCCAGCACGTCGGTCCGATCCTCGAAGTTCGGGTCGGCGCGCTCGTCGGCGATCAGCTTGTCGATGACGTCCTCGTATTGGCGCCGATATTCCGCCAGCCGCCCCCACGGGCTGTAGCGCCCGTAGGTCCGAGAGGGTTGGGGCAGTGTCGCCAATCGCGAGCCCAAGGTGATCCACGGCGGGAAGATGCGCCGCAACGTGTCGAGCTCGGCGCCCTCGGCGCCGAAAACCGCGCGCAGGATGGCGTTGAGCGTGATGCGCATCATCGAGGGCAGCGTGGGGAACGACGTGCCCTCCGGCCAGCCGGCCGTTTCGCGCAGCGTCTCTTCTTCGATGATCGTCTCGTAGTTCTTGATGCTCTTGCCGTGAAACGGCGGGGCCAGTAGTCGGCGTCGCAGGCGGTGGCCATCACCGTCGAGGGCAAACACCGAACCCGGTCCGAAGAACCGGCTCAGGTTGGGCTGAATATTGCCGAGATCGTCCGGATTGGTGGTGAAGACCTGCTTGGCCAGCTGTGGCTCGGCCACCACCACGGTTCGGCCGTACACCGGGACGTTCAGCGTGAAGATGTCGCCGTACCGACGCCCCATCTGCTGGATGGTCCGTCGCCGTGAGATGACAAAAGCTGTGCCCTGCAAACCTTTTGGTATATGTGGCCCCGGCGGGAGTTTGACCGCCCGCTCCTCGGCGGTCACTTCGGTCTGCGCGGAGCTCATAACAGGTGCACTCCCAACATCGGCGTGGTACCCGGGGGTACCGCGGTGTACTTCGGTACGGTACCGTGTGGTACCAACGGCTGGCAAGGGTTCATCGAGAGGAGGTGCGGTCGTGACAGCAGTGGTCCACGACGCGGCGAGTCTTGAGATCGACCCGTTTCGGCGTCGGCTACTCGACGGCCTTGCCGCCTCGATCGGCGAGCGCGGCTACCGCGCCACCACCGTTGCCGACATCGTCCGGCATGCCCGCACGTCGAAACGCACCTTCTATGACCAATTCCTCAGTAAAGAACAGTGTTTCCTCGAACTGTTGGAAGCCGACAACAAGAAGCTCGGCGACGATATCCGGGCGGCCGTTGATTCGGAAGCCGACTGGGGCGACCAGATCCGGCAGGCGGTCGAGGCCTACGTCAGCCACATCGAGTCGCGGCCGGCGCTCACGTTGAGTTGGATTCGGGAGTTTCCATCGCTTGGCACGGTCGCCCGGCCGGTCCAACGGCGCGGTCTGGAGCTGTTGAGCACTCTGCTGGTCGACCTCAGTGGCAGTGCCGGATTCCGCCGCTTCGATCTGGCACCGCTGACACCGTCGATGGCGGTAATCCTGTTGGGCGGCCTGCGCGAACTGACCGCGCTTGCCGTCGAAGACGGCACGGATGTGCGCGAGATCGTTGCGCCCGCAGTGGACGCGTCGGTGGCACTGCTGGGTGCTCGCCGCCGCTGAAACGCTAACGCCGGCCGATGCGCCCGCTTAGGCTTCCTCGGAGATCACCGATGAATGGGAGGCCTGCGATGCGGCTATCAACCAGAAATCAGCTCACCGGGACGATCGACGATGTCGACCTCGGCAGCGTGATGGCGACCGTGAAAGTTCGACTCGATGGCGGCGACCAGGTCGTCACCTCCTCGATTACCAAAGACGCCGCGGTCAATCTCGGCCTCAAGGCCGGTCAGCCGGCGACGGTGTTCATCAAGGCGACCGAGGTGACGATCGGCGTCGATTGAGCAGTACGCGGCTCAAAGTTTGAGGAATTTGCGCAGCCGGTCCAACACCAGATCGGGGCGCTCCTCGACGATCCAGTGGCCGACTCCGTCGACCAACTCGACCTCGAAATCGCTTGCGCGGTCGGCGTAGCCGCGAAGCAACTCCGGCGTAAGCACCGGGTCGCCGGTGCCGTGCAGCCAGCGGATCGGGACGTCGACGCGGGTGTCGTCGAATTCGCCCCGCAGCCACCGCAGCATTTCGCTGGTCTGGAATGTGCGATACCACCGCGATCCCGCAACCGCATGCCCCGGTTCCTGCATGCATTCGACGTACATGCGGACATCGTCCTTGGGCACTGCGGATCCGCCCCACCCGAGCATTGTCCGGAGGTAGCGCCCCTTCGCACTGCCGAGCACCCGCGGACCGATGAGTGGCAGCGCGATCGGGATCTGGTACCAGAATCGCCACACGTCCACAATTGTCGTGAGATCGCGAGTCACCCAGGGCGCCGAGGTGTTGAGGCCGAAGAACCCGGACACCTTCGTCGGATGGTTCAGCATCATGATGAACGCGACCGGCCCACCCCAGTCGTGGGCGACCAGCCTGACCGGCCCGACGCCCAGCCGATCCAGCACGGCCGCCAGGTCGTCGGCCATTTCACTTTTGTAGTAGCGCGAACGCGGCGCCGAACTCCAGCCCGCCCCGCGCAGATCCGGACACAACACCCGGTAACCGTCGGCGGCCAACGGCCCGATCATCGCGTGCCACTCCCACCAGTTCTGCGGAAAGCCGTGGACCAGCATCACCGGCGGCCCGTCAGCCGGGCCGGCCTCGGCGACGTGGATGGTGACGCCGTCAGCCAAGTCGACAAACCTGTGCTCAACGCCGTCGAGTGCGGGCATACTCACCATGGCTTGGCAGCGTATCAGGCGTCGAGATTGCGCGTAGGGTCGTGATTTCGCGAAAACCACAACCCTGAGCGCAATTTCGGCGTTAGGCGGCGACGGCCTCTGGGGCAGCCTCAACGTCGTGCTTCTTCGGCGGCACAGCCAATCTGACGATCTTGCGCACCACGGTGGCGAACTGCCGCGGCAGTGACCCTGCGTTGTACGGGATGCCGTAGCGCTGGCAGATCTCCCGCACCTGCGGCGCGATCTCCGCGTAGCGCCGCGCCGGCATGTCCGGGAACAGATGGTGCTCGATCTGATGCGACAGGTTGCCGGACAACAGGTGGAAGAGCTTGCCGCCGGTGAGGTTTGCCGAGCCGAGGACCTGCCGGAAATACCACATGCCGCGAGACTCGTTCTGCGTCTCCTCGATGGAGAATTCTTGCGTGCCGTCCGGGAAATGACCGCAGAAGATGATCATGTAGGACCACACGTTGCGGATCAGGTTGGCCGACAGGTTGCCCGCGAACACGAATGGAGCGAAGGGCCCGGCCAACAGCGGGAAGGCCACGTAGTCCTTCAACATCTGGCGGCGTGTTTTGCGCCAAATGCCCTGCAGGATCTCACGTTTGTCGGCCAAACTGATCTCGCCGGCGCGGATGCGCTCGGTCTCCAGTTCGTGTAGCGCGACGCCGTACTGGAACAGCACCATCAGCAGGAATGCGTAGAGCGGATTGCCGAGGAAGTACGGCCGCCAGGGCTGGTCTTCGCTCATCCGTAAGATGCCGTAGCCGATGTCGCGATCCATGTCCACGATGTTCGTGTAGGTGTGGTGCATGTAGTTGTGCGAGTGACGCCACTGGTCGGCGGGGCAAGCGGTGTCCCATTCGAAGGCCCGCCCCGAGATCGCGGGATCGCGCATCCAGTCGTATTGACCGTGCATCACGTTGTGGCCGATTTCCATGTTGTCGAGGATTTTCGACACCGCAAGCATCGCGGTACCGGCCAGCCAGGCCGGCGGCAGGATGCCGGCGAACAGCAGCGCGCGTCCGCCGACCTCAAGCGCGCGCTGCGCTTTGATGACCCGGCGGATGTAGTCGGCGTCGCGTTGGCCGAGGTCGGCCATCACGCGCTCTTTGATTGCGTCGAGCTCGCGGCCAAATTCCTCGGCCTGCTCGGGGGTCAGGGTGATCTTGGGCTGTGACATGACTGCTCCTTATCGCTAGAGCGCTATATCGACGTCGCCGACCGGGACGGACACGCAGATTTGCACGTCCTCGTCGGGGGCGGTCGAGACGGCGCCAGTGGTCAGGTTGCGCACCACACCGCAGGCCTTGCGACGGGTGCACGTGTGGCAGATGCCCATCCGGCATCCGCTCTGCGGGGTGAGCCCGGCCGACTCGGCCTGCTCCAGCAGCGGGCGGCCGTCGTCGATGACATCAATTCCGCTGTCGGCGAACGAAACCCGGCCGCCTGATGGCTTCTCGGGCACCTCGATTGTGGGTGCCACGAAGCTCTCCGCGTGCACATTGCTGCAGTGTTCGCGCACTGCGGAGATCAATGCTGCTGGGCCGCAAACGAATACCGCGTCGGGCTCGGCCATGGCGGCCGCCAGGTGTTCCGGCCCGACCCGGCCATTCAGGTCGCCGCCACCCGACCGGGTGTAGCCGTGCAGTACCCGCACCCCGGGCATCGCGGCGAGCTCGTCGCGGTAGCAGGCCTCGGCAGGGGTACGTGCGTAATGGACGAACGCGATATCCCCGTCGTGCCCCTCGGCGATCAGGGTGCGCAGCATTGCCATCACGGGCGTGATGCCGCTGCCGCCGGAGACGAGCAGGATGCGCCGAGGCCGCGGTGTCGGCAGCACGAAGTCGCCGGCCACGCCGTCCAGGCCCACCACCATCCCGGGCCGGGCGTGCTTGTACAGGTAGGTGGAAACCACCCCGCCGTCGTGATGACCGATCGTCAGCTCGAGATGCGACGTGCCCTCGGCGTTGGCCGGTGAGTAGCAACGGACATGTCGGCGGCCGTTGACCTCGACGGCGACGTTGACGTACTGGCCAGCTCGGCGGGCGCCGCCAATAGTGTCGAACGCCGGGTTGGGCGCCAGGACGAGGGTGACGCTGCGCGGAGTGGTCCGCCGCACGTCGATGACCTTGGCGCGTGCCTCGCCCCGCGTCCAGGTCGGGGTCAGAATCTCGGTGTACCGGTCAACGCCGTGCGGACCGGCGAGCAGGTCGGCCAGGCCGGAACCTAGCATCCGCTTCGACAAAGTTTGAGTGAACATATGTACACCGTGCGACCGGATGCCGCAGGTCGTCAAGCATCTGAGCTGTATTGTGGTAGGGTTCACACGGTGAACGACCGTACGCCCAGTTCGCGGCCGCACCGGTCGGGCCGTGGACGTACCCGGGACAGTCCCTCCCGCGAGGAGCGCAAGGAGGCGACCCGGCGTGCCATCATCGCCTCGGCGCTCAAACTGCTCAGCGACCGCGGTTTCGGCAGCCTCAGCCTGCGTGAGGTGACCCGGGAGGCCGGGATCGTGCCGGCAGCGTTCTACCGTCATTTCGAGTCGATGGAAGCGCTGGGCCTGGTGCTGATCGACGAGTCGTTTCGAACCCTGCGCGACATGCTGCGCGGCGCCCGGGCCGGCAAACTCGACCCCAATCGGGTGATCGAGTCGTCGGTCGAGATCGTGATCGCCAGCATCACCGACAAGCGCGAGCACTGGCGGTTCATCTACCGGGAGCGCTCCAGCGGCGTCACCGTGTTGCGGTACGCGATCCGCACCGAACTTCGGCTGCTCACCTCGGAACTGGCCACCGACCTCGCCCGCTTCAACGGGCCGAACACGTGGAGCACCGAAGACCTCAATGTGCTGGCCACCTTGTTCGTCAACTCGATGATCGTGATCGCCGAGGCGATCGAGGACGCGCAGGGCGCCGAGGCCATTGACGAGATCCGCCGGACCGCGGTCAAGCAGTTGCGGATGATCGCCGTGGGGGTCGCGGGCTGGCGCAGCCACCCGTAGTCGAGCCGGGGTGATGATGGGTCAATGGCCATCAAGATGCGGGATCTGCTCGGCACTGCACTCGGGTCGCTGCGCTACGAACCCACCGATAAGCGGCTGCGGGTTTACCTCGCCGACGAGTTAGTCGCCGACACGCGGAATGGACGGTTGGTCTGGGAGCCAGGCCGGGTGGTCCCGACGTACGCAGTACCGGACTCCGATGTCTTGGCGAAGTTGGATCCTGCTACCGCAGTTCGAAGCGACGACCCCGATCTGGCCGGTTATCTCATCCTCGATTTCAGCGCCTTTGACTGGCACGAGGAGGACGAGCCCATCGTGGCTCACCCGCATGACCCCTTCAAACGGATCGACATCTTGTCCAGCACCCAACCTGTCCGGATCGAACACCACGGCCGGCTGCTGGCCGAATCGTCGCGAGCGCTGTTGCTGTTCGAGACGCTGCTGCCGATCCGGTACTACCTGCCGCGCGCAGACGTCGTCGTCGACCTCGAACCGACCGACACCGTCACCTATTGCGCATACAAAGGCCGCGCGTCGTACCTGTCTGTTCGTGACGGCTTGCGCGACCTGGCCTGGACGTACCCCGCGCCGCTGCGTGAGGCCGAACCGGTGCGAGACCGCATCGCCTTCTTCAACGAGAAGGTGGATGTCATCGTCGACGGTCAGCACCAAGAACGGCCGGTCACGCCGTGGTCGAGCTGAGCTCGCGTCGGCGCGCCGACGGCAAGCTGGCCGACCTCACTGGTCCGGGTCTCACCGACCGATGGGGGGTTACCTGTGCGGATCTGGGCGCATCGGTGCTCGCACCTAACGGCACGCTGGTGTCGGTGTTCGGAGATACCTTCTCCGGCAACAAGGTTGGCCTCGGCGATTGGCGATCACCGGTGGTCCTGATCGGCACCGGGGATGCTGCTCATCGGATCCGATACCACCGCGCCGGCGGCGACGATCCTGATTATGCCCGCCAGTTGTGGCACTACCGGCACCACGACGGTGCCGGACCACGCCGCGGCATCAGCACCGTGATCCCGTCGGATCTACTGCGGGTGGACGACGCCCTCTACCTGCACGCCATCGTCAACCGCGGTTTCGGCAATGTCGTGTGGACCGAGGTGTGGAGATCCGACGACAACGCAATTTCGTGGCGTCGCCTCGGTGCCCGATTCCCAGCCGACCTGCATCACGGTCACGCACAATGCTGGTCCTGGGACTACGATCCCGACGACGGCTGGGTGTATGTCGCCTCGACCGGGTTTCAGCGCGACAAAGGCATCATCGTGCGACGGGTCCGCCCGGACCACATCGGTATGCGGTCCAAATACGTCGCGTGGGGTTACCGCGCGGGGCGCTGGTCGTGGGGCAGCAGACCGACTCCGATCACCCCCGACGGCGAAACCTGGGGCGAGCTGTCGTTGCGACGGCTCGCGCCCGGCACATGGGTCCTCGGGGGCTTTCTGTCGTCGAAGTACGCGCTGGGCTACCGGGTGCTCAACTCTCCTACCGCGGTGAGGAATTCACCGCTGCAGCTACCGGTCGTCGGGGATGCCTGGGACTCCGAAGATCACAGTCGCAACCGCGTCGCGCAGTTGTACGGCGGATACGTCTTGCCCGGTTCCCGATTGGATGTCGCACGCGGCGTCGGGCTGGTGGTGTCGCAGTGGAATACCGCCCGCGGTTGGCCCTATCGGACAATGCAATTTCGGGTGACGCTGCAGGACACTGCTCACTCGTCGACGACGTCGTAGAGCGAGTCGCCGTCCTCCGGTGTGCCATCGATCTGGCTCCGGTGTGCGCGGTGCGGACCCCGGTCATCGGGGACGCCGTCGGCGGGCACATCGGGTTCCTCGGCGGCGAGTTTGGCGTCGAGGGATTCGCCCTCTTCCTCCTCGCGTTCGGTCATCCCGAACTTGTCGGCCTCGCTCCAGTGCTCCGGCGGGTCGACGACGATGTCGCCGTCGTCGTTGCGGACCTCGTCGGAGTCGGTCGATTCGCTCGGGTTCAGCGTGTCGCCCGGTCCGCCTTCTTCTGGGAAATCCGATGGGTCGACGAGGTCGCCGGCTTGGTCGGTAGGCATGGTCAACGGTTGCCCGTGGACTCCACGCTCTAAACGGGCTTCGGCAATTCAGCGGAGAGGCCCGGCTACTGCGGCGCCCGCCACATCGGCCACAGCGTCGGCCCGCCGTTGCTCAGCACTATCTCGCCGGTGACGGTGAAGCCGAAACGCTCGTAGTACGGCACGTTGTCGGGTTTGCTGGATTCCAGATACGCCGGACAGTGCTCGGCGTCGCAACGATCGAGCCGTGAACGCATCAGGCGCTGGCCGAACCCGCGCCCGCGGACCGTCGTGTCGCTTCCGATGGTGGCCAGATACCAGTGCGGATCTTCGGGGTGCTGGCGCTTCATCGAGTCCAGCAGTTCGGCGAGCCTGCGGCCAACCGTCAGCCGTAAACCGAAGCCCCGAACCAGCGACGGCAACATCGCGAGTTGCTCACCAAGCGAGTGCTTCCACCGGTTCGGCGGATCCCACAGCGCGGCCGCGCCGATATCGGGACCCTCACAAGCGACCTCGACTCCCCCGCCGGTGAGGTGATGGTGCCGGGTCATCGTGGCAAAAAACCCATGCAGCCGCGCTGCTCGCGATCTGTCGTCGGGCATGATCCACATCGCGACCGGATCGTCGTAGAAGGCGCGGCCCAGAGTCTGTGCCAGCGCGGGGATATCGGCTTTGGCTGCCGGGCGCGCCTGGATCGTCACCGCACCAGGTTAGCGGCGGGCCACCGGTTGGATGTACCGTCAGGACGGCAGCAATCATGACCATCACTCCCGTCGATACCGGACCCGATCAGGTCAGCCGCACCGTCGAGGTTCACGCCCCCGCGGCGGAATTGTTCGCGCTGGTTGCAGATCCGCGGCGGCATCAGGAGTTGGACGGCTCAGGAACCGTCGGTGCCGGTGTTGGCGGTCCTCGTCAGCTGGCGCCAGGCGCGCGATTTTCCACCACGATGCGGTTCTGGGGACTGCGCTACCGGCTCACCAGCACCGCGACCGCCGTCGAACGGGACCGCCTTGTCGAGTGGTCGCATCCGGCAGGGCATCACTGGCGGTGGGAGTTCGCCGCGA
Organism: Mycobacterium sp. NGS51; assembly: GCF_059812525.1. Taxonomy (NCBI): domain Bacteria; kingdom Bacillati; phylum Actinomycetota; class Actinomycetes; order Mycobacteriales; family Mycobacteriaceae; genus Mycobacterium; species Mycobacterium sp. NGS51. Next base: position 164,664 of record NZ_JCALCV010000007.1, read on the forward strand.
TCTCGCCGACGATCACCCAGGTGACGGAGACGTTCGACTACCGCGACACCGGACCGGTGAAGGACCGGCTGCACTTCTATGAGCGAGCCGGCTTGGCCAAACGTAATGCCGCCGGTATCGAAGCGACCCTGGCCAAGCTGCGGGACCGCTACACCCGCCGCACCTGACTCTTCGGAAAGGCCGACGATGTGGGACTTTGAAACCGACCCGGAATATCAGCAAAAGCTGGACTGGGTCGAAGAATTCATGGTCGGCGAACTCGAGCCGCTCGATTTGGTCGCCCTCGATCCGTACGACAAGAAGAACCCCGAGACGATGGCAATCCTGCGGCCGCTGCAGCAGCAGGTGAAGGACCACGGACTGTGGGCCGCGCATTTGACACCCGAACTCGGCGGCCAGGGCTACGGGCAGGTCAAGCTCGCGCTACTCAACGAAATCCTCGGCCGGTCCCGCTGGGCGCCGACGGTGTTCGGCTCCCAGGCGCCGGATTCGGGCAACGCGGAAATCATCGCGCTGTTCGGCACCGAGCAGCAGAAGGCGCGCTATCTGCAGCCGCTGCTCGACGGCGACATCAGCTCCTGCTATTCGATGACCGAACCGCATGGCGGGTCCGACCCGGGGATGTTCGTCACCCGCGCCGAGCGTGATGGCGACTCCTGGGTGATCAACGGCGAAAAATGGTTCTCCAGCAACGCCAAACACGCCACGTTTTTCATCGTCATGGCGGTCACCAATCCCGACGCCCGCACCCGCGACAAGATGTCGCTGTTCATTGTGCCGGCCGAGACGCCCGGACTTAAGATCGTCCGCAACGTGGGTGTCGGCACCGATTCACACGGCAGCCATGGTTATGTCCGCTACACCGACGTCCGGGTGCCCGCCGACCATGTGCTCGGCGGCGAAGGGCAGGCGTTTGCGATTGCGCAGACCCGACTCGGCGGCGGCCGGGTTCATCATGCAATGCGCACGATCGCACTGGCCCGGCGTGCTTTCGACATGATGTGCGAGCGGGCGGTATCGCGCCAGACCCGGCTGGGCCGGCTGGGCGACTTGCAGATGACGCAGGAAAAGATTGCCGACAGTTGGATTCAGATCGAGCAGTTCCGGTTGCTGGTGCTGCGCACCGCCTGGTTGATCGACAAGCATCACGACTACCAAAAAGTGCGTCGTGACATTGCGGCGGTGAAAGTCGCGATGCCGCAGGTGTTGCACGACGTCGTGCAGCGCGCCATGCACCTGCACGGCGCGCTCGGCGTTTCCAACGAAATGCCGTTCGTCAAGATGATGCTGGCCGCGGAGTCATTGGGTATCGCCGACGGTGCCACCGAGCTGCACAAGATGACCGTTGCCCGCCGCACATTGCGCGAATACGAACCGGTGTCAACGCCTTTCCCGTCGCAGCATCTGCCCACTCGGCGCGCCGAGGCCGAAGCCCGGTTGGCCGAACGCCTGGAGCACGCGGTCGCCGAGTTCTGACATAACGGCGGTCAGCCGGTGGTGACCCGGTCGATATGGGCCAGAAAGTGGGTCAGCACGGCATCGGGCGCTTCGAGTTGCGGCCAGTGCCCGACGTCGTCGGCGAGCATCACCACGTCGGGGTGGGGTATCACCTCCGCGTAGCGGCGCGCCATGTGCGCGCCGGAGTTGGGGTCGACCGGCCCGTCGATCAACCGCATCGGAACCGCGGTCTGGCGCATCGCACGTACCCACCTGTTCCGATGCGTGTAGCGGTCGTTGATGAAGCGGCCGACCTTGTGCAGCACGCGGCGGCCGTCGTTGTAATCCAAGATCTGGTTGAACACGTCCATCATGTGCCGTGTCGGTTTGGTGTTCGGGCCGAACATCTCACGCAGCGTCGGTTCCAAGAGTCGACGAGACAGCGGGCTGTTTTGCACATGACTGAAGATGTCACCCAACGGAGTCCGGGACATCAGTTTCTGCGCCGCTCGCGGCGTGTAGGTCTCGACGAACATGCCGCCGTTGAGCCAGGTGATTGAGTCGATGCTCAACTCGCCATAGGCGGGCTGACCGAACTCGTGACGGGCCAGCAGTTCCTGGCCCACCGAGTCGCCGATGTCGTGCGCCATGATGTGCGCGTTGCCGATTCCCAGGCGGTCCAACAGCGCCTCGTGCATGTCGGCGTGGTCGTGCACTGTGTATTCGTAAGCGACGGGCTTTGCCGAGAAGCCCATGCCCATCATGTCCGGTGCAACGACTGTGAAACGTTGCGTCAATGTTGACCAGATCGGTTCCCAGTCAAAGGAGTTGAACGGATAACCGTGGATCAGCAGCAGTGGAGGTCCGCTGCCTTCCATGCGGTAGAAGATGTCAAAGCCGAGGTAGTCAAAATGCTGTCCGGCGGCTAGCCAGGATGCCAGTTCAGCGTCCATAGCCTGAGCCTACGAGATGTATCGAACGATGCTCTCAGCCACGCACGCCGGCTTTTCGGACCCCTCGATCTCGACGGTGGTCGACATTGTCGCCTGTACCGCACCCTTGCCAAGGTCCTCGACACCGACCAGCGTGCTTTGGGCACGAACCCTTGACCCGACCGGCACCGGTGCGGGGAACCGAACCTTGTTCAGGCCGTAGTTGACGGCGAGCTTGATGCCGTTGACCGTGTAAATCTGGTGTTGGAGCCGGGGCAGCAGAGCCAGCGTCATGAAGCCGTGGGCGATGGTTTTGCCGAACGGCCCACTGGCCGCTCGTTCCGGGTCGACGTGAATCCACTGATGGTCCCCGGTCGCGTCGGCGAACAGGTTGACGTCTTCTTGCGTGATGGTCACCCACTCGCTTTGCCCGATGCTTTGCCCCGTTGCGGCGGCGAGGTCGGCGACTGACTCGAAGGTGCGCATGCGGTGGTCTCCTCTGCTTGGCTGCCATTCAATACTGGCATCCCATGCTCTGGGTGTTTCGGTCGGATTCCGAGGCGGGTAGTCACGCTGTTGACTAGCGCTAGGGCAGTGGAAGGACGACGACATGGCCGAATCGAAGGGCCATAAGAACGAAACGGACGTGGAGCCTGAAGAGCACGAGGCTCGCTCACGCGCGGGCGACGACGAGGACGACGGCACGTATGTCGGGCGGACAGACCCCGATGACGCCCTCGACGTCGGCGAAACCGGAGCGGAGGCCCGCAGCGACGATAACTAAGCTACTGCTGCTCGCCGATACACATGTCCCAATGCGCGCCCGCGACCTGCCGGCACGGATATGGGAAGAGGTGAGAGCCGCCGACGTCGTCCTGCATGCCGGCGATTGGGTAGCAGTTGACCTGCTGGAAAAGCTGGAGTCGGCGGCCGCTCGCCTGGTGGGCTGCTGGGGAAACAACGACGGGCCGCCATTACGCGCGCGGCTGCCCGAACGTGCCGACGTGGTGCTCGGCGGCCTGCGGTTCACGGTGGTCCATGAGTCCGGTCCCACGGCCGGCCGGGAGGCGCGGATGTCGCGGATGTATCCGGACACCGACGTGCTGGTATTCGGCCACAGTCATATCCCGTGGGACACCACGACGAAAACCGGTCTGCGACTGTTGAATCCCGGTTCGCCGACGGATCGGCGCCGTCAACCGACATGCACATACATGACCGCCACCGCAAGCAACGGCGCCTTGACCGACGTGGTCTTGCACCCGGTGCACAAGTAACTCGGCGCGCCGTCTACCGAAAGACCTTGCCACCAGCTCGAATTGCGGCGGTCGTCAGCGCCGCTATGTAATCGTTATCTTCGAGTCCGCGCCGACGCTCAATCGTTAGTTAACCGCGACATCACACCCCGTGGCGACAAACCGGACACGCCGCATTGCTGTGTTTGACTGCGACGGACAGCTATTCGACCGCATATTGCGGCAGATAAAAGTTGGGATAGGTAGGAGCTATGAAGTTCGTTGAGAAGTTGCGTGACGCGGCAACACGTTTACCGCGTCGGCTGACGATCGCGGCCATCGGGGCAGCTCTGTTGCCCGGCCTGGTCGGCGCCGTCGGCGGCTCGGCGACCGCGGGGGCGTTCTCCAAGCCGGGCCTGCCGGTCGAGTACCTGCAGGTCCCCTCGCCGTCGATGGGCCGCAATATCAAGGTGCAATTCCAAGGCGGCGGACCGCACGCGGTCTACCTGCTCGACGGTTTGCGCGCCCAGGACGACTACAACGGCTGGGACATCAACACTCCGGCGTTCGAGGAGTACTACCAGTCAGGTCTTTCGGTGATCATGCCGGTTGGCGGAACGTCCAGCTTCTACACCGACTGGTACCAGCCGTCGCAGGGCAACGGTCAGAACTACACCTACAAATGGGAGACGTTCCTGACCCGCGAAATGCCGGCATGGCTGCAGGCCAACAAGGGTGTTTCACCGACTGGCAACGCGGCAGTCGGGTTGTCGATGTCGGGCGGTTCGGCGCTGATCCTGGCGGCCTACTACCCCCAGCAGTTCCCGTATGCAGCGTCGCTGTCGGGCTTCCTGAACCCGTCCGAGGGCTGGTGGCCGACGCTGATCGGGCTGGCGATGAGCGACTCGGGTGGGTACAGCGCCAACAGCATGTGGGGTCCGTCGAGCGATCCGGCCTGGAAACGCAACGACCCGATGGTCCAGATTCCGCGGTTGGTCGCCAACAACACCCGCGTGTGGGTCTACTGCGGTAACGGCACACCCAACGAGATGGGCGGCGACAGCATGCCGGCCAAGTTCCTGGAGAGCTTCACGCTGCGCACCAACGAAGCCTTCCGCGACAACTACACGGCCGCGGGCGGCAGAAACGGTGTGTTCAACTTCCCGACCAACGGAACACACGACTGGGGCTACTGGAACAGCCAACTGGTGGCCATGAAGCCCGACATCCAGGCGGTGTTGAACGGGGCACCAAACCCGGCCTGAGACAACCGCCTAACGATCGGCAGCAGCGCACCCCCGGCGCTGCTGCCGATCTATTTCTGGCGTTCACAGCACCGCGTCGGCCAGGTGCTCGAGCTGGTCGAGCGAGGCGACGCTCGGGTGAAACAGCAGCCTGTCGAAGCCGAGGTCGCGGTAGGCGCGCACGGTGCTCGCCGCGTCTTGCGCCGAGGTCAGCATGTCCGCAACGTTGCGCTCGGCATACTCGGGCACGAAGCCGTAGTAGCTGCGCAGATTGGCGTGCGCGGCTTCCACTGTCGCCGCGTCGCCGAATGCAAAATTCACACTGGCGTTCAGCCACGGCTTACCCGCGCGACCCGCCTCCTGCCAGGCATCGCGCACCTCGTCGGCGAATGACGACTGATTTGCATAGTCGCGGACAGCGCCCGCGGCCCAGCCATCCCCCACCGTCGCCACCCGCCGCAGAGTCGATGGTGACGCCCCGCCGAACAACACCGGAATCCGCACAGGCGCTGGGCACAGTGGTACGTCACCGGTGACCACGTCGGCGTGCCAGGCACGACGCATCAACTCGACGGTCCGGTCCAAAACTCGCCCGCGTTGATGGAAGTCCGCGCCGGTGGCGGTGTAGTCGTCGGTGCGACGGCCCACCCCTAGACCCAGCGTGAGCCGGTTCCCGGCAATGTCGGCCAAACTGGCCAGCTGCTTCGCCAACCATGCGGCGGGATACAGCGGGGCCAGTAGGACGTTGGTTACGAGGCCGATGTCGCGGGTAGCGCCGGCCGCAGCGGACAGGGCGACGATCGAGTCGAGGCTGGGATAAACCACGCGGTCGATGCTGGCCACGCTGGCGAATCCGCGTTGCTCGGCGCGGTGCGCCCATTCGGAGATCAACGAGCCGGGCACCGCCGCGACATGATTCGGCAAGCCGATTCCGATTTGCATAGCAGTCCTTTCGTTTTCACGCCGGCCTGGTTCGACCACCCCGCCCAGACTTGCAGCGACCGCCCCGTAATGCCTATATGCGAGCTCGAAACCGAGATAAATCATCTCGGAACTGGAAAACTCCGCATACTTTACGCATGGCAGATGCTTTAGACGCGCAAATCCTCCACGCGCTGGAGTTGTCGCCGCGGGTATCGTTTCGCCGCATCGCCAGGGTCGTCGGGGCATCCGAGCAAACCGTCGCCCGCCGCTACCAGCGGTTGCGTCGCGCCGGCGTGGTGCGCGTCGTCGGACTGGTGAATCCCCGGGTCTACGGGGAAGCACAGTGGATTGCCCGCATCCGCGCCAAACCCGACCGCATATCCCAGCTGGGCGACGCGCTGGCGCGGCGCCCAGAGGTCACCCATGCCAATATCCTCTCGGGCTGGACCGAGCTGGTGTGCGTCATCCGCGCGCCGGTCGGCGAGCGTCGGGAACGCCCGCTGCTGCAACAACTTCCACGGACCACCTCCGTGATCGACGTCAGCGTCGACCTTGTGCTGCACGCATTCGGTCAACCGGCGACAGCACAGTGGACCGGCTACGGTCACAAGCTGAGCAGCGAGCAGACGCGGCAGATTCTGGGCGAACCGGTCGGTCAGGTAGTGCCCGGGCGGCTGATCACCCCTACCGCGCAGGACCGTCCGCTCCTAGACGCGCTCGCCGAAGACGGTCGCGCCACCCAGGCACTCTTGGCCGAACGGACCGGATGGTCGATGGCACGGGTAGCTCGGCGCGTTGCGGCGCTGGAAGCCTCGGGCACGTTGGTCTATGACGTCGACGTGCTGGGTGAGCGACTCGGTTTTCACCTCAATGCGATGTTGTGGCTCACGATTGCACCACAACACATCCACCGTGTGGGCGAACAGATTGCAGCTCATGACGAGGTCGCTTTCGCCGCTGCCGTCAGCGGCCGCAATAACCTGATGGCCGTGGTGATCTGCCGCGACGCCGACGATCTCTACCGTTACCTGACCGAAAACCTCTCGGCCATCGCTGATGTCGACGGCTACGACATCAGCGTCCGAGCACAACGGCTCAAGCAATCCGCATCCCTCGTCACAGGCGGGCGATTGGTCACCCCACGCCGCACCTGACAATAGATACGGCACTCACCCGTACCGAATGTGCGTTGGCAGTGGCGATTTCGCGATTTTAGGTCCACAGAGCGCGACGGCCGGCATAGAAAAACGTGTATGCGGTGGCCAGCGCACACACCACGCTGGCGATCCCGAGCATGTAGGTACCGCCGGCGACCAGGCTGATAAACCCGCCCACCGCAGCGCCGATGATAAAGCTGGCAAAGAGCAGAAAGTATCCCAGCCAGTCGGTGAGCTGTCCCCCGTGGAAGTGCCGTTCGATTCCTTGACCCAGCTTGACCAGCGTCCCCGTCATATAGCTCAAGCCGATCGACGTTTCGCCGTCTTCGTTGACGAAGGTGGTGTTCAGCGCGCCGACTCCGAAGGTCACCAACAGGATCGGCGGAAAGGGCAATGGAAGCTCGGGGCCACCCAACAGGATGAGGTCGAGCACGGTAGCGAGCACGAGCGCCAGCGTGGTCAGCAAGGTGGCGCCGTGTGGCCGTCTCGGCCAGATGTAGCGCCGGCAGAACGACGCGCTGATCACACCGGCGACAAAGGCCACCATCAACAAGGTTGCCGATACTGCCAGCCACGGCGAGGACGCCGCCCACTGTTCTTCCGCGAAGTACCCCATCACCGCGCGCTGGGCGTTCCCCGTCATGAACGTGACGAAGTATCCGGCGGAATGGGAAAAAGCCGTGGCTCCCAGTAGTCCGGCCAGCGCGGCCAACACCCACGACAATTTGGCTTCGCTGTCGTACATCCGACGAAGTCCAACCATCACGTCGGACATTTTTCCAGATAAGTGAACTGCGTGCAGTGTGGGCGGATCAGGTTTTGCGGCGACCCGCTGCACTCGGCTCCGCCGAGTTTGCGATCGCCGCGTACGTTTAACGGCGACCCGCTGCACTCGGCTCCGCCGAGTTTGCGATCGCCGCGTCAGGCGGCGGTCAGCCGGGCGATCGACCGCAGCGGGATGGGTAGCCAGCCGGGCCGGTGCCGGGATTCATAGCCCGTCTCATACACCGCTTTGTCCAGCTCGTAGGCCGCCAGCAGCGCCGCCGAAGCGCGCGGGTCGACGCCAGACGCGGCCGCGTACCCGTCGCAGAACGCGCTGCGATTGCGCTCCACCCACTCGCGGGAGCGGGCGGCGAGCTGCTTGTCGTCGGCCTGATCGACCAGCGGACCGCAGGCGGCGTACTCGAATGACCGCAGCACACCTGCGATGTCGCGCAACGGGGAGTCCGGCGCCCGCCGCTCTTCCAGCGGCTGACCCGGCTCCCCCTCGAAGTCGATCAGCAGCCACGACTCCGGGGTACGCAACACCTGCCCCAGATGCAGGTCGCCGTGAATTCGTTGCACGTTGATGCTCTCCCCGGCGAGCTCGCGGAACTGCTGCTCGATCGCGGCGGCGTGCTGCTCCAGTTCGGGCACTGTCGCAGCCGTCGTCGCCAGCCGCCCAAGCACTGTCTCCAGCGGGAACGTCGCATGCGAGGTGCCGAGCTGCTCAGCCAGCGTGGCGTGTACCGACGCGACCGCCTCACCGAGCCGATAGGACTCGCCGGCGAAGTCGCCGCCGACCTCGTGGGCGTACAGGTCGCCTTCGGCAAACAGGTCACGCACGCTGGCGGTGGCCATCGCCCAACCTTCCGCGGAGTTGGCCGCGTAGGCGGTCAACATGCCCAGTGGACAGGGCAGCCCCTCCGATTCCGTTTCGTAGGAACCCAGCAATCGGGCTACGTGCGGATTGCCGGCGCGGCCCAGTACGCGGTTCAGCTCGATGTCGGGGTTGATGCCGCTGCTGACCCGGCGGAACACCTTCAAGATGGCGTCCTGCTCGAAAATCACGCTGGTGTTGCTCTGCTCCGCGTCCGCCACCCGTGGCCACGCCTCCAGGGGCAGCTTGACGTCGGGCTCTTTGGCGAAGGTCACCTTGCCGCGCGTCGCCGACGAATCGATCAGCGACAACAGAAATCGGCCCGCATCCGGATCGTAGAGCGCGTCGTAGGCGGTGCGATCGTTGTCGGTGCCGATGGTGGCCACCGCGCTGTATTCGGCAACCGGTCCGCTGCCCCAGTTGACGATCACCTGATAGCACTCCGACGAACCGTCGGTGTAGGTGACGTCGACGAGTACCAGGTCCAGGTCTTCACGCAGGCCGACGATCCGGCTGGGGTCAGCGGCGGCGATCTCGCGTCGACGTCCGGCATACCAGCGTTGTTGGGGAAGCCATTGGGCGAACGGCAAATTCATGGCGTCTCCTCTGACTCAGACAGCTGGAACCAATAGAACCCGTGGCCCGGCAAGGTCAGCAGATACGGCAACTGACCGATGGGGGGGAAATTCACCTGCCCGGTCAGTTCGACCGGCGTGTAGGAAGCCCAGTGCTGCAGGTTCAACTCGATGGGTTGCGGGAAGCGCGACAAGTTGTTGACACACAGCACTGTGTCCCCACTGCCGTCTTCTATTTCCCGCACATACGCCAGCACCGAGGGGTTAGACCCGCCCAACTCGTTGAAAGTCCCGACGGCGAAAGCCTTGTGACGCCGCCGCACCGCCAACATCGTGCGAGTCCAGTTGAGCAGCGACGTCGAGGTGTCCCGCTGTGCCTCGACGTTGACGGCTTGGTATCCGTAAACCGGGTCCTGGATGGGTGGCAGATACAGCCGGCCTGGGTTGGCGGCGGAGAAGCCGGCGTTGCGGTCCGGTGTCCACTGCATCGGGGTGCGCACCGCGTCGCGGTCCCCCAGCCAGATGACGTCACCCATGCCGATCTCATCGCCGTAATAGAGCACCGGTGAGCCGGGTAGCGACAGCAGCAACGCGGTGAACAATTCGATCTGATTGCGGTCCTTGTCCAGCAGCGGCGCCAGGCGGCGGCGGATGCCGACGTTGGCCTTCATCCGCGGATCCTTGGCGTATTCGGAGTACATGTAGTCACGCTCTTCGTCGGTGACCATCTCCAGCGTCAACTCGTCATGGTTGCGCAGGAAGATGCCCCACTGCGCCATGTCCGGGATTTGCGGCGTCTGCGCCAGGATCTCCGAAATCGGGAACCGCGACTCCCGCCGGACCGCCATGAAGATGCGGGGCATCAGCGGAAAATGGAACGCCATGTGGCACTCGTCGCCACCAGTGCCGGCGTCGCCGAAGTACTCGACGACGTCACTGGGCCACTGGTTGGCCTCGGCCAGCAGCACCCGGCCAGGAAATTCGTCGTCGACCACCTTGCGGACGCGTTTGAGAAAGGCGTGAGTTTCGGGCAGGTTCTCGCAGTTGGTGCCCTCCCGCTCGAAGAGGTACGGCACGGCATCCATCCGGAACCCGTCGATACCGAGGTCCAGCCAGAAACGCAGCACGTCGATCATCGCCTCTTGCACGGCCGGATTCTCATAGTTCAGATCTGGCTGATGGGAGAAGAATCGGTGCCAATAGAACTGGCGCCGTACCGGGTCGAAAGTCCAATTGGACTCTTCGGTGTCGACGAAGATGATCCGCGCATCGGGATATTTGTCGCTGGTGTCGTTCCAGACGTAGTAGTCGCCGTACGGGCCGTCGGGGTCGCGCCGGGACTCCTGAAACCATGGGTGCGAGTCAGAGGTGTGATTCATCACCAGGTCGGTGATGATCCGGATACCCCGCCGGTGAGCGGCATCGACCAACGTCACCACATCGTCGACCGTGCCGAATTCCGGGAGCACCTTGTAGAAGTCCCGGATGTCGTATCCGCCGTCGCGCAACGGGGAGTCGTAAAAAGGTGGCAGCCAGATGCAGTCGACGCCGAGCCATTGCAGGTAGTCCAGCCGGTCGATGAGCCCCCGCAGGTCACCGCAGCCGTCGGCGTTGGCGTCGAAAAACGCCCGTACCAACACCTCATAGAACACTGCATGCTTGAACCACGTTGGGTCAGCGGGCATCACCCGGGCGTCGGCGAAATCGTCAGCACTGGGATGCTCGACGACGCCCGCCTCGACGCGGCTGCCCTCGGACGGATCGTGTTCGTGTGCCTCTTTCGTCAAATCCACAGTCTTATGCGTACCCTCCGTCGGACGCACGGAATCATCTGCAGCGCCCCAGATTTGAGCCCCGCCGACGATGTGTCAGCTGCACTGATATCAGCCGGGCGGCCCTTCCCCCAGCGTCACGTTAGTCGTGCGCTGAGTACCACCATTCTGCAAACCCACACTGATGGTGTCGCCGGGATGATGCTGGTCAAGCAGATTCGTCAACGCGGTCGCCGAGTTGACCGGGGCGCCGTCGATCGAAGTGATCACGTCGCCCTGGCTGATCCCGGCTTGGGCGGCAGGACCATTCGACACCACCCGCAGCACCGCCGCACCCGCACCGCCGCTGGAGTCGTTGACCCCGACACCCATGAAACCCGTCGGGCCGATGTGCACGGTCGGCGACCCAGCCCCCGAGCGGATCTGCCCGGCGACGGCCATGGCCTGATTGATCGGAATCACGAAACCTTGACCGCCGCCGAGTTTGTAGTTGTCGGATGCGGCGGTGTTGATGCCGACCACCTGGTTATTGGTGTTGACCGTGGGGCCCCCGGAATCGCCGGGACGGATGGGAGCATCGACGTGGATCAAACCGTTGAGCGTCTCGGAGCTACCGGTCAACGAGTCGGACGCCGACACCGTTTGGTTCAGCGCGACAACTTTGCCGGACACGGCGCTCGGCGTTCCCCCGACACCACCGGCATTGCCGAGCGAGACGACCGGATCGCCGACCTTTACCGCCGACGAGTCACCGATATTGGCGACCGGTAATCCGGCCGCGCCGCCGAGTTGCAATACCGCAATGTCCTGGGTGCGGTCATAGCCGATCACCTCGACTGGATAGGTCTGCCCGTTGCCGATGGCTCTGGCGCTGATGTCGGTCGCACCCGCGATGACGTGGTTGTTGGTCAGCACCACACCGCTGGGATCGATCACGATGCCGGTCCCGGCGCCGACCGCGCTCTGGTATCCCAGCTTCGTGTCGATGTCGACGATCTGCGGCCCCACCTGCGAGACAGTCGCCAACGGGTCGGCCGGCGGCGCCGACGGACCGGGCGGCGCCAACGGCGCGGCGTAGGCCGGCGCTACCGGAGCCGCCAAGGCCACGACCAGTCCCACCACCGCCGCCACCTCGAGTAACCACGACCGCCACCAGGGCGTTCGGCGGTGTGATCCGCTCATCCCGCTACCTCCTGCAAGGTGGACACCCACCCGAATTCTCCGAGCGTCGGATTGCGACGGCGCGAACTAGTCCACTTCACCGTAGCCCGCATCCGGGTCCAGGACACGCGATAGGGAGTAACCACGGCACCGTCCGGGCAAACGGCCCAGGCCGGTCTCGGCGATCGCGACGGTTTGCTGGTGAGCGGCGTAGCCCACCCCTAGGCTGGCTTGGTGGTCGACTTCGACCCCAAGGCCCGCTTCGCGGGCGCGCCGGTAGCCCGGCTGGCCACGGTCGCACCTGACGGGACGCCGCACCTGGTGCCGGTGGTGTTCGCGGTGCGCGACGAGGTCGTCTACACCGCCGTCGACGCGAAGCCAAAGAGCACGATGCAGTTGCGCCGACTGGCCAACATCGAGAACAGCCCACACGTGAGTGTGCTCGCCGACCACTACAGCGACGACTGGGCACAGTTGTGGTGGGTCCGCATCGACGGAATCGCGGCGATCCACCGCGACGACGACACGCTACAGCTGGGCTACAACCTGCTGCGCGCCAAATACTCCCAGTATCAATCGGTTCCGTTGAACGGCCCGGTTATCGCGGTTGCGGTGAGCCGCTGGAGCAGCTGGCACGCCTGAATTCTCCTCTTGTGCTGCGCGGACGCAAAGAGAATGGTGACCTAGTAGGCCCGAGGCGCGGCGTATGAGGAGAAACCCGTCATGGCAGACAAGGCGAATACTTCCCAAGGAGCCGGATCCGCGCCCACCGCGGACAGTCCGGCCGCCGTACGCAATGTGGTGCTGGTCGGCCCGTCCGGCGGCGGCAAGACGACCCTCGTCGAATCCCTCCTTGTCGCGTCCGGTGTGCTGTCCAGACCCGGAACCGTCGCCGACGGCACCACCGTGTGCGACTACGACGAGGCCGAGATCCGCCAGCAGCGCTCGGTGGGGCTTGCCCTGGCGTCGCTGGAACACGACGGCATCAAGGTCAACCTCATCGACACTCCCGGCTACGCCGACTTCGTCGGCGAGTTGCGGGCCGGTCTGCGCGCCGCGGACTGCGCGCTGTTCGTGATCGCCGCCAACGAGGCTCTCGACGAGCCGACCAAGTCGCTTTGGCAGGAGTGCAGCCAGGTCGGTATGCCGCGGGCGGTGGTCATCACCAAGCTCGACCATGCCCGCGCCAACTACCAGAACGCGCTGTCGGCTGCTCAAGAAGCGTTCGGTGACAAGGTTTTACCGCTGTACCTGCCGGCCGGCAGCGGTCTTATCGGCCTGCTGTCCCAGACTCACTACGAGTATGACGGCAGCAAGCGAACCACCCATTCACCGGACCCCGCGTATGCCGATCAGATCGAAGAACACCGGGGTGCCCTGATCGAGGGGATCATCGAGGAGTCCGAGGACGAATCGTTGATGGAACGCTACCTGGGCGGGGAGACAATCGACGAGTCGGTGCTCATCGACGACCTGGAGAAGGCGGTCGCGAGGGGTTCGTTTTTCCCGGTGATCCCGGTGTGCAGCGCAACCTGCGTCGGCACGCTGGAGTTACTGGAGATTGCCACCCGCGGATTTCCGTCTCCGCTGGAACATCCGCTGCCGGAGGTGTTTACCCCGCAGGGCGCCTCGCACGTCACGTTGACCTGCGACGCCGATGCGCCGCTGCTTGCCGAGGTGGTGAAGACGACGTCGGACCCCTACGTCGGCAGGGTGAGTCTGGTCCGGGTGTTCTCCGGGACCATCAGGCCCGACACGACGGTTCACGTGTCGGGCCATTTTGCATCTTTTTTTGGTGACGGGAATAGCCACCTCGACCACGACGAGGACGAGCGCATCGGCACGCTGTCGTTTCCGCTCGGCAAACAGCAGCGGCCCGCGTCGGTCGTATTGGCCGGCGATATGTGCGCGATCGGCCGGCTCAGCCGGGCAGAGACCGGTGACACCCTCTCCGACAAGGCCGAACCACTGGTGCTCAAACCGTGGACGATGCCCGAATCACTGCTGCCGATCGCGATCCAAGCGCACGCCAAGACCGACGAGGACAAGCTCTCGGTCGGGCTGGGCCGACTGGCCGCCGAGGATCCGACCCTGCGCATCGAGCAGAACCCCGAGACCCACCAGGTCGTGCTGTGGTGCATGGGCGAGGCGCACGCCGGCGTCGTGCTCGACGGCCTGGCCAACCGCTACGGCGTGACGGTGGACACCGTGGCCTTGCGGGTGCCGCTGCGGGAAACGTTCGCCGGCAAGGCAAAAGGCCACGGCCGCCACGTCAAGCAGTCCGGCGGGCACGGCCAATATGCCGTATGCGACGTCGAGGTGGAACCGCTACCAGAGGGCTCGGGCTTCGAGTTCGTCGACAAGGTGGTCGGCGGCGCAGTGCCGCGTCAGTTCATTCCGAGCGTGGAGAAGGGGGTCCGCGCGCAGATGGAAAAGGGTGTGCATGCCGGATACCCGGTGGTCGACATCCGGGTCACACTGCTCGACGGCAAGGCACACAGCGTCGACTCGTCGGATTTCGCGTTCCAGATGGCCGGCTCACTGGGACTCAAGGAAGCCGCCGCGGCGACCAAAGTGGCTCTGCTCGAGCCGATCGACGAGATCTCGGTGTTGGTACCCGACGATCTCGTCGGCGCGGTGATGAGTGATTTGTCGGGACGGCGCGGCCGCGTACTGGGTACCGACACCGCCGGCAGCGACCGAACGGTCGTGAAAGCCGAAGTGCCCCAAGTGGAATTGACCCGCTACGCCATCGATCTGCGCTCGCTGTCGCACGGCGCTGCCTCCTTCACCCGGTCGTTCGCGCGGTATGAACCGATGCCCGAGTCAGCGGCTACCCGAGTGAAGGCCGCCGGCTAGCACACCGGCGCGTCGGTCTTGGCGACGACGTCGGCGATCTCCACGCCCGGCGCCAGTTCAGCCACCGTGAAGCCGGTGCCCGACACGTCCAGTACGGCGAGGTCGGTGATGATCCGGCTGACCACACCACGCCCGGTCAGTGGCAATTGACAGGTGGAAACCAGTTTGGCGGCGCCGGCTTTGGTGACGTGATCCATCAGGACGATGACCCGGCGGGCACCGGCCACCAGATCCATCGCACCACCCATTCCCTTCACCATCGACCCGGGGACCGCCCAGTTGGCCAGATCGCCGTTCATCGCGACCTGCATGGCACCCAGCACGGCGACGTCGACGTGACCGCCGCGGATCATGGCGAAACTGGTCGCGGAATCGAAGAATGACGCACCCGCAAGGACCGAGACAGTCTGTTTGCCTGCGTTGATCAGATCCGGGTCCACGTCCTCCTCGAACGGGAATGGGCCGACGCCCAGGATGCCGTTCTCGGCGTGCACTGTGATGTCGGCGCTGTCGGGAATGTGGTCAGCGATCAGCGTCGGCAGGCCGATGCCAAGGTTGACGTAATCGCCGTTGCGCAATTCCTGTGCGGCGCGGGCGGCCATTTCATCGCGGGTCCAGGTCATTGTCGTCTCGCCCGCCGGACAGTGCGTTTCTCAATGTACTTGCGCGCAGCCTGTTCTGGAGTCAGCGCGACAACCCGATGGACGAAGATGCCCGGCAGGTGCACATCGTCGGGGCGCAGTTCGCCGACATCGACGATCCGCTCGGCCTCGACCGCGGTGACACGGCCCGCCATTGCGACCGGCGGGTTGAAGTTGCGGGCCGCCGCGTGGAACCGACAGTTGCCGGCCTTGTCGGCAACTGCGGCGCGAATCAGCGCGTAATCGGTGACGATCGCCTCTTCGAGCACCATCTGCTTGCCACCGAAGCTGCGGACTTCCTTGGGCGGCGAGGCCAATGCGACACTGCCGTCTGCGCGATAGCGCCACGGCAGCCCACCGTCGGCGACCAGGGTACCGACGCCGGTGGGGGTGTAGAACGCGCCGCTGCCGCTGCCGCCGGCGCGCAACCGCTCGGCAAGGGTGCCCTGCGGGGTGAGCTCGACGGTGAGTTCGCCGGCCAAGTATTGGCGGGCGAACTCTTTGTTCTCGCCCACGTACGAGGCAATCACCCGGCTGATCCGATGCGCGTCCAACAGCAGCCCCAGGCCGGCGCCGTCGACACCGCAGTTGTTGGACACGATCGTCAGGTCGCCGGCGCCCTGGCTCAGTAGCGCCTCGGTGAGAAGCCATGGGATGCCGGCCAATCCGAAGCCGCCGACGGCCAGGCTGGCGCCGTCGGGGACGTCGGCGACCGCTTCGGCGGCCGAGCCGACCAGCTTGTTGCGAGTCACGGCAGCTCCCCGTCGAGCCACACCAACGCCGCCGACGAATCCCGAACATCAACAGCTATTCGACGGCATTCCTCGATGCCCTGGTCGTAGAGGCCAGACATTGCGTCACACACCAACATGACCCGGAAGTCGCGTTCGGACGCCTGGTACATGGAGGCCCTCGGACAGTTCGGAAAATTGCAGCCCGCGAAAACCACGGTGTCACTGCCACTGTCACGCAGGTGTTGTTCGAGGCTGGTTTGATAGAAAGCGCCCCACCGGGGTTTGTACATCACGTGCTCATAAGTGCCCAGTTGTTGGAGACCGCCGCGCAGCAACAGTTCATGGTCCAACTCAACAGCTTTGGGCAACAACTCCGGTGCGATCTGCGACCCCGCGCTACCGGGCGCCAAGAGTTGGGCACCGTGTTCGACCGACTGCCGCCGCACCAGGTCGACGTTGGAACCGTCCGGCCGATAAAGCCGAACGACATGGACGATCGGGAGCGAGCGTTCGCGAAACGCCGCAGCCAGCCGCGCCATTGCCGGGATCGCTTCCCGGGTTCCGTCGACGCGCAGTTGCCCGTCGTCGGCATAGGTGTCCCGCTGCACATCGATCAGCACCAACGCCGCTGAACCCGCCCGCGGACATGTGTACGGATCGCTCATAACCTTCGGTGTAACACAAGGCGTGCCCACTGCGACTATTCCGGCGGGTTCGATATCGGCTCCGCAGGCGGCCGTGACCTTGCGAACGGTTTACCGCCCAGCGGTCAGGCCTGCATAACGGCTGATGTCGGGCTTGTCTTGGGTTTGCTGGGTACCCTGGACGGGTAGATGTATGAAAACAAAATGCGGTGCGGTCGATCGCACCATCGCGGAGGGTGAAGACCGTGCGTAAAGCGGTTCGATATGTGTTGGCCACGGTGGCTGTTGCCGCGATGGGGGTGGCGGGCTCGGCCAGCCCGAGCATGGCCGCGATTGCGCCGCCCAACCCCGCCGTCGGGGTCGCGTCGATCCAGCCTGCCAACGGTCAAACGGTGGGTGTGGCTCATCCGATCGTCGTCACGTTCACCGGACCGGTCACCGACCGTGCCGCCATCGAGCGCACAATCAAAGTCAGTTCGCCCAGGCACACGAGGGCGCATTTCCACTGGGTGGACGACGACGTCGTCCAATTCATTCCCGACAGTTACTGGCCGTCGCACAGCCACGTGGCCGTCGACGTGCACGGCCTGTCGACCGGCTTCGAGACTGGCTCGGAAGTGCTGGCCGTCGCCTCGATTTCCGCGCATACATTCACGGTTAGCGTCGACGGCGAGGTGTTGCGCACGATGCCGGCGTCGATGGGCAAACCCAGCCGTCCGACGCCAATCGGTTCGTTCACCGCGCTGGGCAAAGAGCGTACCGTCGTGATGGATTCGCGCACCATCGGGATTCCATTGAGTTCGCCGGACGGCTACAAGATCACCGCCTCCTATGCGGTGCGCGTCACCTGGAGCGGCGTCTACGTGCATTCAGCGCCGTGGTCGGTGGACTCACAGGGATATGCCAACGTCAGCCACGGTTGCATCAACCTCAGCCCGGACAACGCCGCCTGGTATTTCGACACCGTGCACATCGGTGACCCGATCGAAGTGGTGGCTTGATCAGAACTGCCCGCAATTGGGTTCGATGGCAACACCGTTGAAGCAGTCCGCGACACCAGCGCCGGCATGGTGACGGCGCTGTAGCGGTTCCGGCAGGCTAGGAGAAAAGCCGTCAGGCAGGAGTCCACGATGCCATCTGAGAAGGCACACGCTGTTCGTTTCGACCGCTACGGCGGGTGCGAAGAGTTGTACGTGGCCGAGATCGATATGCCGTCGCCGGACAACGGCGAGGTGCTCGTCGAAGTGCGCGCCGCGGGGATCAACCCGGGCGAGGCCGGCATCCGGGTCGGAGCAATGCATGAGATGTTCCCCGCGACGTTTCCGTCCGGCCAAGGCAGTGACTTGGCCGGGGTGGTGGCCGGTCTGGGAAGCGGGGTGACCGACTTCGCGCTCGGTGACGAGGTGCTGGGCTTCAGCTTGCGCCGATCCAGCCAGGCCACCCACACCGTCGTCCCGGTGGACCAGTTGATCCCCAAACCCACCGAATTATCGTGGGAAATCGCCGGTTCCCTGTACGTCGCTGGTGTGACCGCCTATGCCGCCGTTCGGGCAGTCGCGCCGCAACCGGGTGAAACCGTTGCGGTGTCTGCGGCTGCCGGAGGAGTGGGCAGCCTGGTCGTACAACTGCTGGTGTTAGGCAAAGCGCAGGTGCTCGGTATCGCCTCGGAACGCAACGCCGACTGGCTACGCACCCACGGTGTCACTCCGATCCGATATGGCGAGGGGCTGGCCGCTCGGCTGCAAGACGCCGCGCCCAACGGAATCGACGCGTTCATCGACTTGTTCGGACCAGACTATGTCCAGTTGGCCGTCGATCTCGGTGTGGCACCGGAGCGGATCGAAACCATCATTTCGTTCGCTAAGGCAGCCGAAGTCGGCGCGAAAACCGAAGGCAGCATGGACGCGTCGACACGGGCGGTATTGGCTGAAATGGCGGACCTGGTCGTCAGCGGTGCGATCGACTTCGACATCGCATCGACCTATCCCCTCGACCGGGTCGCCGAGGCATACGAACAGCTCGAAAAGCGGCATACCCACGGCAAGATTGTGCTGCTGCCGCAGCAATGACCCCGCGCGATGCGTCCCGAGCGCTGCTCAGCCCATACCCGCCTGGGCGATTTTGACGACGACCAACGCCACCGCGACCACCAGGTAGGCGCGCAGGGTGAATAACCCGGCCCTCCTGGCCGGTGACATGACCGGACGCGCCAGCGTCGTCAATGCCGGTGTGCGCCAGTTCGCGCGGTACGCACGATGGACGGCGTTCCGTTCGGCGCGCGTCAGCGTACCGATGTCGTCGAGCTCCTCGACTTCGCCGGTGCTCAGCCCACCGAACGTGGCTGCCACCGATTCCGCGGTGCGTCGATCGGCGGAACGGCGCGCAATAGCGATCACCGTCGCGCCGCCTAAAACCCCGGCTACCGCGCCGACCAGCAAGCCGGCCTTCAGCACAGCAGTGGGCAGGCCCGGGAAAAGAGTCGAGGCCGTCAACGCCAGTGACAGCAACACCAAAGACCACACCGTCGTCCACGCGAAAATGTTCTGCCGCACACTGTTTACCCAGGGGCCAAGCACCGGCCGGTCATTGCACAACAGGACCAGGAAGACGGTCGCCGACGGCAACAAGACGCCGGCGAGCGCCTGCACACCCTGGGTGATCAGACCGAGGATATGGTCGGGACTGAACGCGACGGCAGCCGAAACCGCCAGGATGGCGGCATAGCCACCGTAGAACAGCGGCGCTTCGGAGATCTTCCAGTGCAGGGAGTGCCGCTTGCCGAATGCATCGCCGATGGCGTAGGTCGTGGACAACCCAATCGCATTGGCGCCGATCAGCGACGCGTCCAACAACACGATCGCAAACAGCACCCCGACCGTGCCGCCGACGTGGTGTGACAGGCCCGACGCGACCGCGCCCGCGTCGGTGAAGTGCCCGAAATGCTTGGTGCCGGCGAACCCGAATGCGGTGCAAGCCATCAGCGTTACCGCTCCGGCCATCACCACGACAATGCCCAGGATCAAATCCGCACGACCGTAACGGATCCAGCGGGGCGTGATGCGTTTGTCCACGACATTCGACTGCTGAAAGAACAGCTGCCACGGCGCCACGGTGGTGCCCACGATCGCGACGATCAG
The DNA here is from genome assembly GCF_059812525.1 of Mycobacterium sp. NGS51. Taxonomy (NCBI): domain Bacteria; kingdom Bacillati; phylum Actinomycetota; class Actinomycetes; order Mycobacteriales; family Mycobacteriaceae; genus Mycobacterium; species Mycobacterium sp. NGS51. The sequence goes on from NZ_JCALCV010000007.1 coordinate 184,755, forward strand.
CAGCAACACCGTGGAGTCCATTCCACCGGGGAACTGCGGCACCAGTCCGCGGGCGGTGGTGTCCAGCGTGGGGTGCACCATCACCGCCATCGGGATGATCACGACGTTCACTGCGATCAGCACGAACATCAGCCGCTCCCACCGCCGAAACGAGCCGCCGGCCACCACCGCGAACAGCAACACCGCGGCGGCCGGGATCGCCACGGTTTTCGGGCAGCCCAGAAAACCGAGAGCCAATGCGACACCGATGAATTCGGTGACGATGGTCAACGCGTTGAGCAACAGCAGATCTCCGACGCTGAATGCGCCCCAGAACTTGCCGAACCGTTCGAAAATCAGCCGGGCATGGCCGACGCCGGTGACTGCGCCTAGCCGCAGCACCATCTCCTGATTCACGTAGAGCACCGGGATCAGCAGCACCAGAGTCCACAACAGGCCCATCCCGTAGTTCTGCCCGGCCTGCGCGTACGTCGCGACGCCGCCGGCATCGTTGTCGCCGACCATCACGATCAACCCAGGTCCGCTGATGACCATCAGCGTTCGCAGCCGCTGCCAGCGGCTGTGCCGAATTCCATTGTCGTGGTGGCCGATACGGCCGAACGCGCCGACGATGTCGCCGACATGCGCGGAGTCCAGCGCAGCGGTCTCAACGGCCACCGCGGCGCCGGTGTCGCGGCGTACCTCAGTGGAGGATGACGTCATCGCCGTCTCCCTTTCTGGCAGAACTGATCAGCTGAGTTGCAGGCAGCGCGCTAACCCGGCGGCTTCAATTGCCGCCGTAGCCGGTGCGATTCGACGTGTCAGCAGGCGTTGCCGTGGGACGGATGCCCACCCAAAGAGGCCGTGATGACGGCCGGGGCCATCCGCGATACATACAGGTTCGCCCGCTCCTGCGGGGTCAGGTTGCGGCGAGCCCGCCACCGAGCGGTCGCCCGCCGGCTGGCGTGCAGCATGGGCGAAATACGGTGTGCAACAACAAATGCCATGATCTTCTCCTGCCGGTAGCCCGGCCGGACCTCAGGCTGTCCGGCGGCCTGGAGTAGACCCCCACGGGGGAGGCTCAGGCTGCAGGAATGCCGCGACCGGGTCGGGACGAAATGGATATCGAATACGGATAAGGACTATCGCTGGGACTCATCTCGCCCTCACCTCCTCACGGCCAGGACACACGCGGGTGTCGCTACAGTGCACGCACAGCGAGGAAAGAACGCCCGACGGAAAACCCGCGGACGCGCATCCCTCTCGTCGGAGCTTCGGCACTGCACGGCGTATCCGGACCACCATCCGGAAGCCACTTGGGCTCAACCCTTAAGCCGGGAAGAGCTGTCCTGACCCGGGGCGTCTCTCGACGTTCGGGGTCAGTGGCCTATATCCGTGCAGACGCCTCACCTACCGAGATGCTGCCGTTCCATGGTGGCACCAACTCCGGTGCCCGTCAAACGGAGGGCGAAAAAGGTGTCGCCTACGCTCGTGGCCATGGCAACTACCCTGCAAAATCCCGGAGTCGCGGCTGCTCTCGACCGGATGTACACGGCGGCCAGCGATCAGCTGCCCACGTTGCGCGAACGCCGCGGCGACTTCGGGCAGTCCGCCGGCGCCCAGGAACGCGCGGACGCGATGAGCGAGTTCTACATCCCGGTGACACCGGAGGCAGGGCGGCTGCTGTATGCACTGGTGCGGGCGGCCCGGCCGGCGACCATTGTCGAATTCGGGATGTCTTTCGGCATTTCGGCGATTCACCTGGCGGCGGCGGTGCGCGACAACGGCGTCGGCCGAGTCGTCACAACCGAACTCAGTGTCAGCAAGATCGCGACGGCAAAGCGGACTTTCGCCGAAACGGGGTTAGACGACCTGATCACTGTTTTGGACGGCGATGCGCTCGAGACACTGAAGAGCCTCGACGGACCTGTCGATTTCGTCTTGCTCGACGGATGGAAGGAGCTCTATCTGCCGGTGGTCAAGCTGCTAGAACCACAGCTGTCACCGGGAAGCCTTCTCGTTGCGGACAATACCGACATGGCCGACACCCAGCCTTACCTGGATCACGTGCGAAACCCGGACAACGGCTACGTGAGCGTCAACTTCCTGGCCCGCGAGTCCGGCAGCATGGAGATCAGCTGCCGTACCTAGCTGAGTAGCGACTACCGCAGCGATTCCTCGAGCCACGGGATCAGCCACTCGACGCCCTCGGCGGTCAGGTGCACGCCGTCGCTACGCACCGGGATCCCGTCGACTTTGGCGGTGTAGACGCCTTCGGGGCACAGTTTCTTGTTCAGGTCGAGGATTCCGACACCGGCACGCTGCCCGATAGTGCTGCGCAGCAATGCGTTCCATTGGTCCACCCGCTCGGGCTGATCCTCTGGATGCAGGCTACCGTCCCGCTTTTCGCCCTGGCGGCTGTAGGGCAGGTTAGCTACCGTCAGCGGCGCATCGGTGGAGCTGAGAATGCCGATTGCGCGATCCAACTCACCGACGATATAGGCATCGAATGCCGGGTCACCGATATGGGTCCAACGTCCCTCATTCACCCGATCCACTGTTTCCCAACGCCCGACGACCAGCAAGATGGCATCCGGTTGGTCCTCGGCGATCTGGGCGGCCCATCTGCTCGGCCACGATTCGCATTCGCTTTTTTGATCGAGGGTCTGTTCGAGATACCGGTAGGGGCCGCCGCGTACCATGCTGCAGCCGATGACGGTGTGGTCGACGAAATCGAAGCCCGGCGTCTGGGGAAGGTAGTGCATCAACGTCCAGCCGATCGAGTCACCGAACACCGAAACGGTAAATGGCCGGTGCGGGTCTCGCTGCGCGACTGCGCGCGCGGGTCGGGTGCCACCCGGCGGTGACGGCGAAACGACCGCGACGGACGAAATACCGGGCGGCAGGCCGCTATCAGAAACTCCGCCGGTTTTGACACCGACCGGAACGACCAGCATCGTCACCGCGGCGGCGGTGGTGGCGGTAGCTCCGGCCAGTGGCAGTAGCGGCACCCGCAGCGGTCGCCAGTTGCGGATCGGTTGTTCGATCAGCCACCAGGATGCGGCCGACAACGCCACCGTGGCTGCGCACCGGACAGCGAACAGCGCAGGCCCCGACCAGCCGGTCCGCTCGCCATTGAGCACGAGAAAGATCGGCCAGTGCCACAGATAAACGCCGTAGGAGATGGTGCCCAGCCACACCAGGGGGCGCCAAGACAACACGGTTGCAACGGGCCCGCGCTGGTCCAATGCCACCGGTGCGACGACCAGGACGGCGGCCACTGCCACCGCGACCAGCAGACCCTTGCGAAACTCTTGGGCGCTGCCGGTCGCGTAGTGGACGGCTACCGCCAACGCGGCAAGGCCGATCACCGGCAACAGTCGGGCGGCCCATTTGCCCCAACGGGTCCGGATCAGCGACCAACCGCGGTTCAGCGACGACCAATCGCCCACCAGAAGCGCCGACGCGGCCGCGCCGGTCAACAGCGCCTGCGCCCGGGTGTCGGTGCCGAAATAGACCCGGTCGCGTGACGCATCCGAGGCGAGCAGGACGGCGAGGGCCGCAGATGTCAGTGCGCCGGCCGTGGCGAGCAGGACAACGGCCAGCCGAACGCCGCCCACGGTGGCCAACCTGCCTCGGCGGCGTGCGCGCGCCGCCAATATCACCGCCAGCCCTATCAGCAGCAGCGGCCACACGATGTAGTACTGCTCCTCTACACCGAGCGACCAGGCATGTTGCAAGGGTGAGGGCGGTGCGCCCTGGGTGAAATAGTCGGTCTGCTGCGCAACGAACATCCAGTTCGCCGCCCAGAAGAATGCGGCGACAGCCTCGTCGCGCAGCCCGGTGACCGCGTCGGGCGGAAAGAGATGCCGGGCGACCGCGACGGCCAGCACCATCAATACCAGCGCCGGCAATAGCCGTCGTGCCCGCCGAATCCAAAAGTCGCCCAGGCTGATACGGCCAGTTCGGCCGAGCTCGTCGAGCAGCAGCGAGGTGATCAAAAAGCCACTGAGCACGAAAAAGATATCGACGCCCAGGAACCCACCGGCCAATCCGGGAATGCCGCCGTGGTCGGCGAGCACCAATGCGACTGCTATCGCACGCAGGCCGTCCAGCGCCGGAATTCCCGGGCGGCGCTGTTCTCGTCGGCTGCGATCGCTACCGCGCATACTCGCCAGCCGCGCGGCGCGCCGGATTGGGGCAACCCAGCGAGGCCGCTCAGCACAACGAACCGGCCCAGGGCTTTCCCCGGCCGGTCGGTTGCTGGCCCCTTTTACGCGCCGACTGCCTGCCTCGTCGGTGCCGTCGTTGGCGCTGATACGTCGCTGCCCCTCCCTGCTGGATCAAGGTCAGTTTAGGTGCGACGGCAGCGCGTCACGGGAATGACACGCGTGGCCTCAACGTCCAGTTCAGGTCAACGCGAGGATGCGGTCGAGGCTATTTGGCGTCGGCGGCCAGGCCGAGTTCATCGAGCACGTCGGCGGTGTCGGCACCCAGTTGGGGGGCGGGGCCGGTGACCCGGCCCGGGGTACGCGAAAACCAAGTGGGCACACCGGGAAAACGCACCGGCCCATGTGGCGTTTCCACCGTCTGAAAAAATCCCGCCGTCCTCAGGTGTGGGTTGTCGAACAGGTCGGCGGGGGCACTCAGCGGCGCCGCGGGTATCTCCAGTTCCCGGAACAGCGTCAACCATTCGGCGGTTGTCCGCTCCCTGAGTGTTTCCGCCACCAATGCATAGACGGTGTCGATCTGACGTGCACGCCGCTCGAGCGTGGCGTATTGGGAGTCGGCCCACGGCGGTCGCACCGCGTTGATGAAGGCCGACCAGTGCTTGTCGTTGTAGATCAGCGCCGCGACATACCCGTCACTGGTTCGGTACGGCCGCCGATTGGGCGCCACCGTGCGGGGATAGACCGCCGGGCCGAGCGGAGGATCGAACATCGCGCCGTTGGCATGCTCGACGAGCATGAATGACGCCATCGTCTCGAACATGGCGATCTCGACTTCTTGTCCTTCACCGGTGCGTTCGCGGTGATACAGGGCCATCATCGTGGCGTAGAGCGCCGTCAGCCCGGCAACCTTGTCCGCCATGATGGTTCCCACATAGCTGGCCTCACCGGTCAGTTGTTCTTGAACGGCCGGCAGTCCGCAGGCCGCCTGGATGGTGTCGTCGTAGGCGGGTAAATCCCGGTCCGGCCCGCGCCGGCCATACCCGTAACAGTTGGTGTAGACGATGGCGGGGTTGATCGCAGCCACGTCGTCGTAACCAAACCCGAGCCGGGCAATCGCCTTGGACCGCATCGAGTGAACGAACACGTCAGCGGTCGCAACCAGCGCTTGCAGCGCTGACTTTCCGGGCTGTGACTGCAGGTCGAGCACGACGCTGCGCTTGCCGCGGTTCACGTTGACGAACACGCCGCTCATCGACGGTTCGGGCCCGACCGAGATGTAGCGGGTGTTATCCCCTTCCGGCGGCTCAACTTTGATCACGTCGGCACCCATGTCGGCCATGATCTGCGTGCAATACGGTCCCATCACCATCGCGGTCAGATCGACGACCCGCACGCCGGCCAGCGGACCGGTCCGGTTGTTGGCGCTAGGCATGACGCGCTCCTTGGGCTTGATTGTCCGGCTTCTCCTCAGGCCGCTGCGCGGCCTGCATCGTCGCCGGAAGTGCCATCGCGAAGCTGTAGCGAATGTGATCGACGTGGCCGTCCGGAACCACCGGAAACGTCACCGGCGCGGCTGCCTCGCCAATGGCGGCCATCTGGTCGCCGACGTCCTCGATCGACCACGACGGTCGGTATACGCCTGGGGTCTCGCTGATGACCGCCTTCGCTACCCGACCCGCGATGGCGATCAGCATTTCCCCGGTGATCGAGCAGGCTTCGTGAGCCAGCCACCCCACCACCGGCGCCACCAGCTTGGGATCCATCGGCGGGTAGGCCGAAATATCCAGGCCTTCAGCCATTCTGGTGACCGCGGACGGGACGATGACGTTGCAAACCACGTTGTCCGCGGCTCCTTCGAGCGCGACGACGTTGGATAGGCCGATGATGCCGGCCTTGGCGACGGCATAATTGGCGACGCCGTGGTTGCCGTACAGCCCGCCGATCGACGATGTCAACACGATGCGTCCGTAGTGCGCGTCGCGCATGAGCGGGAAGGCGGGCCGCACCACATGAAAGGCCCCCCGTAAGTGGACATCCAGCACGGCGTCGAAGTCCTGGTAGGTCATCTCGGCTAGTGATGCCCGACGAACGGTGCCCGCGTTGTGGATCAGAATGTCGATGCCACCGTAGCGCTCCAGTGCCGCCGCAACGATGGCTTGGCCGCCGGTGGCGGTTGCCACCGATTCGGTGCAGGCCACGGCCTCGCCGCCGGCTGCCCGGATTTCGTCGACCACCCCACCGGCGGGGCCAGAATCAGCGCCGTCGCCGGTCAAGCTGCTGCCGGTGTCGTTGACGACGATCTTGGCGCCCCTGCTCGCCAGCAGCAGGGCGTAGGCGCGGCCCAATCCGCGGCCGGCGCCGGTGACGACGGCCACCCGATCGTCGAATCTCAGTTCAGCCATTCACATTCCCAGCATGAGGCCGTCGAGATCGCCCTTGTCGCGCCATTGCGCCAACAGGTCACCAAAGGCGTAGAAGCCGGGTCCATAGGGTTCGCCGAGGTGTGACCGGATGCCTTCTCCCCCGCCGCCGCCTTCGTTGTTGTAGTAGCCGGGCGTGCATTGGGCGTCGAACGCAGAGTTGTCAATGGCGGTCTCGCGGATCGTCCTCCCCCAGATGTCCTGGGCTGCATGGCTCGGCTCTACCGTTGTGGCTCCGCGCGCCAGGGTTTCGGCGATGATGTAGGCGATGTGCTCGCCCTGTAGCTCGTAGTTGGCGGCGATGTTGGCGGAGATGCCCACCTGGGTGAAGCCGGTGAAGAACTGATTGGGGAAACCCGCGCTGGTCATCCCGTGCAGTGTCTTGTAGCCGTGATCCCAGTAGTCGAACAGCGACAACCCGTCGCGGCCTTCGATCGCATCGATCGAGTAGCGCCGACTGAGCTCGGTCGTGATCTCGAAGCCGCTGGCGTAGATGATGCAATCGACTTCGTACTCAACGCCATTGGCCACCAGCCCGTTATGGGTGATCCGTTCCACCCCTTTGGACGACGAGACGTCGACCAGGGTCACATTGGGCCGGTTGAACGTCGAGAGATACTCGTCGTTGGAAAGTGGCCGCTTGCAGAGGAACCGGTAGTAGGGCTTGAGCGCCTCGGCAGTCTGCGGGTCTTCGACGATGCTGTCGATGCGACGCCGCAGCCGCTCCATGACCTTGTAGTCTTCTTCCTCCCGAATTGCCATGAACTGCTCCGGAGTCATCGACGCCGGATCCTCCAGTGCCAGTACCCGTGCCGCGGTATTGCGACCGAGTTCGGTCCAAAAGTCGCAGACCAGATCGGGCTGTCCGAGTGCCATCCCTTCGAATGTCCAGGAGTGGAAGTTGCGCTGCCGTTCCTTCTGCCAGCCCGGCTGCAGGGACTTCACCCACTCGGGATCGGTTGGCGCATTGTCGCGCACGTCAACCGACGACGGCGTGCGCTGAAATACATACAGCTGCTGGGCATGGCGGCCCAGGAACGGCACGATCTGAATCGCCGTGGCGCCGGTGCCGATGACGGCGACGCGTTTGTCGGCCAGCTTGTCCAGTCCACCGGTGGTGTCCCCGCCGGTATAGCCGTAGTCCCAACGCGACGAGTGGAAGCTGTGGCCATTGAAGTCCTCGATGCCGGGGATGCCGGGCAGCTTGGGCCGGTGAAAGGGGCCCGAAGCCATCACGACGAAGCGCGCGCGGATGTCGTCAGCGCGGTTGGTGTTGATTCGCCAGCGCTTGAGCTCCTCGTCCCAGCGCAGCGCGCGCACCTGGGTGGAGAAGATCGCGGAATCGTAGAGTCCGAAGTGTTTGCCGATGCGCCGGCAATGCTCGTAGATCTCGGCGCCGTCGGCGAACTTCTTCGAGGGCATGAAGTCCAGCTCTTCGAGCATCGGGATGTAGCAGTAGGATTCGTTGTCGCACTGGATGCCCGGATAGCGGTTCCAATACCAGACGCCACCGAAGTCGCCGCCCAGCTCGACGATCCGGACGTCGTCGACGCCGGCCTTCTTCAGGTGGGCGGCCGCGAGCAAACCGCCGAAGCCGCCGCCCAGTACCGCGACGTCGATCTCTTCACTGATCGGATCGCGGGGCGTGATCGGCGTATACGGATCGGTTTCGTAGTAGCCGGCGAAGTCGTCTTCGAGCTCGATGTATTGCTTGGAACCCTCGGCGCGCAGCCGCTTCTCGCGCTCCTGCCGATACTTTTCGCGCAGCGCCGGGATGTCGATGTCATCCGGGGTGTCTGTCGACTCGCAGGTCACGCGAGCTCCTTTGGTTCGCCGGTGCCCATGTACTTCGACAGCTGGTAGTGCAGATTGACCGTGCTGCGTTCGCGATACGGGTTGGGTTTGGTGCCGGGGAAGCCAAGAGATTTCATGCCCTGCTGGACCGCGGCCATGTTGGAGAAGTCCTGCGGTAGCACACTGAGCCAGTTCGGGTCACCAACCGGCGTGTAGACCCATTCGGTCTGTGGCTCTTGGCCGTTCGGGAAGAGTTCGAACACCGCGACTTCGAAGATGCACTTGTTCGGGTCATAGCTCGGGTCGGGGCGGGCGCTGTAGCACAGTGCGCTGGTCAGACCCTGGCCGATCTGGAAGTTCGGGAAGATCTGCCATGCGGTTCCGCTCTGTCCCAGGATGTCGGGCGGGATCGTCGGCCAAACCACACCGCGGGCGGCGTCGTCACGGCGCGCCGACGACAACCAGTGTTCGAGGACCTGATCGGCCGGGGTATCTTCGGGCAACTCGTCGACCAACCGCAGGGCGGCATCCACCAGCGTCTGAGTGGTGGTGGCATTGGTTTCCTGCAGGGTGTAGAGCTGCATCTCGGCGGTCGACACCCGGGGGTCCGCGCCGGTGCCCAGCCGGACTTTGGACTTGGTCGCCTCGAGCTCTTCGGGAGCGTCGTAACCGATGTTGCTGTGCTTGCCCTGCGCCTTGGCCCAGCCTTTGAATTCGCCGAACTTGTTGAACTCCGGATGTGTTGCCGCAACGTGGTAGGTCTCGTTGAAGGCCTCCATCGCGACTTTCCAGTTGCAGTCGAACTGCAGCCATTTGCGCCACTTGTAGCGCATGTTCTCCAAGCCGAACGGGTCGAGGATTTTCGCGGCCGGATGCAGGTAGTCCATCAGCGACTCGCACTCGGGATCCATGTTGATCCACAGCCAACCGCCCCAGGTGTCGACCCGCACGCTTGCCAGATGGGTGCTGTCGGCGGTCAGCGCGTTCTGCCAGTCGGGTTGCTCGCGGATGTAGGTGCAGGCGCCGTCCAAGTCGTAGGTCCAGCCGTGGAACCCGCAGACGAACGACTTTCGCGTGCGCCCACAGCCGTTCTTCGCGCCCGGTGGAGTGTCGATCAGCCGGCGGCCGCGGTGCATGCAGACGTTGTGGTGGGCTTTGAACTCGCTCGCCCCGGTACGCACTACGATGATCGAATCGTCGAGGATGTCGTAGGTGAGGTAACTGCCTACCTCTGCCAGCTCCTCGACCCGGCCGACTTGCAGCCACACTTTCCGCCACAGCTTGTCGCGCTCGGCCCGCGCGTACTGTTCCGAGATGTAGGCGTCCACGCCGATCGTCACGGGCGCGGATAGCTCTTCGCCGTTGGTCGTCACTGCGTCCTCGCTTCTCGAACTCGTATCATGCGTCGTCCCAGCGCTTTATCGCTGCGCGGAACGATTCGTCCTTGAGGAACAGGGACGTGTTGTCCGCGTCGAGATGACTCCATTTGAGGCTCAGGCCGCCGTCGACGAGGAGTGTCTGCCCGGTGATGTAGCTCGACAGGTCGGACAGCAGAAACAGAATGGCGCCGGCTTGTTCCTCGGGCCGACCGCGCCGCCCCATCGCGATCGCCCGGCGATCGCGGTCTGGATCGTCGTCGACGTAGGTGCGTGATGCCGCCGTCTCGGTGACACCCGGCGCGACCGCGTTGACCCGGATGCCGTCGGCTGCCAGTTCGACCGCCATGGTGCGGGTCATCGCCGCCACCGCAGCCTTGGCCGTTCCATAGGCGATGTGGAACGGCGCGGTGTTCATGCCGCTGATCGAGGCGATCGAGACGATGGAACCGGGCCTGCTGTGTTTCTTCAGCTCCGCAGCCACCGCCTGGCTCATGAAGAACGTGGTTTCGAGGTTGGCGGCAAACAGCTCTCGCCAATCGGTTCGGCTCACCCGGGTCGACGGCATCCACGTCGACGGCGCCGCGCCGCCCGCGACATTGACAAGCCCATACAGCTCGCCCGGGATGAAACCCACCTGGTCGATGACTGTGGCAATGCCGTCGTCGGTCGACGCGTCGGCGGCCACCGGCACCACCGAAAGGCCTTGTCGTGCCAGCGGTGCGATGTGCTGATCGAGATTCTCCTTCGATCGGCTCACCGCGACCACCGTGGCTCCCGTCTCGGCGGCCATGGCGGTCACGGTGGTGCCGATGCCACCACCGCCGGCGCCGGACACCACGACGATGCGGCCCTCAAGATTCAGGAGGTTACCCATGGCTTGCTTTCAGCCGGCGGTTTCCGGTGCGTAGCCGAGGATCGCCTTGGTCTCCAGGTATTCGTCGAAGCCGAACTCGCCCCATTCGCGTCCGTTGCCGCTGCGCTTGTAGCCGCCGAAACCCGCGTGGAAATCGAACCCGTCGTTGATCACCACCCAGCCCGACTTGAGCCGGCGCGCGATTGCCCGAGCCTTCTCGACATCGTCGGCGGCAACGTAGCCGGCGAGACCGTAATCGGTGTCGTTGGCGATCTCGATGGCCTGGTCGACGCTGTCGTAGCCGAGGATCGACAGCACCGGCCCGAAAATTTCCTCACGGGCAATCGTCATGTCGTTGCCGACCTCGGCGAAAACCGTTGGCTTGACGTAGTAGCCCGTTTCCAGTCCGTCGGGGCGTCCGGTGCCGCCGGTGACCAGGGTGGCGCCCTCGTCGATACCCTTCTGGATCAGCGCCTGGATTTTCTCGTACTGGGCCCCGGAAACCACCGGACCCAACGCGGCATCTCCAGCGGGGTCGCCGACGGTGAGCTTCGACGTGGCCTCCCTGGCGATATCGATAGCTTCGGCAATCCGGGTGTTGGGCACCAGCATGCGCGACGGCGCACTGCAGGTTTGCCCGGAGTTACCCATCATGCTGGTGACGCCGGCGCTGACATGCTCGGCGAAGGCCGCGTCATCGAGAACGATGTTGGGTCCCTTCCCACCAAGCTCCTGGGTGACGCGCTTGACGGTGGGCGCAGCGTTACGGGCGATTTCAATGCCGGCGCGGGTCGAGCCGGTAAACGACACCATGTCCACATCGGGATGACCGGCAAGTGCCACGCCCACGCCCGGGCCGTCGCCCTGCACCAGATTGAACACGCCGGCGGGAACGCCTGCGGCATGCAGGATCTCGGCGAAGATCTGAGCCGAGAACGGTGCCATCTCCGAGGGCTTGAGCACTGTCGTGCAGCCGGTCGCCAGCGCTGGGAAGACTTTGACGGCAACCTGGTTCATCGGCCAATTCCACGGCGTGATCAGGCCGCAAACGCCGATCGGCTCCTTGACGATCAGCGTCGCACCGCGCTGCTCTTCGAAAGTGTACGACGTCAGCACGTCGATGGCGGTGTTCAGGTGCCCGAGTCCTAACCCGACCTGAGGACCGGCGGCGAGTGCGGCCGGTGCGCCCATCTCTTCGGTGATCGCCGAGGCGAGATCGTCAGCGCGCTGCTGGTATTCGGTGAGAATCCGAACCAGAACGTCGAGCCTTTCCTCTTTACTGGTTACCGACCAACTGGTGAAAGCCCGCCGGGCCGCCGCGACCGCCCGGTCGACATCAGCGCTTGAGCCGAGCGCTACCCGCCCGCAAACCTGTTCAGTGGCCGGGTTTTCGACGTCGACGGTCCGCGGCTCGGCCGGCTCGACCCACTGGCCGTCGATGTAGAGCTTGAGGTATTCACGCATCACTGGGTTCCTTCGGCGTACCAGGTCCGGAATTCGTCGTAGCTGGGCATCTCCTCGGAATTGACCTTCGGGTCGATCGGCACGTGGATGACACCGACTTTGCCGCTGGCGTAAGCCCGTTCGATCGCCGGCCCGATCTCCTCGGCGTGTTCGACGTATTCACCGTGGCAGCCAAAGCCCTCGGCGATCTTGTCGAATCGCACATCTTTGCTCCAGTGCACGCCGGTTTCCAGCGATCCCTGGCCGAAGGTGCGCTTGTACACGCCCACCTCCAGTCCCCACTGGTGGTCCACACCGACCACGCAGACCAGTGGCAGACCCAGGCGCGCAGCGGTTTCCAGTTCCGAGATATGGAACATGAAGGATGAGTCGCTGGTGAGCAGCATGACCGGCCGCTTTTTTCCGTCGGCAACCGACGCCCCGACGGCATACGGCAGGCCGGTTCCGATGTGGCCGAAATTCTGGTTCCAGATGACGTCGTGCGGCTTGGCCTGCGAATAGGTCCACTGAAAAATGACCGTGGCGCCGCCGTCACGGACCAAGATCCCGTCCTGGGGGAAGACCTTTGTCGCTTCGACCACGAAACGTGCGGTGTGCAACGGTGTTCCAGACGGGGCGGATTTCCCAAGCTCTGCGATGCGTGCGGCATCCCGCGCCACCCAGTCGTCGAGTTCGGCTGAGGCGCCGCGTGGTGAATCCTTGAGGGCCTCGACAAGCTGCGGAACGATTGCCCGCAGGTCTCCGACCAGCGGGACGTCGATGCGCCGGTTCACGCCGATAGCTTTGGGATCGAGTTCGACGCCGATCCACTTCCTGCTGCCGTCGTTGGCGGCCCAATGCCGGCCCTTGCCGTAGTGCACCGGCTCGCCGAGTTCGGTGCCGATAGCGATGCACAGATCGGATTGCACCACCGCCTCGACAGCCGACGGCGAGAACCCGTAGGGGAAGGTGCGATCTTCGATGCCCTTGATGAACGCGGTTCCGCCGGACGTCTGGATCACCGGGCAATTCACGAGTTTGGCGAGCGCCTCCACCGCTTCTCCGGCCCGGGCACATTGCACGGCGTGGCCGACCAACAGAATCGGCTGATCGGCCTTTCTGATCAGCTCCACCGCCTTGTCGACCATCTGCGCGCTCGCGCCCTGGTTGACCAGCCGGTAGGCGTCCGGCGGCAACGGCGCCGGCACGTCGAGTTCTTCGAGGATGACGTGCGCCGGGTATTCGATGTAGGCCGGGCCGGGTGTGCCCGTCTGTGCGCTGCGCAGCGCTTCGCGGACAATCTCGTCGGTCTGGTCGGCGTATTCGATGCTGGCCGCGTACTTCACCGACGGCGCCAGCAACGGGATCTGCGAGACGAACTGGATGCGGCCGCGTCGCACCCGCTGCTCGGTGATGCGGGCCCGCTGACCGCCCAAGAAGATGACCGGCGAATTCTCGACTTTTGCGCACATCATTGATCCGGCCAGGTTGGCCAGGCCCGGCCCCAGGGTGCCGATGCACAGGCCGGGCTTTCCGGTCATCCGCGACACCGCGTCGGCCATGAACCCGGCACATTCCTCGTGATGGGGCGCCACGACATCCCAGCCGCGCTCTTCCGCGGCATGAAACAGGTGAACGAAATTCGGGTCCGGGATGCCGAAGAGCGTGGTGATGCCCTCTGCCTCGAAAAGGTCGAGGATCCGCTCGTACACCTTCACGGCCATGGTCAGCTCGCTCCAGTTCGCCGGATTTTGACCGTCAATTGTCTGGACAAGATGCTTTCTCCCGCTACCTATTGAGAATCTAATTCTAAGTTACGCAGAACATGATTCATCAGTCGTGCTGCACGGTCAAGGATGCGGTTTTACGCCCGGTGGATGACGGTCGAATGCCGCCTCGGCCGGACAGCAGCGACATTAGGGCTCACCAAACGGGCCTCTTGTATGGACCAATTGCGGTTGCTAGCCTTCCAGCCACCGACTACCGGGAGAACATCGCCGATGACGTTGCAAGACGGCCGCTATCCGGCCGGTCCTGTGCCCGGCCTCGCCGAAGGCTGGACGCTGGACCGGCTCACGCCGCCGAGTCGACTGTTCGGCGCCAACGGCCTGCGCACCGGCCCCGACGGCCGGGTCTACATCGCGCAAGTGACCGGCAGCCAAATCAGCGCCCTCGACCTTGGGTCCGGGCAACTGAGCACCGTCAGCGCCAAAGGCGGCGACATCATTGCTCCCGACGATGTGGCCTTCGACCCGGGCGGCAATCTCTACGCCACCGAGGTCATGGACGGCCGGGTCAGTGCGCGCAGCACCGGCGGACGCACCCGAGTGTTGCGGGACGATATCCCGTCGGCCAACGGCATCACGTTCGATCAGGGCCGGCTGTTCATCGGCGAATGCCGCGAGGGGGGACGGCTACTGGAACTCGACCTCAACGGCGGTGCACCGCGAGTGCTGCTGGAGAATGTGCCGTCGCCCAATGCCATGGAGGTCGGCCCGGACGGCTTGCTGTATTTCCCGGTGATGGGCGCCAATGAGATCTGGCGGATCGACCCCGAGGGCGGCGAGGCGCAGCGAGTCGCCGCGGGTCTCGGCGTCCCGGATGCGGTGAAGTTCGACGGCCAGGGCCAGCTCGTCTCGACTCAGGTGCACAGCGGCCAGGTGCTGCGGATCGATCCGCGCACCGGCGATTCCACGGTGCTGGCCACGCTCAACCCGGGCCTGGACAACCTGACGTTTGTGGGCGATCGGCTGTTCGTTTCGAATTTCACCGGCGAGATCACTGAAGTCCTCGACGGTGGCCAGACGCAGACCGTGTTGCCCGGCGGATTGAATTGGCCGTTGGATCTGACCGTCGGCGCTGACGGGGAGCTCTACATCGCCGACGGCACGTATTTCTATGTGTTGGGCTGTGCCGGCGATTTGCGGACCGTCGGCATGTTGTTCACCCCCGGCTACCCGGGGTTCCTGCGCGGTGTGACGGCGACGGCACCGGGTGAGTTTGTCGTCACCACCTCGGGTGGACAGGTTGCGCGGTACCGGCCGGCCGACAGCGAAACCGCAGTGCTGGCTGACGGATTCGATCAGCTCTACGGCGTGGTGGTCGGCCCCGGTGACGACGTCGTGGTCGCCGAACTCGGAACGGGACGGGTGTTGTCGATCCGCGGCGACCAGATTGCGGTGATCGGCTCCGATTTGCGCGAGCCGGTCGGTGTGGCGATCGCACCCGACGGCGGTTACCTCGTCTCGGAAGCGGGTGCCGGGCGGGTGGTCAAGCTCGACGGATCCCGCGCCGACACCGTGCTGGACGGTCTACAGCGGCCCCAGGGCATCCTGGTGCACGATCGGCAGCTGTATGTCGTCGACGCCGGCGCGAAAGCGCTGATCGCGTTCGATCTCCAGGACCGCAGCCGTCGCACGATCGCCGCTGAGTTACCGGTCGGCGCGCCCGCGGGTGTGGTGCCCAAACCGCTGCGGGGCATGCCACCGTTCTCCGGCCCTCAGGGCCCGTTCGCCGGTATCGCCGCCGGACCCGACGGCACGCTCTATCTGTCAGCCGATGGCGACGGCAGTGTGCTGGCCTTACGCCGAGTGGGCCACCATGCCTGATGCGCAACCAACCGACCATCGTTATCTGCAGGTCGCACGGACCCTGCGCAAAGAGATCGTTGACGGGGTGTATCCCGTCGGATCGCAGCTTCCCACCGAACACCAACTGTGCGAACGGTTCTCGGTCAGCCGGTACACCATCCGCGAAGCGTTGAGACGGTTGCGGGACGACAACCTCGTCGCATCGCGGCCGCGAGCCGGCACTCTCGTCGTGCCCCGGGCGTCCTCGGACTCCTACATGCAAGACGTGGTGTCGATCAACGACCTGCTGGCGTTTGCGACGGGAGCGCAATTCGCCATCGATTCCACCAAGATGATGGTGATCGACGGCGACCTGGCAACCCGGACCGGCCTGATCAGCGGCGAAGAATGGCTGGCCGTGTACGGCTTCCGTCAGGTGGAGGGCGCCGAGTTCCCGGTCTGCCGGACCGAGTACTACATCAACCGGGCGTTCGCCGCCGTGGGCAGACTCTTGCAACGCCATACCGGTCCGATCTTCCCGCTGATCGAAGATCTTTTCGGGCTGAGCATCGTCGAGGTACGCCAAGAGATCGCCGCCGTGCTCATCTCACCGGCATTGGCCGGCGAACTCAGTGTCGCCGCCGGAACACCGGGGCTTGAAGTGCACCGCACCTACACCACGTCGGACGGCGATGTTGCGCAGGTGACCATCAATACCCACCCGGGGGCGCGCTTTCGTCACTCGATGACGATGCGACGTGTCCGGGGCTAAGGTGATTCGTCTGGTGAACGCAGAACTGATCGCTGGTCGAACGATCCGCCGGGACGACGCGCGCGCGGCCGACGCGTATGCCCGCGGGTGGTGGGTCTCGGGCACCCTGGCTGATTCGCTGGCCGAGGTCGCGCAGCGCACACCGTACCGAATTGTGGTGGTCGACGGTGAAACTCGGTTGGACTGCCGGACGCTCTACGCCGAATCGACGGCGCTGGCGCAGGCCATGGTGGAGCGGATGCCGGTCGGCAGCGTGGTGTCGTTCATGCTGCCCAACTGGCACGAGGCCACGGTCATCTACCTGGCCGCGACGATGGCCGGAATGGTGGTGAACCCCATCCTGCCGTCCCTGCGGGATCGTGAGCTGGCCTTCATCCTCGAAGACTGCGGCAGTCGAATGGTCTTCGTGCCCAGTGGGTCCGAGCGCCACGACTATCTGTCGATGCTGGATCGGGTGACGGCCCAGTTAGATTCTCCCCCGCAGGTGGTCGCGGTACGTGAGCGGGGCGACAGTGCTCACACCTCATTGGAGTCGTTGCTGCACCATCAGACATCACCGGCCGCGCTCCCGGCACTGAACCCAGATGCCGTACGCATGGTCCTTTACACCTCCGGAACAGCAGGTCGACCGAAGGGTGTTCTGCACAGCCATAACTCGATGCACGCATTGATCTGCCAGATCCGTGACTACTGGCAGGTGCGTGCCGGTGACACGTTTTTGGTGCCCTCACCGATCGCGCACGTCGGCGGTTCGATCTACGCGTTCGAATGCCCGCTGATACTGGGTAGCACAGCGGTGCTGATGGACCGCTGGAACGCCGACGCCGCCGTACAGCTGATGCAGTCCGAGCGCTGTACCCACATTGCCGGCGCAACACCGTTTTTGGAGCAGATACTCGTGGCCGCGCAGCGTGCCGGTACCCGACTACCGGATTTGAAACTGTTCGTGTGCGGTGGCGCGTCGGTGTCGCCACCACTGATCGCGAGCGCCGCAGCCTATTTCGAGCAGGCCGTCGTCACCCGGGTATACGGCTCAACCGAGGTCCCGGTGACCACGGTGGGCTCGCCACTCAACGCCCAGCAAGCCGCAGTTACCGACGGCCACGCCGGCTTCGCGGAGATCACGCTGCGCGACGGCGAAATCCGCGCACGCGGGCCGCAAATGCTGATCGGTTATCTGCATGCCGACGACGAGGCCGAGGCTTTCGATGCCGACGGCTACTTCCGCACCGGCGACCTCGCGCACTGGGTCGATGACGACTACCTGGTGGTGACGGGTCGCGCCAAAGACATCATCATCCGCAGCGGCGAAAACATCGCGCCCAAGGAGATAGAGGACATCCTGATCACCCATCCCGGCATCGCCGAGGTCGCCGTCGTGGGCCTTCCCGACGATCGCACCGGCGAGCGCGCCTGCGCCGTCATCGTGCCCTCCGATCCACCCGAGCCCGACGTCGCCACACTCCGCGACTTTCTGCAGCAGCAGGGGCTGGCGACATTCAAAGCGCCTGAGCAAGTGGTCAGCTGGCCGCAGTTACCCCGAAACGACGCGGGCAAGGTGTTGAAGCATCAGATCAAGGCGGCGCTGATGAATACGGAGCAGTGAGATGCGGGTTGCGATCGTCACCGGGGCGACCGGCGGTATCGGATTTGGCTGCGCGACCAAACTCGCCGAGATGGGCATGGCCGTGCTGGCGACGGGACGAAACGCCGACAAGCTCGCCGAATTGGCCACCGCCGTCGGGAATCCGGACCAGATCGCCACCGTTGCAGTCGACCTCACCGAGGACACCGCGCCGCGCCGCATCGTGGATAACGCCGTCGACCGATGGGGGCGCATTGACTTTCTGGTCAACAATGCCGGCGTGGGCAGCCCCACGCCGCTGCACGAAACCGATGACGCGACATTGGACTACTTCCTGGGCGTGATGCTGCGTGCGCCGTTCCGCTTGGCCCGCGATGTCCTGCCGCATATGCAGCCCGGCTCGGCCATCATCAACATCACCTCGACGTTCGCGGTCGTCGGCGGGCTTCGCGGCGGGCCCTACTCGGCGGCCAAAGGCGGTCTGACCGCGCTGACCACCCACATCGCCTGCCAGTACGGGTCGCAGGGAATTCGTTGCAATGCGGTGGCGCCCGGGGTGATCCAGACGCCGATGACCGAACAGCGGCTGGCCGACGAGCGATTCCGCCGAATGAACCTCGAGATGACGCCACATCAGCGGCTGGGCACGGTTGACGACGTTGCCAGTGCTGTCGCGTTCTTGTGCTCGCCCGGCGGCAGTTTCATCAACGGCCAGACAATCGTGGTCGACGGCGGCTGGTCCTCCACGAAATACCTGTCGGACGTCGCACTGACCTCGCAGTGGACGGCTCGGTGAACCTGTTCGCGCTGCTGGACCAAGCCGCGCTGCACTTTCCGGATCGCGGGGCGGTCTATCACGGCGAACAGTGCTTCTGCAGCTGGCGAGAACTGCGGCAACGCGCGTTGCGGCTGGCAGGTTCGCTGCGGGCACACTGCCCATCCGGCACCAGAATTGCGATTGTCAGTGAAAACCGTCCGGAGATCGTCGAACTGCTATTCGCGATTTGGGCCGCCGAGTGCATCGCTGTCCCGATCAACTACAAGCTGCACCCGCGGGAGATGGTGCAGATTCTCGACGACGGCGGCATCTGCCAGGTTTTCGCCTCGGCAGCCATCGCAGCCGAGCTTGCTCCGAGCAGCGATGTTCCCATCGAAACGGTTGGTAGCCAAGGCTATTCGGACCGGTTAGCGGCTGCAGCCGCGACGCCGCCGAACACAGATCCATCGGCATTGGCCTGGCTGTTCTATACCAGCGGCACCACCGGCCGGGCAAAGGGCGCGATGCTCACCCACCGCAGCCTGACCGCGATGACTCTGGCCCACCTCGCCGACATCGACAGCCCCGACGAGGATTGCAGCTTGGTGCATGCAGCGCCGATGTCACACGGCTCCGGGCTTTACATCCCGGCCTACGTCCTGCGCGGGGCCCGCCAAGTAGTGCCGGCAAGCGGCGGCTTCGACCCCGACGAGTTCCTGGATCTCTGTGACCACCATCCGGGTTGCAGCGCGTTTCTCGCGCCGACCATGGTGCAGCGGCTGACTGACACGGGCCGCGCACGCCCGAGTGAGCTGCGAACGATCATCTATGGCGGTGGCCCGATGTACGTGGAGGGCATCAAGAAGGCGATGGCGGCGTTCGGGCCGATCTTCACGCAGATCTATGGCCAGGGCGAATCCCCGATGACCATCACCGGCCTACGCCGCACTGACTACGAAATGGTCGACGACGCGGTATTGGGTTCGGTCGGATATCCGCGGTCGGGCATGGAAGTCGCGGTGCTGCGCGACGACGGCACGCCCGCGGATACCGGAGAAATCGGTGAGATCGTCTGCCGCGGCGACGTCGTCATGTCCGGTTACTGGAACGACGCGGCAGCCACTCGCGACACGTTGCAGAGCGGCTGGCTGCATACCGGTGACCTGGGTTCGTTCGATGAGCGAGGCTGCCTCACGCTGCGTGACCGCTCGAAAGATGTCGTGATCAGTGGCGGCAGCAACATCTATCCGCGCGAGGTGGAGGAGGCGCTCTTGGAGCACCCCGCCGTGTCAGAGGCCTGCGTCGTCGGCGCACCGGACCCGGAGTGGGGCGAGATCGTGGTCGCCTTCGTCGTCGGCTCGGCAGACGCCGACGAACTCGATGCACATCTGTTGCAGCGCATCGCGCGCTTCAAACGCCCGAAGCGCTATGTGGTGGTGGAACAGTTGCCGAAGAACAGCTACGGCAAGGTGCTGAAGCGCGAGCTGCGGGTGGCGTTTCAGGCCATTGACTGAAAGTGGTCGCGGATGCCTGCCAGCATCGCGATGTGCGCATTGACTGCCTCCCGCGTGGTGATCGCGGCCAGTGGGCGGGGCGCCGCGATCTGGATGCGTTCGATGACGCGGGTGCCCGTAGCCGTCGACTCAAAGGACACCCGGCCCCCCAGGCGAACCCGCGGGAACTGCCGCGCTTCGGTGATCACATCGCCCCGGCGGGGAACCTGGAGCCGTGCCCAGTAACTGACACGTAGATTCAACCGCCCCAGCGGGATTCGATCGCTCACCCGGTAAACCTGTTCGTAGCCGTCGTCGGTTTCGCGATGCAGTGTCGTGCGTACCGCAACGACCAGCGGGTGCACTGTTCTGATGTTGTTCAGA
The DNA here is from genome assembly GCF_059812525.1 of Mycobacterium sp. NGS51. Classification (NCBI taxonomy): domain Bacteria; kingdom Bacillati; phylum Actinomycetota; class Actinomycetes; order Mycobacteriales; family Mycobacteriaceae; genus Mycobacterium; species Mycobacterium sp. NGS51. The sequence continues at coordinate 205,355 of NZ_JCALCV010000007.1, forward strand.
TCCACATAAAAGTCGCGAACTTGCTCCGGCGTCGCCGGCACCTCTTCGGTCAGCGTCCGCTCGACCTGAGTGATCCACCAGCTCACAATGGGCTAACCTACCGCGGCGACGACGTGGCCTGCGATGAAGTCGTACATCTTGGCGGTGATGTCCGCTGAGTCACCAAGGATGTTGTAGCCGTGGTCGACTCCGCCGACATCGTAGTGTTCGACCAGCGAACCGGCGGACTCGAGTTTGCGCGCATAGTGGATAGCTTCGTCCCGCAGGCGGTCCAATTCCGCGGTGACAACAACTGCGGGCGCGATACCACCGATGTTGTCGGCGTTGGTTCCCCATCCTGGTGACGCCAGCCGATCACGCCGTTGCAGCGGGTCCGGGATGTACGCGGCGTCCAAGATGTCACCCATCCACGGCTGGAAGACCGCTTTGCGGCCCGCGGGTGTGTGCTTGTGTTTGGCCCGCGTCACCAGATCCACCGGCGCGTAGTGCAGCACTTGCAGTTTGATCTGCGGACCACCGTTTTCCAGTGCGAGGCGGGCGGCTGCGGCGGCCAGATTGCCGCCGGCGCTCTGGCCACCAACGCAGAGCCGGGTGCCGTCCCAATCCCGGTCGGGCGACGCCGCCCAGGCCACCACGTCGTAGATCTGTTCGACTGCAACGGGGAAGCGGTGCTGGGGCGCCAATGCGTAATCCGGGTTGATCACAACGACTTTGGCGTGGGCAGCCAGATAGCGACACCACGGGTCGTCCTGCTCGGGATGCGCGACGGCGAATCCTCCGCCGTGGACATTGACATGTACCGGCGGCCTGGTATCGGCATCGGCATCGGCATCGGCGGATGGAAGGTAGATCGTCGCCGGGAGTGGTCCATGGCGGGTGGGAATCGTCGCGTCCCTGGTGTGTCCCGCGATGTCGTCGAACCGCAGCTTCGCGGGCGGCGTGGTGCCACCGGCCACCGCGGCGAATAGTCGTGCCATGGGGTCGGCAATAAAGGGCAGCGACAGCAACGGCATGCCAGAAGTCAACCAAGCGAGCACCGCCAAACAGAAGGCAGGGTCGTGATCGGGGCCAGATCGCAGCCCTGGCTCCTGCTTCGCGGAAGGAGGCTTACTCCGAAGCGAACAACCGCACGCTCTGCTCGCGCATGTCGACTTTGCGGACCTTGCCGGTGACGGTCATCGGAAATTCGTCGACGACGTGGACGTATCGGGGGATTTTGTAGTGGGCCAGCTTGCCGGTGGCGAAGTCGCGGACGGCTGCGGCGTCCAGCGGAGCGCGTCCCGGCTTCATCCGGATCCAAGCGCAGATCTGCTCGCCGTATTTGTCGTCGGGCACGCCGATGACTTGCGCGTCCTCGATGTCGGGATGGGTGTAGAGGAATTCCTCGATTTCGCGGGGATAGACGTTCTCACCGCCGCGGATGATCATGTCCTTCAAGCGCCCGACGATGCGGCAGTAGCCGTCGTCACGCATGACCGCGAGATCGCCCGTGTGCATCCACCCGTCGGCGTCGATCACTTCGGCTGTCTTGTCCTGCTCGCGCCAGTAGCCCAGCATGACCGAGTAGCCGCGCGTGCAGAACTCGCCGGGCTGGCCCCGGTCGACGACGTCGCCGGTGTCGGGATCGACGATTTTGATTTCGACGTGCGGATGCGCACGTCCGATCGTCGCGGTGCGCCGGTCCAGATCGTCGTCGATAAGGGTCTGACACGACACCGGCGACGTCTCGGTCATGCCGTAGGCGATGGCGACCTGGGCCATGTTCATTTCAGCCATGCAGCGCTTCATCACCTCGACCGGACACACCGACCCCGCCATGATTCCGGTGCGCAGCGACGACAAATCCGTGCCAGGGAAGGCCGGATGAGCCAGCATCGCGAGGAACATCGTCGGTACGCCGTAAACACCGGTGCAGCGCTCGCGTTCAATGGCGGTCAGCGTCGCTTCGGCGTCGAAACCGGGTGCCGGAATGACGATCGTGGCGCCGTGGGTGGTGCAGCCCAGATTGCCCATCACCATGCCGAAGCAGTGGTAGAAGGGCACCGGAACGCATAGCCGGTCGGCCGGGCCCAGGCTGAGCAATTCGGTGACGAAGAATCCGTTGTTGAGGATGTTGCGGTGCGACAATGTCGCACCCTTCGGGAAGCCGGTGGTTCCCGAGGTGTATTGGATGTTGATCGGGTCGGTGTTGCGCAACGCGCGCAGCCGCGTCCGCAGTTCATGGTCGGCGCACCGTTCGGCCCCGTCCCGCAACCTTGTCCAGTCGTCGGTGTCGAGAAACAGAACGTCTTTCAGATCGCGGCATTGCGGGCGCACCTCCTCGACCATGCCGCGATAGTCGGAGCTCTTGGACGCCGTCGTCGCGATCAGGGTGCGCACACCGGACTGATTCAACGCGTAGCGGAGTTCGTGGGTGCGGTAGGCGGGATTGACGTTGACCAGGACGGCGCCGATCTTCGCTGTGGCGTACTGCACGATGACCCACTCGGCGCAGTTGGGTGCCCAGATGCCGACGCGTTCACCCTTCTCCACGCCCAGCGCCATCAATCCCCGTGCTATCAGGTCGATCTCGGCGTTGAGTTCGGCGTAGCTCCATCGCCGGCTACCCATGACGTCCACCAGCGCCTCGGCGTCGGGCTTCGCCGCAACGGTGCGCTCGAAGTTGGCCCCGATTGTCTCCTCCAGGATCGAGCCATCGGTCGGCCCGGCGTCATAGGCTTTCATCGGATCAGATCCTCGTAGCGGTATTCGGTCGTGATCGGCCCGCCCGCCAGGGCCTCTTCGCGGCGGCGTAGCTCCACTCGCCGGATTTTGCCGGAGATGGTCTTCGGCAGTTCGAAGAACTCGATACGCCGTACCTTCAGGTAGGGGGCGACACGGTCCCGCACATACTCCATGATCACGCGGGCCGTGTCGGCGCTAGCCTCCCATTCGACGGCCAGCGAGACATAGGCTTTCGGCACGCACAACCTGGTGTCGTCGGGCTGGGGTACGACGGCGGCTTCGACGACCTCCGGATGCTCGACGAGCACGCTTTCCAATTCGAACGGCGACACCTTGTAGTCCGACGATTTGAAGACGTCATCGGTACGACCGATGTAGGTGATAGCGCCGGTGACGTCGCGGCGCGCGACGTCGCCGGTGTGATAATAGCCGCCGGCCATCGCCGCGGTATTGCGTTGCGCATCACCGAGATAGCCGGTCATCAGATTAACCGGGTGAGCGCTCAGTTCGAGGCAGATCTCGCCCTCGTCGGCGGGCTGGCCGCTGACGGGATCGACCAACTCCACCGGCACGCCGGGCAGTGGGCGTCCCATCGAACCGGCCTTGACGGGTCGGCCCGGCAGGTTGCCGATCAACAGCGTGGTCTCCGTCTGCCCGTAACCATCGCGGATCGTCAGTCCCCAAGCGCGTTGCACGTGCGCGATCACGTCGGCATTCAGCGGCTCGCCGGCGGCCACAATCTCTCGCAGTCGGTCGGGCCTGGCACCCAGATCGGCCTGAACAAGCATGCGCCACACCGTCGGTGGCGCGCAGAACGTCGTCACATTCCCGCGCCGCATCTGAGTCAGCAGCGCAGCGGCGTCGAATCGGTGATAGTTGTAGACGAAGATCGACGCCTCCGCGATCCACGGCGCGAAAAAACAGCTCCAGGCGTGCTTGGCCCAACCCGGTGATCCGATGGCCATGTGCACATCGCCAGGCCGCAGCCCGATCCACGCCATCGTCGACAGATGCCCAACCGGATAGCTGACCTGCGAATGCTGCACGAGCTTGGGTGTGCTCGTGGTGCCGGAGGTGAAGTAGACCAATAGCGGGTCGTTGACGTCGGTGCGCGCCGTATAAGGGTGCACAGCGCCCAGATCCGAGGCTTCCGCATAGCACTGCCACCCGTCGAGCCGAGGGCCCACCGCTATCCGGGTGTAGTCGCCGATGGCGGCGTCGAACTTGACGGTGTCGGCGGCGTTGGCGATCACCGCCCGCGCCGCGCCGCGGCTCACCCTGTCAGCGACATCCGCCGGTCCCAGCGCGTTGGTGGTCGGCATGATGATCGCCCCGAGCTTGGCGACGGCCAGCATCGATTCCCACAATTCGATCTGGTTGCCGAGCATCAGGATGACCCGGTCCCCCTTGCCGATGCCGAGTCCTTCCAGCCATGTCGCGACCCGGTCAGAGCGTTCGGCCAACTCGGCGAAGCTGACCAGCTGCTCGGCACCGTGCTCTTCGACGATCCGCAGCGCGGCGCGATCGTTGCCCCGCGCGATGACGTCGAACCAGTCGGTGGCCCAGTTGAAGCGACCGGTGAGCTGCGGCCACGAAAAGGCGCCGCCCGGTGGGTCCCCGGCGAGGACCTGGTCCCGCGCGATGCGATAGCGATCGGTGTTGGTCGCCACACCCGATAGCATCCACCGCTGCGGGCACGGTGTCCGCTAGATTTGTCCACATCAATACCGTTGCCTCGCAGTGAACCGAAAATCTCAGCTGCGGCTCGACGTCAGCGCAGCCGTCGGCGAACCGGCCTCGTTGGCCGCAACCTATTACTCCACCGCCACACCAAACCCAACGGTGCTGGTCTGCCTGCCCGGCGGAACATACAACCGGGGCTATTGGCATCTGGACGTGCCCGGCCATCCCGGCTACAACTTCGCCGACTACGCCGTCCAGCACGGCTGCTCGGTGATAGCGATCGACCCGCTCGGCACCGGCGACAGTACCCGGCCGGCCCGTGACATCGCCCTGGCCGATATCGCGGCGGCGTTAAACTACGCGATTTCCGGTCTACCCGAAATCACCGGCAGCACAGCGCCTCCCGTTGCTGTGGCCCATTCGTTGGGCGGCTATCTCGCGATCTTGCAGCAGGCCGCCGCCGCCAGTTACGCGGCGCTGGCCATCCTCGGCTGCACCAACCAGCACGTCGCGCCGCTGAACCTCGACCCGGAATTCATCGCGGCGGCCGGCACCGCCCAAGGGCGCGCGATGCTCATCGAGCAATTCGCCGGAATGATTCCCGAGCAGTACATGGAAACCTCACGCGATTGGCTGCAGAGCTGGTTCCACCTCGCCGACGTCCCGGCAGCCGTGCTGACCGCAGATACCTCGACGACGTTATCGGTTGCACCGCGCTGCTTTTCGGCTGCGGCGATCCCGGGTGTGACCGCCGAGGAAGCGGCGTCGGTAGCGGTGCCGGTTTTCCTCGGCTACGGCGAGGTCGACGTCTCACCGGATCCGCGGGTCGAGGCGCAGTTCTACCGTCGCAGCCCCGACATCACCACGTTCATCGTTCCTGGCAGCGCGCACTGCCACAACATGGCATCTACCCGCCTGCTGTTGTGGCAACGGCTGCTGGCCTGGATCAGCGAGGAAGCGAGTTCGGCAGCTGGGTAGGGTGAATCATGGCCACGGCTCGACGACGCGGTTTCAACGAGACCGTCACCCGGTTCTGGAGTTTCGCAGCACCCGCCTACAACCTGCCAGTGCTGCAGCAGTGGGTCTACCGGCCGGCGCAAGACGAGGTGATCGAGCAGCTGGTTGCCCACGGTTCGCGTCGGGTGGCGGACATCGCCTGCGGTACCGGCGTTCTGGCTGATCGGATCGAGCGTGAACTGCGACTCGACGAGGTCTACGGCGTCGACATGTCCGACGGGATGCTCGCCCAGGCGCGGACGCGGTCGAACCGGGTGCACTGGCTGAAAGGCCCGGCGGAGCATCTTCCGTTTGACGATGGTGCGCTCGAGGCGGTCGTGACGACCTCGGCGTTTCACTTCTTCGACCAGCCGGCGGCATTGCGCGAGTTTCACCGGGTGCTGGCGCCCGGCGGGCTGGCGGCGGTCGCGACGCTGAGCCCGCGACAGCCGCTGCTGCTGCACAGCCTGTCGGCAAACCGGTGGAATCCCTCCCACAACCCGTCGCCGCCGGAGATGCGCGGGCTGTTCGAGAACGCCGGGTTCACCGTCAGTGAGCAGCACCGGGTGCGGCGGCCGAGGTGGACCAAGATCCTCTCGGATTTGATCACCGTGGGGGTCAAGAACTGACTCCGGTGTCGTGCTGTAACGGCACATGTGCTGCTCGAGGACTAGTTGTGGAGAGTGCGGGGTAAGCGTCGTGGGTTCTCACGGGCGCGGGAGACGTGATCTAGGGGTAGCGGGATGAGGGTTCCGGGTGTGGCCACTGTGGTTGGTGGCATGACCGATGGAGCAGGCCGGATGCTGCGGGCGGGAATGCAGGGTGCGGCGATGACGGCGGGTGCGGTCCAGATGCTCACCAGCCCGGTCGTGCGGTCTGTGGAGCAATCAACGAGCCGCCTGCTCGGGACGAACGGGTCCGGTAATGACTCGCAGACCAACCCGTCGGTGGCGTGGCACACCGGGCGGCGGCTACATCTCGACCTGGATCCGTTACTCCCGTTCACCCGCTGGCATGAACACGCCGCCGCAGTCGAGCAGGCCGTGCGCACAATCCCGGGTGTCGCTGCTGCCCATGTCGAGGGCGCCTTGGGGCGATTGGTCGTCGAACACGAGACATACGCAGACAGTGACCGCATCTGGGAAGCGGTGCGCGAGGCCCTCGCAACGTCCGTAGACGGCTCCGCGGCCGGTCCGCGGTCACCGCGCACCGCGCCGTTCGCCGATCCGGGTGACCCGCTGGCATTGCTGCTCCCGTTGACCGCCGCAGCGATGGATGTGGTGGCGCTCGGGGCGGCGGTGGCCGGGTGGTTGGGCCGCCTGCCCGCCGCCCCGCGAACGGCCCAGGCCGCGGCGGCCGTCATCAACCACCAACCCCGGTTGGTTTCCCTGCTGGAGTCGCGGCTGGGACGGGTGGGCACCGATATCGCGCTCAGCGCCTCGACCGCAGTGGCGCACGGGCTGAGCCAGTCGGTGGGCACACCCCTGCTCGATTTGGCGCAACGCGGGTTGCAGATCTCCGAGGCGGCGGCGCATCGCCGCACGTGGCGCGAGCGCGAGCCCGAGCTCGCCTCACCCGATCGGCCCCAGGCTCCGGTGGTTCCGGTCATGTCGTCGGCCGGATCCGGCGCACACGTCCCGCGGCACAATTGGGCGGCCGCGGCGGCGGGCGAGGCGTCACACGTCGTCGTCGATGCCGCCATCGACGCCGCGATCGACACCGCGAAGGGGGCCATGGGCGGGCCGGTCGAGGAATACGCCGATCAGGCGGCGAATGCCTCGCTGGTCGCCGCCGCCGGTGCCTTGTTGGCCGGCGGACGCGCCGAAGAGGTCGCCGACGCGATCCTGGCCGCCATTCCCAAAGCGGCGCATTTCGGCCGCCAGACTTTTGCCGCGATCCTGGGCCGCGGGCTGGCCAATGCCGGCCAACTGGTTCCCGACCCAGGTGCCCTGCGGCGGCTGGACCGGGTCAAGGTGATCCTCATCGACGGCGCGGCGCTGCGCGGTGACGCCCGCGCTGTATTGCGGGCGGAGGGCCATGCCGCCGGCTGGGATGACGACCGGGTCTATGAGGTGGCCGACGCGCTGCTGCACGGCGAGCGGGCTCCCGATCCCGACCCCGACGAATTGCCGGCCACCGGGGCGCGGCTGCGATGGCTTCCGGCCAGGGGGCCGTCGGCGGCACCGGCGGAGGGCTTCGAAAGTGCCGATCTTGTAGTGGACGGCGAGCAGGTGGGCAGCGTCGACGTGGCATGGGAGGTCGATCCCTACGCGATCCCGCTGCTGCAAACCGCGCAGCGGACGGGCACCCGGGTAGTGCTTCGGCATGTAGCCGGCACCGAGGACCTGGCCGCCAGCGTGGGTACCGCCCACCCATGCGGGACTCCGCTGCTGCCACTGGTACGTGAGCTGCGCGCCGACCGGGGACCGGTGTTGCTGGTCACCGCGCTGCACCGCGACTTCGCGTCGACCGACACGTTGGCGGCGTTGGCGATCGCCGATGTCGGGGTGGCTCTCGACGATCCCGCCGCGGCCACGCCGTGGACCGCCGACATCATCACCGGTACCGATCTGGCCGCGGTTGTCCGGATCTTGTCGGCCGTTCCCGCGGCGCGGCGGGCCAGCGAATCGGCGGTGCGACTCGCCAAGGGCGGCAGCACCCTGGCCGGGCTGCTGGTGGTCACCGGCGACCCGCGCGGCGGCAGCCCGCTTGCGGTACGGCGGTGGCTCAATCCGGTCAACGCTGCCGCTGCCACCGCGCTGATGTCCGGGGCCCTGGCGGCCGGCAATGTGCTGCGACTGCCCGATCCCACCCCGCAGCCGTTGACCGCCTGGCATGCACTGGACCCCGAGATCGTGTATTCGCGGCTGGCCAGTCGGTCGCGGCCGTTGACCGCCGAACCGGGCGCGCCGCCGTGGCGACGCGTTCTCGACGATCTGTCCTATCACCCGCTTCTCGCGCCGCTGCGCCAGCCGGCCCGTGGCCTGGGACGGTTGCTGGCCGCGACGCGCAGCGAGCTGTCCGATCCGCTGACACCGATCTTGGCGGTGGGAGCCGCAGCGTCGGCGATCGTGGGCAGCAACGTCGACGCCCTGCTGGTCGCGGGGGTGATGACGGTCAACGCGCTCGTCGGCGGCGTGCAACGGTTGCGCGCCGAGGACGCGGCCGCCGAGTTGTTCGCCGAGCAGGACCAGTTCGCGCGTCGCGTCGTCGTCCCGGTGGTGGCGACGTCGCGGCGCCGGTTGGAGGCCGCGCGCCACGCCGACCGGACCGTCACCGTGCCCGCAAGTTCGCTACGGCCCGGCGACATCATCGACCTGGCCGCTCCGGACGTCGTGCCGGCGGATGCGCGTCTGCTGGAGGCCGAGGACCTCGAGGTCGACGAGTCGTTGCTCACCGGTGAATCGCTGCCGGTCGACAAGCAGGTGGAACCCGTCGCCGCGGCCGAGCAGGACCGGGCCAGCATGCTGTTCGAGGGCAGCACGATTGTGGCCGGACATGCCCGCGCAATCGTCGTGGCCACCGGTGTCGCCACTGCCGCGCATCGCGCTCTCGCGGCGGTCGCCGACGTCGAATCCGCGGCCGGGGTGCAGGCACGGCTGCGGGAGCTGACCAACAAGGTGCTGCCGCTGACGCTGGCCGGTGGAGCCGCGGTGACCGGGCTGGCGTTGTTGCGCCGGGCATCGCTGCGCCAAGCCGTCGCCGACGGCATCGCGATCGCCGTGGCCGCTGTCCCGGAAGGTCTGCCGTTGGTGGCCACGCTCGCCCAACTCGCGGCGGCGCGCCGGCTGTCGGCGCGCGGAGTGCTGGTCCGAGCCCCGCGCACCATCGAAGCGCTGGGCCGCGTCGAGACGGTCTGCTTCGACAAGACCGGCACGCTCACCGAGAACCATCTGCACGTAGTCCGCGCCGTACCGGCCGCCACTGACCCGCAGGGCCCATTCCCGGACGCCGCCGACCCGCTGGCTGCCGGCGTGATCCGGGCCGCCGCGCGGGCCTGCCCGACGCCCCAGAACGGGCAAGGTCACGCCCATGCCACCGACGAAGCGGTGCTATCCGCGGCGAATTCGCTTCCAGAGCAGGCGAATTCCGAATGGATCACGATCGCGGAGGTGCCGTTCGAATCCAGCCGCGGCTACGCTGCCGCGATCGGCACCATGAACGGGGATGCGCCGACACTCGTGCTCAAGGGAGCACCCGAGCAGATCCTGCCGCGTTGCCGCTTCGACGACCCTGACAATGATCGCCGCCATGCCGAGTCGCTGGTGCACAACCTTGCCGAGCAAGGCCTGCGGGTGCTGGCGGTAGCGCGACGGCACTGGGACGCCGACGCGATCGACGACGCCGATACCGACGCCGACGACGTCGATGCCGCCGCACGCGACTTGGAGTTGATCGGCTATGTCGGCCTGGCCGATACCGCACGACCGTCGGCCCAACCACTGATCGAAGCTCTGCAGGAGGTCGGGCGCAAAGTCGTGCTGATCACCGGCGACCATCCGGTCACCGCACGTGCAATTGCCCGCCAGCTTGGTCTGCCAGAGGACGTGCGGGTGGTCACCGGCGCCGAACTGGCCGCTCTCGACGAGGATGCCCGCGCTGAATTCGCCGCGGATGTCCAGGTTTTCGCCCGGGTCAGCCCCGAACAGAAAGTGCAAGTCGTCACCGCACTACAGCGCGGCGGGCAGGTGACCGCGATGGTCGGCGACGGCGCCAACGACGCTGCGGCGATTCGCGTCGCCGACGTCGGCATCGGGGTCAGCGGACGCGGATCGTCGGCCGCCCGCGGCGCCGCCGACATCGTCTTGACCGAAGACGACCTGGGTGTGCTGCTCGACGCGTTGGTCGAGGGCCGCGGTATGTGGGGCGCGGTGCGCGATGCGCTCACCATCCTGGTTGGCGGCAATGTGGGGGAAGTGGTCTTCACGATCATCGGGACCGCGTTGGGCACCGGGCGTGCGCCGGTCGGGACCCGCCAGCTGCTACTGGTGAATCTGCTCACCGACATGTTCCCCGCCCTTGCGGTGGCTGTCACCCCGCAGTACCCGCAGCCCGAGGAAACCGTCGATCAAAGCGACCAGGACCTGGACGCTACGCGGCGCGCGTACCAGCGCGCGATACTCACCGAGCCGACACCATCGCTCGACGTGCCGCTGATGCGGCAGATCCTGACCCGCGGCGGCGTGACCGCCGCCGGTGCCACCGCGGCGTGGGCGATCGGACGCTGGACACCCGGCACTCAACGACGCACCGCCACAATGGGTTTGACTGCCCTGGTGAGCACACAGTTGGCGCAGACGCTGCTGGCGCGCCGGCACAGCCCGCTGGTGGTGGCGACGGCGCTGGGCAGCGCGGCCGTGCTGGTCGCCGTGGTCCAAACCCCCGGCGTCAGCCACTTCTTCGGCTGCACGCCATTGGGGCCGGTGGCGTGGACGGGCGTGGCCGGTGCCACCGCGGCGGCCACCGCTGTCTCGGTGGTGGCCCCCAATTGGCTGATCAAGACCACCGATGACGAACTGGCGGTTGACGACGACGAGGCGTCCCCGCCGCCGCTGCGCGTCGTCGACTAGACCTGCGGCAGTTCGTTTCGCAGCACCTTGCCGGCCGGATTACGCGGAATGGCGCCGACGACGCGAATGTCCCTCGGCTGCTCGAAACGAGAGACCTTGTCTTTCAGATACTCCCGCACCTCTGGCTCGTCGATGGCACTGTCGTCGCGCGGCACCACGAATGCGGCCAGCCGCTGACCGAACTGTTCGTCCGGCACGCCGACAACCGCGATGTCGGCGATGCCGGGGTGTTCGGCAAGCGCGTTTTCCACCGCGCGGGGATAGACGTTCTCTCCTCCCGACACGATCATGTCGTCTTGCCGGCCAACGATGAACAGCCGCCCCGACTCATCGAAATAACCCATGTCGCCGGTGCTCGTCATGCCGTCCAGCACGGCTTTGCTCGCCCCGCCGGTGTAGCCCTCGAAGGTCAGCTCGCCGCCGACGTAGACCCGCCCGATGACCTGTGGACCGACGGGCTTGTCGTCGTCGTCGAAGATGCGGACCGGGCAGCCGATGGACGGCCTGCCCACCGTCTCGGGGTTGTCCCGTAAATCGGCCGGTGTTGCCAGTGCACCGATGCCGACCTCGGTGGACCCGTAACCGTTGTAAAGCACGTCGCCATACTCCTTGCTGAACCGGCGCACCAGCCCCGGTTCGAGCCGCGCTCCGCTGGACACCACCACTCGCAGCGACGGCAGCGGATTTCGCGCCCGCACGGCTCGCGGCAGCTCCAGAATGCGCGCCAGCATGATCGGCACGACGGTAAACGCATCTGCGCGATACAACGACGCCTGCGCCAACATTGCCTCGGCATCGAAGCGTCGGTGGGTGAGGATCGTGCCGCCGAGGGCCACAGTCAGTATCACCATGCCGAAACCCAGCCCGTGAAACATGGGTACGGCCACCGCCATTCGCGAGCCAGTGTGCAGCCCGGTGCGATCGAGAATCGTCACGCCTACGCCCAGCACCCCTGGATTGATCCGCGGGGCCCGGGGCACACCTTTGGGTTTGCCGGTCGTGCCGGAGGTCAGCAATACGATCTGGCCGGCCCGCGCCACTGGGGGCCGCGAACCAGACCCGTGAGCTTGAATCGCCGTCGGGTCGACCGCCGTGATCGACTCACCGGTAGCGCGCAGTTGTTCGATGAATTCGGCGTCACAGACCATGGTTTGGATGTCGTGTGCACTCAGCGCGGCGGCAAGCGCCGCACTGCGGAATTCGGTGTTGACGAGCACCACGTCGGCGCCGACCAGCGCGACCGCGAACACCGACTGGACGAATCGGCGGCCATTGCGGCACAAAACCCCGACTGCCTCACCGGGCTGCACACCCCGGCGATACAGCTCGGCGGCCAACGCCTCGACGCTGGAACGCATTTCGCGATAACTGACCGGGCCGTCGTCATCGATCACCACGGTCCGGTTCGGCCACCGCGCTGCCGTGACCGCCAGCAGCGTGAAGGGGTTCGTGCCGCCTCGCCGCGCCTCGTTGAGCAACCGGGCCGCGGCGACCGGTCCGGGCGGGATCAGCAACCGAGAACGCAGCAACGCGCGACCGGCGCCCGCGACCAGACCTAGCGCCGTCATGGCCGGCTATGCCCCGAGTCGACCACATAGCGAGACCACAGCCGCGCGGCCCGATCGATCGGCCCGGCCAACGCCACCGACGCCAATTCGGCGGGCCCGGTCCAGGCCGGCGCGATCGTGCGGGGCCGTTGGATCACGGCTTTTGCGATCACGTCGGCGGCCTGGTCGGGGTGCAGCCCCGGAAGCCTGCGCAAAATCGGTGTCGGCTCGATCATCCTGGTACGAACCAACCCGAAGTAGACGGAGGTCACCTCCACGCCGTCCGCGTGCAATTCCGGTGCGACGCTGCGCAACCAGAGGTCGAACGCTCCTTTGGACGCCTGGTAGGCGCCCCACTGCGGCCCGGGCGGGACGCGGACGCCGACGCTGGACACGTTGACGATATGCCCGCCGCCGGCTTCACGCATCGCCGGAAGCACCGCCAACAGAAGCAGAATCGGGCCGAGGTAGTTGATTGCGATGGTGCGCTGGAAATCATGCGGTCGGTCGTACTGGTGGTGCAGCGAGCGGCGCAGCGATTTACCGGCATTGCTCACCACGATGTCCAGCGCACCATGTTCGTCGGCGATCTGTTTCCCGAGCCTGCCGATGGCCGCCTCGTCGGTCAGATCGGTCGGGTAGGCGCATGCTCGTCCACCGCCGGCGGTGATCGACGCGACGAGGCCGCTCAGCCGTTCCGCCGAGCGGGCAACCACCAGCACGGTCGCTTGGGCGGCGGCTAGCCGCCGGGCGGTGGCCTCGCCCACGCCGTAGGACGCCCCGGTCACCAGGACGGTCTTCCCCGATACGGCGCTGCGCAACCTGTCGAGATCCGTAATGCGCGTCGGGTTGGCCAGCCGATCGATGGCCTTAGCCGCCACGTTCATCGGTCCTCCGCTCGATGAACCGATGCACCCCGACCGCGATCTCTTCCGGGCAGTCTTCCTGCAGAAAGTGCTTGGCGGGCAACAATGTCACGCTCTGGGCGCCGGTTGCCAGCTGGGCCTGTACACCATGTTGGCGCCAACTGAGCATGCGGTCCCGCACGCCCCAGATGATCTGGACTGGATACCCGACATTGCGCACGGCGCTCAGGTAGCGGCGCTGGGCTTCTGGGGTCAGTTCGAAGCCCCGCATGATCTTCAGAAACGCCTGGCCGCCGTCGTCGCCGAGCAATAGCGGCTTCCAGCAGGCGATTTCGCTGATCGGTACATGCCGACTGACCCCGACCAACCGCATGATCGACTCGAAGGCGCCCGGTATCCGCATCGATTGCAGCCAGGCTTCGCCGAGACCGCGGTGCGCGAACGGCTCCATCGGCCACGGTCGGTGAAAGGTCTCCACGGCGATGATGGTGTTGAGCAACGTCATCGACAGCACCCGGTTCGATGCCGCGTGCGCCACTTCGAAGCCGACAGGTCCGCCGATGTCGTGGAGCACCAAATGGAAGCGGTCCAACTCGAGCGCGTTGATCGCCGACAGCAGCCACCGGCCAAGTCCGCTCCAGCTGTAGTCGAAATCGTCCGGCCGGTCGGCCAGACCGAGCCCGGGCAGGTCGACGGCGACGCCGCGCAACCCCTGCCGCGCCAGCGCGGGTATCACCTTGCGATACAGATACGCCGACGCGGGCACTCCGTGCACGCACACCACGGGCGGCGCATCCCCGGGACCGTCGTCGAGCACGAACGACGAGATTCCATCCGCGGCGAAGACGCGTCCGGAGGTCCGGTACTCGTCGAGCAGCCGAGACACCGCGGTCATGTTGTGAGTCTGGCAGAGGCCGGCCCCGCGCGTAGGCTGCGAACGAGTTTCTTTTTCGAAGGATTGCCGATGGCCGATTCCAATAACGCCTTGTCGCCGGCATTGCGCCGGGCGCTGGAGTTGCTGATCGATCCCCCAGCCGAACCCGACGTCGGCAACGGTTATCTCGATCTGCTCGGCAACCAACCGGCGGCAGCGGTCGCACCGAAGAACACCGGTGTGATCCAGGCGGTGTGGGCGTCACGGATCGGGTCAATGCTCTATGACAACGCTCAGGCGGTGGCACGTCGGCTGCTCACAGCCTGGCAGCACCCGGTCGAGTGGTTGAACATTCCGCCCGGCGGGACTGCTCTGGACGTCGGTAGCGGCCCGGGCAATGTCACCGCCTCGCTGGCCCGGGCCGCCGGCCCCGGTGGACTGGCGCTGGGGATCGATGTGTCCGAGCCGATGCTGACGCGCGCGGTGCGCGCCGAATCCGGCCCACAAGTCGGGTTTCTGCGAGCCGACGCACAGCGACTGCCACTGCGCGACGACACGGTGGACGCGGTGGTTTCGATGGCCGTCCTGCAGTTGATACCGGACCCGGCGGCGGCCTTGGCGGAGATGGGCCGCGTGCTGCGGCCCGGCGGGCGACTCGCGGTGATGGTCCCTACCGCCGGGCGGGCCGGCCGGCTGTTGCGGATGCTGCCCACTGCCGGGGCCCACGGCTTCGACGACGACGAGCTCGGCGACCTCCTGGAAGACCGCGGGTTCGTCAGTGTGCGGACCAAGAACCTCGGCACCATCCAGTGGGTGCGCGCGAAGCTCGGCTAGCTTGGTCAGACCGGTAGCTTGGTGCCGGTCTCCTGCTCGGCGAATTCGAAGACCCGGGCGGCCGCCTTGTAATCACACGCCACGGCCGAGCGGCCGATCAGCACCGGGCCACCACGCAGTCCGAATCTGCCGTCGACACCGACGTAGCTTCCGGGTGGGATCGGTTCGCTGATGCAATACAGCGTGGGCGCCGCGCCCGCGTCGATATCGTTGCCGAACACGCCGGCGACCGCCTTGACGGCGCGATCCGCCAGTGCCAGCAGCGGTTTGTCAGAGACCTGCGACAGGTTTGACGACACCCAGCCGGGATGGGTCAGTTGGGTGACAATCGGTGAATCGGCCGCGCGCAGTTTGCGATCCAGTTCCAAGCCCCACAGCATGACCGCGAGTTTGGATCGGGCGTAGGCGCCCATCACCGTCCACTTGTGGTGTCGCAAATGCATGTCCCCGACCCGCAGTTGGGCGCCCCGATGAGCATCCGAGCCCACGTTGATGATCTGTGACCGCAGTCGATCGAACAGCAAATTGGTCAATGCGAAGGGACCCAGAAAGTTTGTGCCGATGGTCATTTCGAAGCCGTCGGCGGTTTCGGCCCGGTGGTCGGTCAGCGCTCCGGCGTTGTTGATGAGCACGTCGATGTCGCCGTCGAGCAGTGTGGGGAATGCCCGTACCGAGGACAGGTCGGCCAGATCGAGCTTGAGCACGGTCGTCGAGCCGCCGATCTCCGCGGCGCGTTGTGCGCCCAACTCGGTGTTGCGCACCGCCATGATCACGTGCGCGCCCGCGTTGGCGAGGGCCCGGGCGGTACCCAGGCCGACGCCGCTAGTTGCGCCCGTCACGATGATCCGCTTGCCGGTCAGATCTCCAAGTCGCGTCGGCGACCACTGCGCAGCCACGTGTCGAGAGTAGCTGCGTCGCTTCGAGCCACTGACGCGGGATTGACAGAGCGTTCTGTCGCTGGTTAGTTACGTCGGGACATGACCGACAGCGCCCGTCTTATCGAGAACCTGATTTATACCTATGCCGAGCGGATTGACGCGGGCGATCTGGACGGGGTGGCGGCGTTGTTCGCCCACGGGCGGGTCTGCGGTATCGAGAACGGTCCGCCGGAGAGCGTGTTCACCGGCGCCGCCGAGGTGCGGAAGATGTACGAGATGGCTGTCCGCATTCATGACGACGGCACCCCTAAGACGAAGCACATCACCAGCAATGTGCAGATCCTCGTCGACGAGGCCGCCGGCGTCGCGGAGAGCCGCTCCTACTACAGCGTCACCCAGGCCACCGCGACTTTGCCGTTGCAGGTGATCGTCACCGGCCACTACCACGACACCTTTCACCGGCTCGACGGAGTGTGGTGGTTCGACACCCGGATCATGTTCATCGATCAGGTCGGCGACACTAGCCAGCACCTGAAGTTCTGACTGGCCGTTACGGTTTCGCGCTCGGCCAGCCCTCCAATGGGCGTCAATGCAATGCGAATGGCGGGCGAAGGTCGTCGAACATCGGGAAGTGTCGCACGTTGAGAGTCGCCAACTCCATGCCCTTGACGTCTGCCGTCGCGGCAATCAAGTAATCGCCCAGCCCGATTGCGCTGTGGCTGCGGCGGTAACGACGCATCATCTCCCCTGCGCGCCGTGCCACGATTTCATTTGCTGGCTCGACGTGGAACGCCGAGAACAGCCGCCACACCTCACGCCGCTCACCCGATCGCATGCCACCGATGATTTCGGCGATCGACACCACACTGATAGCCACCGGGCCGCGCCGCCGCGTATCGGTTAGCCAAGTCCGCGCCGCCGAAACTCCTCGCAGGTGCGCGATCAAGACATCGGAATCAACGAGTATCACCGTGCGCGACGCCCAATTCGCGCGAGGTGCTGCTCGCGGTCGCTGGGCCGGCGAGGGAGATAGTCAAGGTCGGGCATAGCGCCGAATGAATCTTCGATTGCGGCGAGATCCGCATCCGCGGTGCCGCCCTCATGAGCGCCGGCAAGGGTGCGGTCGATCAGTCGACGGATCAGCTCGGCGCGTGAGATCCCTTCCTGCTCCGCCAACTGGTCAAGGCTTGCGGTTTGCTCCTCGTCGAGATAGATGTTGGTGCGTCGCATACATCACACTATACATCATAATGTAGTGTTAGTTCGCGAGAGGATTCGCAGCGGTAGCCTCGGCAACGTGCAGGTGGCGGATGGCCATCTGATCTCGGGACGGTATCCCGGTGCGAGCTCGAATTCGGGGATGCGCCTGAGCCATTCGGTGACCACGAGGTTGAGTTCCATCCGTGCCAGATGTGATCCGAGACAGCGGTGCGGACCGCCACCGAATCCCCAATGTTTGTGCACCCTGCCGTCGAGCACCAAGTCGTCACCGGAGACCGTGTCGCTGCCATCGCGGTTGATCGCGCCCAGACACAGCCGCACCTCTGCCCCCGCCGGCAGCCTGACGCCGGCGACGGTCACCGGCTGGGTCGTGACTCGCCCCACCACCGGTGCGGGCGGCTCGAGTCGGATCATCTCCTCGACGAACATCGGTACCTGGTCCGGCTTTTCACGCAGCTCTCCGCGTAAGCCGGGGCACCGCGCCAATTCCAGCATCGCCGCGCCGATGGCCGAGGTCACAGTATCCAGGCCGGCGAGCATGAACACGAACGAAAGTCCGATCGCCTCGGCGTCGGTGAGCGGCGCGTCGCCCCGCAAAATCTGCGACAAAATGCCGCTGCCGGGGCGTTGGCGTTGGGCCTCGACTGCTTCGGTGAGGTAGGTGTACAAGTTGACCGCCGGAGCCAAATCGACACTCCCCGGGTCGGTTTCCAGACCGAGACCGATGATGGCGTCTTTCCATTCGATGAGCTGTTCACGATCCTCGAGCGGCAGTCCGAACAAGGTGAGGAAGACCTGCGACGGGTAGGGTGTGGCCAGATCAGTCATCACCTCGCACTCGCGACGATCCGCGATCTGCTCGATGATGCCGGCCGCCTGCGCCTGTAGCGCGGGCAGCCTCGCACCAAGCGTCTGCGGACTGAAGAATGGATGCAGAATCTGGCGGAAGCGGGTGTGTTCCGGCGGGTCGAAGGCCAGCGGAACCAACGGCACCGGGCTGATCATCGCGTCGAAGGATCGCTTCGACGAGAACACGACCGGATCACGCAGGGCCGCAAGCACATCCTCGCGACGGGTGAGGATGTACCAGCCGTCGCCGTAGAGAACGGGCCCGCTGTCGCGCAGCTTGGCCCATCCCGTCCCGCGGTCGAACGACATCGGCAGGTCTGCATAGGACACCTGCGGAACAGTCAACGTCTTGACCCTCGTGACAGGACGCCGCGGCCCACGATCGTGGGCAGATCGAGGAACGTGCGTATCCCGGGGTCCGCGGCGCAGACTGGCGCGATTGCGTGCACCGCGTGCATGGCAGTGCCCAGGCAGCCCTGGTCGGTGTCGTCCTCGTCGTGGATGGCGATGCGCGAATCCAACACCATCGACGGAAGCCCCTCGACGGTGACTTTCCAGCCCCGCCCATTCGGCCAATGGGGCGCCTGGTCGGCGCCCAGCCGGGTGATGTGCTCGACGGTCAGCGCCGCACGACCCTCGATGATCGCGCTGTAGGCGAACCGCTGCGCAGAGACGGTGCCGGCTTCGATACGGCCGGCGGTGATGTCGATCGGTGTGTCGGTGACGGCGACCTCCCGCTCCCAGACGTAATCGTCGATGGTCGCGCCGAGCCCGTCGGCCAACAGCATCAGCGGAGCCTTGAACGACAAGCCCCCGATCGCCGGCTCGTCCATGGGAACCCGCTCGTTGGGATCTTTGCCGAACCCCATCACGTCGAACAACACGAACGGAACGTTGTAGGTGGTGTAGTCCATCAGCTCCTGCACCCGCAGCGAGTCGACCCGACGGAACAAACCCGACATCGTCAGCGGCAGGACTTCGGCGGCCCACCCCGGTTCGATACCGGTGCCGTGGAAGGAGGCCTGTCCCTCCTCGCACGCGGCTTCGAGCCGTTCGACCACGTCGTCGCTGCTGCTTTCCGGATAGATCCATGCCGTCACCGCCGTCGACACCACGTTCTTGCCGGAGGCCAGCAGCCGACACACGTCGTCGAGCGCGGCCGACGGATTCCACTCACCCTGGGCCATGTAGAGCACACAGTCGGCATCGAGGGCAAAGATCTGCTCGGGGTCTTTGGTTGCGGTGACACCGATCTCACCGATACCGCAGACTTCGCCGACGTCGCGACCGGCCTTGGCGTCGGTATAGACCAGCGCCCCAATCAGTTCCAGACCGGGATGCTCGTGCACTGCCGCGACGGCATGGCTACCGACGTTCCCGGTGGCCCACTGAACGACTTTGAGTGGCTCGGTCATGGACTCGGCGGGCTGTACTGCTCGGCGGCCTGCCGCGCCAAGCGCTCCTGGTGGATACGGACCAGTTCGCGAAACCCGAGCCGGTGGTACTTCGGCGTTGGCTGAATGCCCCACTGATCCTGGGCGGTGTCCTTGCCTTCAGCACCTTCAGGCGGCCCGAAGGGCGGGTAGGGGAACTTGCACTCCAGCGTGTCGTCGGAGTATCGGACCTTCAGCAGTTCGCTGCAGATCTCGGTGAGGCTCAGCGTCGGGTAGCCGTAGTACACCGCCATGAAGGGCAACGTGAATGCGCCCTCGATGACCAGGGCGACCAGGCAGACCAGCACGGCCCGCTTGATCCAGGTGTGCATCCGTGCGTAATAGGGTGTGGTGCCCGGCGGCAGGTCATTGGCCGGGTCTTTTTCCTCGGTCGGTGTGGTCACAGTCGTGCTCCTTGAATCTGTTCAGTCGGAGAAGATTTCGCGGTTGACCGTGTGCAGATACGGGATCGCCAGGAAGGGGGTGATGTAGAAGATGTCGTAGAGCCACCACCCGATGACCGGGAACACCACCCCGGCGTAACGCACGTCGGCGAACATCGTCATGTTGAACACGTAGCCACACCAGATCACCACGCCCATCCAGCAGGTGATGATCATCCACTGGTGGCCCCAGCGCTTCATCTGCAAGAACCCGATCGCCGCGGCGACCCGCATGGAGAACACGGCGAGGATCAGCCCGGCGACCCAGGCCTTCTCCCCCGGCCCGGCCGATCCACCGACCCACAGCTCGTTGTAGTGCCAGAAGTATCCCGCATCGAACATGTTGCCCCAGCCGACCATCAGCACCCGGTTGATCAGGGTGTGGTTAGCGATCAGGTCCAGGGCCCACCCCAGACTGTTCAGGCATCCGTCGATCAACACCAAATAGCCGATCAGCGTGACGATCATGGGCCGAACCGACAGCCCGGCGCGCAGGGCCTGGCGCTGCAGCCATACTCCGCGCATGAAAATGGGAAAGCCGACAAGCCCTGGCACCCACATGCCCATCAACGCAGCGCCGACGATCATCCATTTGTCAGCCCGGCGCTGAGCCCGCCGCGACTCGTCGTGGTGGTCCTCGAGACTGATCGACGCTTTGGCGGTGGTCACTGGCGAGTTCACAACTGCCACCAGCCCCGGGCGAACGACATGTAGAGCTGAATGAGGAACATCGTCAGCAAGTAGCCGTAGATGACGACCTGCAGAATGATCAGCGCCCGCTTGCGTTTCCGCTCTTGTTGATCCATACCGGACGGTCCCTTCCTAGCTCGGTGTGCTCGAGGGGTCTGCGGCGGCCAGGCTGGCTGCCGCGACTTCACGTAATCCGTCGCTGATGGCCCCGTCGGTACTCAGCGGTGCGAGAATGCACACGTCGGCCGCTTGCAATTCGGTTGCGCCTGCGACGATTAGCTGTGCGGCATTGACCAGTACCCTGGTGGAGGGCGGCTCGAAGTGGAAGGCATCGTCGGCGGAGCGGATCGCAACCGCGCAGCCCACCAGCCGCCGAGCGGTGGCCAATGCGACACCGGTTTCGGCGACGATCACCTCGGCCTCGCGCTTGGGAGGCAGGTACTGCATGGGCAGAGTGGCAAACCGTTGCCGGAAGGAGGGTTTGAGCTCCTTGAGCGAGCTGCGGTAGGCGGGATTGTACGAACACACGAGCATGAATTCTTCGGGTGCTGTCACCACCTCCCCGGCCCGGTCCAGATACAGGGAGCGGCGGTGATCGGTCAGCGAATGCACGATGGCGAGCGAGTCATGGCGCGCCTCGACGACCTCATCCAAATAGCAGATCGCCCCAGCCTTGACCGCTCTGGTCAATGGCCCGTCGGTCCACACGACGTCGCCGCCGGTCACCATGAATCGGCCGACGAGGTCGGAACTGGTGAGGTCGTCGTGGCAGCTGATGGTGACGACCGGTCGCCGCAGCAGCACACCCATGTGCTCGACGAACCTCGTCTTGCCGCACCCGGTGGGCCCGGTGAGCATCACCGGGATACGGCGATGGAATGCCTGCTCGAACAACTGGACTTCATTGCCGCTGGCGAGATAGGTGTCGGGGGTCATGGGTTCCTTCACGTGGTGAGCGGTTATGCGGCGACGAGTTCGCGGTGGACGTGGGCTAATACGCGGGGCAACTCCTCGACTCGCTTGATGCGTTGCGACCGGCGTGGTCCGAACACCTCCGGGAGGGGATCGACCCGGGTAGGTCCGACGCCGACGTAGTACACGGAGACGCCGGCGTCGTTGGCTTCCTCGACCGCGTGCGCGGCATCGGCCCAGGCGTAGCGGCCTTCGTAACCTTCATCGGAGATCAAGCCGTCGCCGATCACGATCAGCAGGCGCCGCTCAGAGGGCTGTGCCAAAAGCCGGCTCGTCAAGTGGCGCAACGGGGCGCCCAGCCTGGTGTAGCCGCTGGTGGTCAGGCCCAGCCGGCTGGGCGGCACGAACCGCCGATCGGCGAAATCCTTCAGGCAGCGCACTTCGACCCGGTGGCGGGTGTTACCGGTGAACACGAAGACGCCGTGGCGCTCGCGGGCGACCGTCATCGCCCGTGAAAGCGCGTCGGCACAAGCCAATTCGAGTCGAAAGACCTGTCCGCCGTGCACACCCAATGACGAGCTGCCGTCGAGCAGCAGTGCGGTGGTGACATCGCGGCTAGAGGGCAGCAATTCGCGGAAGATGCGGGGTTCGGACACCTCGCCGGTGGACAAGTCGAGGTAATGGCGGACGTATTGGTCGACATCGATGTCGGATCCGTCTTCCAGGCGGCTGGTCATCGCGCGATGGGTGTGCTCCTGGAACCACCTGCGTAGCTCTGCCCCGATGGGTGCCTGATCGGCGGTGTGCCGGGTCTCGGCGCGTTCCAGCACCGCGACGTGGTCGCGCATAAAGCTTTTCGTCCACGCATTCCACTCCGGGTAGGGAATGCCCGGCCGGTGCTGTGGAGTGATGTCGAAATCGTTGTCCTGCGGCCGGCTCGGCGGCGGGAGATTGGGGTTGCGAACACCGCCGTCGCCGCCTACGGGCACGGAATACGGTCGCGGCAGCCGCTTTTGCGTCGTGGTCCACGGCATTCTGCCGAAGCTGCGCCGCAACTTGTCGGACAGTCGCTGCGGCGTGGTGTAGGCCCGTGGCAAGGTACCCAGCACTGGGTGCACCGCCAGGCTCTGCTCCTGACGCGCCATCGCGATGGCACGGTTGAGCATCTGCTGGGCGTCCATGTCACTGGCCGCCGCCTCCACATGGGGTAACAGTCGCCGGATTTCGGTCAACAGGCCCGGCCAGCGCGACGCGATCCATCCGAGGGCGACGCCGGCCTCGACGAGTGTGAGCGCCCGAAGCTCGCGTGCCGACAACTCGTTCAGCCGGTACTCGGTCAATCGATCTTTCGACGGTGCACACTGAAAGGCGATGCCGCAGGTCATGGTTCGGCGTGTCCAGTCGCCGGTGATCCACGGATACGGAACGTGCACGAAGGTCAGGGCTGCGTTCAAGCCGAAGCTGCGCTTCTCCCCAGTCACCAGTCGCACGCCTTCGCGACGGTTTTCACTCAACGCGACCGCGGTCACCGCGCAACTGCGCTCGATCGCCATCGCGGCGGCGTCAGGTAGCTCAGGCATTGAGTGTTTCCCGGCTCAGAAGGTGCCGATGTTGGAGAACATCCAGTACCAGAACCAGATGATCAGTCCGGTCCCTCCCCAAGCGGCGACGTAGCGAAGGATTTCCCAAAGCATCGCCATTTCCAGACCTCCTTGTTGATGGGCGGTGAGCAAGCGGATGTGTCATCGGATCTCCAGTCCGCGCACCGCAGAAGCGACCAGCTCGTCAAGCATCGTGTCGCGGGCCTGCGGATCGTGCGTTGTCGTCAGCACGCCGTAGACGCCGAGCAGGAAGAAGATCGCGCTGTAGAACGCGTCGACCTCCGGGTGTACCTCGCCGTCGCTACGCACCCGCTCGACGTGACGGACCAGCAAGACGATCACCGGGTGATCGGTCCATTCGTCGGTATGCGGCCGTGACGGCGAAAAGTGCAGGGCCAACAGCTCTTTGAAGAGTCTGTCACCTAGTTGCCGCTCAAGCCCCTTGACCAGGCGTATTACCTCGGTCAGCGGTGCGGTGAGGTCGACGGTGGTGTCCAGGAACTGGGCCAGCTGGGTGGCAATTCGGCTCTCCTCCCGGCGCTCCAGCTCGAGCAGGACGTGCTCTTTCGACGGGAAGTGAAAGTAGAAGGTGCCGTGCGCGACGCCCGCAGCAGCCACGATTGCGCTGACGTCCGCGTCGGCCATGCCCGAGCGCTTGAACTCAGTGATTGCCGCATCCAGGATGCGCTGCCGGGTCTGCAGTCGGCGCACTTCGCGTGCGCACGTCTTGACCCGGGGAGCCATGTCTTGTCTTTGTAGTCCCTAGACTGACTGAAGTCAATGATATGAGTCAACGAATCAGTCCATCCGCGACGGCGCGCTAACGGGTTTCAGTGTGTATCCGGGGCGAAAATTCGGCGAAAATCCCGCCCACGATTCACGCTCGAAGCCAACGATTCACCCTCGACTGGGGCGTCGACGTCAGTCCGAAAAGATCTCGCGGTTGACCGTGTGCAGATACGGAATTGCCAGGAACGGCGTGATGTAGAAGATGTCGTAGAGCCACCAGCCGATGACCGGCAGCACCACCCCGGCGAAGCGCACGTCGGCGAACATCGTCATGTTGAACACGTAACCGCACCAGATCACCACGCCCATCCAGCAGGTGATGATCATCCACTGGTGGCCCCAGCGCTTCATCTGCAAGAACCCGATGCCGGCGGCGATCCGCATCGTGAAGACGGTGAGAATCAGTCCGACCTCCCAAGCCTTTTCGCCCGGACCCGCGGCGCCGCCGAGCCACAGTTCGTTGTAGTGCCAGAAGTAGCCCGCGTCGAACATGTTGCCCCACCCGTTCAGCAGCACACGGGCCAACAAGGTGTGATTGGCGACCAGGTCGAGGGCCCACCCCACGGTGTTGATCGCCGCGTCGATGATGACGAGATAGCCGAGCAGGGTGACCAGCAGCGGCCGGACCGACAGCCCGTCACGCTGTGCGCGGCGCAGCAACCACACTCCGCGCAAAAACAGTGGCAGCCCGAAGATGCCCAGCGCCGCAGTGCCGATCAGCAGGCTGCCGGAAATCAGCCACTTATCGGCTCGGCGCTGCGCGAGTTGCGATTGGGCCATGTGTTCGTCGAAGGACAGTCCGTGCGCAGAAGGCGCCGTCGAAACCGAGGCCGTCGGCTGTTTGCCGGTATCGCGCTGGATCAGCTTGGACAGGTTCACCAACCCTCCTCGTCGGAGCCGCCCGGACTGGCGGGTCCAACATAACAAAACTGACTTCAGTCACCAAGAGCGAAGACGGCCGCCGCGATCAGCCCGCCTGCGACGGCGCCATGCTGCGTAACGTCCTCGCGACGTAGTCATCGAGTAGCTCGCGCCGGGTTGGCCAGTCGTGCGTGGTGATCAAAAGCGCGTAAAGACCCAACAAGAAGAACACCGCGCTGTTCATCGGGTCGACGTCCGGGTCGGTCTCGCCGCGCTGGCGAGCATCCTCAATTTCCTGCGCCACCAAAACGATCACCGGATGATCCCGGCCGTCCTCGGTGGGTGGACGGGTCTGCGAGAAGTGCAGTGCCAGAAAATCTTTGAAGAGCATGTCTCCGAGTCGGCGTTCCAACCCCATCACCAGACGCACGGCCTCATTCAAGACGGCAACCAGATCGCGCTGCCCTTTGAGGAATTGCGCCAACTGTTTGACGATGCGATCCTCTTCACGCCGCTCCAACTCCAGCAGCACATGCTCCTTGGTGGGGAAGTGGAAAAAGAACGTCCCGTGGGCCACCCCCGCAGCTGTCACAATGGTGCTGACATCGGCCTCGGCCATCCCGGAGCGCTTGAACTCCGCAACGGCCGCGCCCATCAGTCGCTCCCTCGTCTGCAAGCGTTTCGCGTCACGTGCAGACAACCCGTCCGTCACTGCCATCTTTGGTCCTCTATGCGATCCTAATGGAGAGGCTATCTTCTCGAGCACCCCAATTGGGCTCGCCGGCCGACCGTGTGATCAGGCCGGTCAGGTCAAGGCGGTCTCCGGGCTTGTCCTATATCTCATTGACTAAAGTCAGTCAGTTCGACTTAGATCAAGCGATGGCAATGGAGCAGTTCCAGCTGGACGGACAGGTCGCGATCGTCACAGGGGCCGGTCGCGGCGTGGGGGCGGGCATCGCCAGGGTGTTGGCCGAGGCGGGTGCCGCGGTCGTCGGCACTGCGCGCACCGAGTCGCAAATCAACCGGACGATCAGCGACATCGAGCACGCCGGCGGCAACGGGCTGGCACTCGTGGCAGACGCGATGAACCGCTCGGATAGCCAGCGCGTCGTGAAAACCACCATGGAGCGCTTCGGCCGCATCGACATCCTGGTCAACAACGTCGGCGGGTCCACCTACGCGCGGTTTCTGGACATCACCGATGAAGACTTCAGGCACACCTTCGATTGGTGCGTGACATCGGCATTCATGATGAGTCAGCTGGTGGCGCCGCACATGCTGAGCGCCGGGCACGGCTCCATTGTCAACATTTCTTCGGGCTCTGCCCGGTTCGGCATTCGCGCGCTGACCGCCTACTGCGTCGCCAAGGGCGGACTGGAGGCACTCACTCGGGCGATGGCGCAAGAACTTTCGCCCAAGGTCCGGGTCAATGCCATCGCCCTTGGCTCGTTCGCTACCGACGGACTGCAAGGAAGCCTGGATCTGATGCCCGGATCGCTGGAGAAGATGCAAGATCGCACCCCGCTGCATCGCCTCGGCGACGTCGAAGACCTGGGGCGACTCACGGTGTATCTGTGCACGCGCGACTGCTATGCCACCAACGCCACGTTTCACGTCGACGGCGGCATCGATTCGAACAACTCTCCGCTGCCGATTCCCGACTACTGAGAGCTGTTCTGCTCCAGGCCGGTTCGCAGCAGATCCCAGGCGAGCCCGCGAGCTTCGGTGGCTCGGGTGTGCAGCAGGCCCTGTACCGAGGTGATGGAATCCGGTTGCGGTGCATGGCCTTCGATGACCGCGTTGTGCAGGTCTTCGGCTACCTCGACCGCCATCAGCGCCGCGTCGCCGACACGCTTCAACGCGTGATGCAAACTGTCGTCTTCGATCAGCAGCCGAGCACTGCGCAGCTCCACCGAGAAATCGTTGACGACTTGGCCGATCTGATCGAAGATCGGGCTCATCAAGCGCTGCCGCTCGTCGCGGTCCTCGATGTCCAGGACATCCGAGCCCTGTTTCCACAGGGTTGCCAGCTTTTGGGTGTGTGTGCCCACCGCGCGGGATACCTCGATCATGGCTTGCTTCTGGAGTTGATTGCGGAGCTGGACTCGCTCGACGCGAGCCAGCTCCCGCTGAGCTTCCAAGTCGGCGCGGTGCAATTCCCGCTGTGCGTCGATCTCGGTCCGGTGCAGAGTGCGCGTCAGGTCCAGTTCACGCGCCCATCGTTCCTCGGCGGTGGCGAGTTCCATTCGCACTCGTTCGACGGCTTCGTCCGCGTTCTGCCTGGCCTGACGCTGAACGCTGCTGGTCTGCCACAACGACACCAGGGCGACGCCGCAAACCGCGGCGCCGAAAAACCACTCCGCCCTGGTTCCCAGCTCGCCGGGACTGAGAAAAATGAACCAGCCGATAGCCAAACTGCCAGCGAAACCGCAGGTCAACCAGCCGATTTCGCGCCATCCCCGGGGCGTGAACCCCCGCGGGGCGGGCCGAATGGGCATCATCGCTTGCGTTGGCTCGGCGGAGTTGCTGACATCGCTGACATCGTCGCGCTCCAGCAGTCCGGTCATCGTCACCTCCCGATTGCTTCAGCCTCCCCGACGCAGATTTCAGCCTAAAGGTCTGAGCGCTCGGGCGGGGAGCGGGCCGAGGCCGCCCGCGCTGTCGCGAGCGGTTACCCGGGCGACTGCTCCGTACCCTCGGTGGGGTGAGCGTTGCACCCGAAACCAGCATCGTCCTGGCGGACTGCTTCTCCCGCGACCTACCGGAGATGGCAGTCCGCTGGACGGCCCAGGAGGTTCAGCAGCCGCGACTGCTCGTGCTCAACGAGCCCTTGGTCGCTGAACTGGGGTTCGACCATTCCTGGCTGCGCGCCCCAGACGGGCTGAAGTTTCTGGTCGGCAACCTCGTGCCCGCCGGCGCCGAGCCCGTCGCGCAGGCCTACGCCGGACACCAATTCGGCGGATTTGTCCCGCGTCTGGGCGATGGTCGCGCGCTGCTGCTCGGCGAGCGCGTCGACACCAACGGCAGCCGCCGCGACCTGCACCTCAAGGGGTCCGGAGCCACGCCATTCGCCCGCGGCGGTGACGGCCTGGCCGCAGTCGGCCCGATGCTGCGCGAATACGTCGTCAGCGAGGCAATGCACGCTCTGGGTATCCCCACCACCCGATCCCTGGCTGTCGTGGCGACGGGGCACTCAGTACCACGGGAAACACTGCTGCCCGGAGCCGTGCTCTGCCGCGTGGCAAGCAGCCACCTGCGGGTGGGAAGTTTCCAGTACGCGGCGATCACCGGAGACGTCGACTTAGTGCGCCGCCTCGCCGATCACGCGATCACCCGGCATTACCCGGACGCCGCGCAGGCCAAGCAGCCCTACCTCGCATTGCTGGATGCGGTGATCGCCGCTCAGGCGTCGCTGGTCGCGCGCTGGATGCTGGTCGGGTTCGTCCACGGCGTGATGAATACCGACAACATGACGATTTCAGGGGAAACCATCGACTACGGGCCATGCGCGTTCATGGAGGCCTACGACCCGGCCACGGTGTTCAGCTCGATCGACTTCTGGGGCCGCTACGCCTACGGCAATCAGCCCGCTATGGCCGAGTGGAACCTCGGCGCGTTCGCCGAAGCCCTGCTTCCGCTATTCGCCGACGACCGGGAGCAAGCCGTCGCGCTCGCGCAGGATTCCCTCGGATGTTTCCGGCAGCGCTATGACGCTGCCTGGTCGGCGGGCATGCGGGCCAAGCTGGGGCTGTCCGACGACATAGCCGAGGACGTCGCGGCGCCACTGGTCAATGAGCTGCTAGGGCTGCTGCAGTCCAGCCACGTCGACTACACCTCATTTTTTCACCGGCTGGGCCGAGCGGCTCGCAGCGACACAGAGCCCACACGCGGACTCTTCCTCGATCTCGCCGGGTTCGACGCGTGGCTGGCGCGCTGGCTGCCGCTGAGTCCGGATGCAGCCATGATGGACCGAGTCAACCCGGTCTACATTCCCCGCAACCATCTCGTCGAGGAGGCCCTCGCCGCGGCAACCGACGGCGATGTGCAGCCGGTCGAGCAGCTCCTCACCGCAGTGACCGCCCCCTATGACGAGCGGCCCGGCCTCGAGCGCTACGCCGAGCCGGCACCGGAGGACTTCGGCGCCTACCAGACCTTCTGCGGCACCTGAGGTTTGGCCGGCCCGGCCGGCTAGCCGCCGACCTCGGCGGGCAATGGTGGCGGCAACGGCGTGGGTGGCGTTGCGGTCGCGGGTGCTGACGTCGCCGGTGCCTGGGGCGTTTGCGCGCCGTGGAAGTCCACCATCGGTTCGTCGCGGATCACGTGGTCGCCAGCGCTGACGACCAAAGAGCTTGCGGTGACCGTGTAGTCGATACCGTCGTTTTCTGCGACGAATTTTCCGTCGCCGGACTGCTCGGCCGGACGGATCAGGGTGGCGCCGTCGCGCACCCGCACGCCGCGGTACTCGTATTGGCCGCCCGGTGTTTTGCAGATCGCCACCCGCGAGGTGTCAGTGCTGCCGAACGCCACCGTCGAGTTCGGCTCGGCGCACCTCGCGGTGGAGTCGAGGTAGCCGTGGGCGTCGGTGGCGGGAGCCGCACTGGCCGACGGCACCGGGGTCGTCAGCAACGCGGCCCACGCCACCGCGGCGATGACTGAGCGGAGCTTGGAAAACCCGGTGGACGACATCGACGTCCACCAGACCACGATCGGCCGTGTTGTGCGAGGTGCCACGCCGAGCCAGCGCGATCTCTGCGGAAAAGGCGTATTCGCCAATGCTTGTGATGTCTGTCACCGAGGTGCCGAATTCCGGCAGTTCAACTCGGTTGGCGTGCCGCTGCTGACCAGCCTGTCTTGTTTGCCGAGGTTTGCGTTGCTCGCCCTGCGGGAACTGAATCGCCTGAGACGGTCGAATGCCGTCGAGCTACGAAATTGGAGGAAATGTGGCGGACAAGAGCGGACCTGGGGAAGCCATCAGGGGCGTCGTCGAGGGCGCCAAAGGATTGGCCAAAGAAGCCGCCGGCGCGGTGACCGGCAATGACGAACTGGTCGAGGAGGCGAAGGCTCAGCAGGACAAAGCCGAAGCCCAACGCAACGCGGCGCGCAAGGAAGCCGAAGCCGAAGCGGCCCGCGGTAGCGCGAAGGCCGCCGAAGAGCGACAGAAGTCCAACCAGGACACCAACGACTAACACCTCCTAGGCAGAAGGGCCCAGTTGGATCACCGCTGGGCCCATTCTCGTCTGTCGTGCCGGATTCAACGAGTGAGTGGCAGCGGGCTGACTGCTAGGGAATGCTGGGAGTCGCAATGGCTGACATCACGATGTTGATTCTCGCTGACCATGACTGGTTCCGTGAACGGTTCGCCGAGCTGGATTATCTGCAAGCGCAGACACCCCTCGACGGGGCGGCACTCGAACGGGTATGGCGTCCGCTGGCGGACAAGCTCGATCTCCACGCCTATATCGAAGAGAAGATCTTTTACCCCCAACTGTTGACGCGCGGTGCCGATGATCCCGAAGGGGAGACGCTCGATGCCATCGGTGATCACAACGACATTCGCGACGGAGTGCGGGCTGCCAACGCGTGCCGCATCGGCTCTGTGGAGTGGTGGGCAGCGGTCGGCCGCACCCGAGTAGCCAACGATGACCACATGGCCGAAGAAGAGCGCGAAGGGCTCTCGGACTTTCGCCGTCACTCCCCGATCGGTCTTCGTGAGGCACTCGGCCGGCAATACAGCGAGTTCATGTCTGCGCATGCAACCACCAAGGGCGTGCCGATCGTTGATCGCGACCCCGAAAGCTACGTCGAGGGAGTCGAGCGCGCCACGCAGTCCAAATCCTCGAAGCGCATCGACTTTTCGCTCCAGATCGGCAGCCTGAAAGGCAAATAGGTGTTGCGGGTTACGCTGTCCCGGTGAGCAGCAAGCAAGTGGCCGGCGGGGTGGTGCACAAGCTACCGGCGGACCTGCGCGAGGCGCTGATCGTCAACTCCACGGCACTTGAGGCCTGGAACGACATCACGCCGTTGGCGCGCAACGAGTTCATCTGTTGGGTCGAGGACGCCAAACAGGAGAAGACGCGCGAGCGCCGGATCCGCCGGACCCAGGAGGAACTGGAAGAGGGCAAGCGCCGGCCCTGCTGCTGGCCGGGCTGCAAACACCGCGAACGCAACGGCAGGTAAACCTGCCCGTGCGTTACCCGGTCTTGACGGGCAGGCGCGCCCAACCTCGCACACTGGACGTATGCGCCATAGCCGCGTTGTGGTAGTCGACTTCCCAGTCGGTCCATCGGTTGAGGACCTCTTCGAAGGCGACCCGGGCTTCGAGCCGGGCCAACGCCGAGCCGAGGCAAAAATGCAGTCCCCGCCCAAAACTCAGATGCCCACCCTCTCGGTGGATGTCATAGCGATCGGGATCGCTGAATCGTGTTTCGTCGCGATTAGCTGACCCGTTGAGCAACAACATGTAGGAGCCCTCGGACACGACGTGGCCGTAGAGTTCGGTGTCGCGCGCGACGTAACGCGCCTGCACCGGTGACGGCGCCTGGTAGCGCAATGTCTCTTCCACCGCGGAGGCAATCAGCGACGGTTCGGCAACGAGCTCGCGTCGTTGATCGGGATGTTCGCCGAGCAGCTGCCCCATGAACCCGATCAGCCGAGCGGTGGTTTCGTTGCCCGCGCCGGCGATCATCGCGGTGTACGCCAGGACTTCGGTGCGGTCGAGCGGGCGCAGCGATCCGTCCTCGCCTTCAATCTGTGCGTTGAGTAGATCTGTCATCAAATCATCGGAGGGATGCGTCGCCCGCCAGTCGATGTATTCGGCGAACATCGTGATCGCATCTTCAAAGATGGTCGGACTGATGTCCCCCTGCTGGCGGTCGACAGCTATGCGCTCGTTGTTGCGATCGCGAATCAGCTGTTGCCCGTCCTCAGGAATGCCCAACAGGTAGCCGATCGTGTGCATCGGCATGATCGCACCGAGATCGGCGACGAAGTCAAACCCGTCCCGATCACGAAGCGGATCCAATGCACGCGAACAGAAGTCACGCACCAGCCCTTCGACGGCGAGCATTCGGCGTGGGGTGAAGACTCCCGACAACAAGCGCCGGTGCAAGTCGTGCAGCGGTGGATCCTCGAACAGCAAAATCCCCGGGGGCACCTCGATGCCGCTGAACAGGATGTCGGCGGTCGTGCCGCGGCCGGACCGATAGGTCTGCCAATCGGGCAGCGCCCGGACGACGTCGTCATAGCGACTCAACGCATAGAAGTTGTACTTGTCGTTGAAGTAGAGCGGCGCCTCGGCACGCATCCGCTGCCAAATCGGGTAGGGATCGTCGTCGATGTCGAAGTCGAACGGGTCGTAGTACAGCTCGGCGGTCGGGTTGGTGATCACTGATCCCTTCTCCTTGCTCTGAACCACACCTGGGCGTGCCTACCGCGGTTGGTTTTCAACCCCTGGGAACAGCGGCGCTGTCGGTCCTGCGGTCACCCATCCGCCTAGCTTCGTGGCGAGGTGGGGCGCGAAAACCGCTCCGTAGAGCAGGTTTCCGACGATGACGACAGCAACGATGGACAGCACCGACGATTGCAGGCGACCCTTGGCGCGCTTGTCGGCCCACATCTCGATGACATTTCGTCCCTCGGAATCCGTGCGTCCGAGCAGGTAGGTGAAGACCATCATCTGCACACCCATGGCGAGAGAGTCGTAAATCGGATACTGGTGTTTGGTCCCCTCCGACACTGCAAGCCCCGGGATCACGTAGCCATAGTGGAAGATGCCCAGCCGCGCCCCCAGGATGGCGTTGAACAGGAACGCCCAGCAGAAGCCGACGACGAGACCGACGCTGAGCAACGTGAACGGCCTGCGCCAGTGAAACTTTGCGCTCAGCCGCCGCCCCACTGCGGCACCGATGACGGCCGGCAGCACGAAGTAGGAGATGTAGCCGATAGGAACCGACGAAGGCAACCCGCCCCACGTCATGTTCAATGGCCACCACGAGGGCATGCGCGGCAGCGCGGGCGGGAACTGTGCGTACATCGCCCAGTCATAGGGCGCTTCGATCCACGAGAACGAGATTGCCGAGATGCTGAGCAACAGGAGCGGGTGCACGCGGCGGCGACGCAAGCTCAGGTACACACCGATCGCGAGAAAGCTAACGCCCCCGATGTAGGCGAAGGCGAGGCCCGCCTTCAGCAGCGGGGTCAGCTCGGCGCTCACCCGTCACCCTGTTGGCTCGCGGCCCCGCGTGCTTCCGGATCGAAGTAACTGACCAGGCCGAACACCAGGGCGATCAGTCCGAACAGTGTGCCGAGCATGATGACTGCACCCACGCCCACGCCCCTTCCGATACCGACTCCGGCGCTTTACAGATAGTGGACACTATCTTAAAAATCCGGCGGTGGCGACTATCTTCAAAGCGGTCAACCGCCGAGACGCGGTCCGAGGAGTGAACACCCGTGACCCAGCGCCCTGCCGCTAACAAGCCGACCGCGGCCGAATCGCCGGCCCGCGCTGCGCGCCGGCCCCGCGGCGCACCGCGGACGCTGCTGCTCGATGCTGCTCGTGATCTTTTCGCCCGCCGGGACTACCGCAGCACGACGACGCGCGAAATCGCCGAAGCCGCCGGTGTCACCGAGCATCTGCTCTTCCGTCACTTCGGTTCGAAAGCGGGTCTGTTCCGACAGGCCCTGGTGCTACCTTTCACCGACTTCGTCGATGAATTCGGCAGGACGTGGCAATCGGTGGTGCCCGAGGAAACCGATGAGGAGGAACTGGCGCGACATTTCGTCGGGCACCTTTACGACGTGCTGGTGGAACACCGCGGGCTGCTGCTGACGCTGCTTGCCTCCGAGACGCTCGGCGACGAGGAAATCGCCGACGCCGGCATTGCCGACATCGGACGGGCACTGAGGGTGCTCGGACAGATCAGCGCGGAGGGCATGCACCTTCGTGGGATGCGCTCCAGCCAGCCGGACCTGCCGGCCCACTCGACGGTGGCGATGATCGCCGGCATGGCGGCACTACGTTCGACCTACTTCGGCACCAAGCAGCCGTCTCGCGAAGCCATCGTCGACGAACTCGTCCAAGCGACTCTGCACGGCTTCTTGCACCGACACGACTGAGAGTAAGGACTTTGCGGTTTAACCGTTTTCGGCTGCCACCCTGGCTCGCTCCTGCATGGACGCGACCACTCCGCCATCGCTGAGGATATCGGTGCCGGTGAGGTAACCGGCTTTGTCGCTCGCGCAGAAGGCCAGCAACTCCGCCATCTCTTCGGGCTTGCCCCACCGCGGCACCGCTGCGTCGGCGACCAGCGCGCCGGCGCCGGCCTGCTCCTCGAGCCGGCCCATCTCGGTGTCGATGGAACCAGGGGAAACCGAAACGATGCGGATGCCCCGGCCGTTGAACCTTTCGGCCTGCAAGGTGGAGTACCACCGGACGAAGCTCTTGCTGATCGCGTACGCCAGACCAGAGCGGGCCTCCTCGGGGACGATGCTGCACACCGACGTCATTTCCGTCATGAAACGGGCTTCATCTTTCAGCGCCAGCGGGAAATGCTGTGTCGGGGTGATGTTTTCGGGCAACAAGTGGGCTGCCATCGACGCCACGTTGACGATTGCGGAGCCTTCATCAGACCTGTGGTAGAAGGCCTCGTTGACGTTCAGCGTGCCGATCGCGTTGGTCCGCATGACGTAGTCGGCATCACCCATGCTGGGGCTGACCCCGGCAGTGTGGATCACTGAGGCGACCGTCCCGAGACCGGATGCGATTTCGAGTAGCTCGGTAACTGCCTGCCGGTCGGTGACGTCACAGTTGACGATCGTGGCTGTGATCCCGAGATCCGTTAACGCGCCGGCCGCGGTCTCCAGCCGGTCCTGTCTGACGTCGCAGAGGACGAGGGTGCGGTCGCGGCCGACGATCTTGGCCGTGGCTACACCCATGCCGCCCCCACCGCCGGTGATCACCGCTACTTGATTCATAGGTGCGCCTTGGTTAGCACGGCGTATCTGGTGATGTGCTGATCGGTGGTTCCGAACTCGTACTGAATTGCGGTGAGCCGCTTGAAGTAGTGCCCGATGGCCAGCTCCTCGGTCATCCCCATTCCGCCGTGCAGCTGCACGGCTTGCTGGCCGATGAACCGTGCCGCCCGGCCGACGGTGGCTTTGCCGGCCGACACTGCGCGGGCACGGGTCGCCTCGTCGGCCTCGAGTTTGAGGATCGCGAGATAGACCGCGGCGACGGACTGCTCGAGTTCCATATACATGTCGACCATCCGGTGCTGCAGCACCTGAAAACTGCCGATCGGCTGGCTGAACTGCTGACGCTGTTTGCAGTATTCGACGGTGTCCGCCAAGACTTTTCGCATGCAGCCAACCGCTTCGGAGCAGATCGCCGCGGCGCCCTCGTCGAGTGCCCGGGCTAAGGAGGGCCCTGCCAGGCCCGGTTCGCCGAGTAGCGCCTCGGACGGCAGCCGCAGATCGTTGAACGTGATGTCGGCTGCGCGGCGGTCGTCAATGGTTCGATACGGATGGACCTCGATACCGACTGAGCCGATATCGGTGAGGAACAACGAGATTCCATCGACGCCCGGTGTGCGGGCGCTGACCAGTAAGTGCGTTGCCAGCGGAGCGGCCACCACCATGATCTTGGAGCCGTTCAATACCCAGCCCTCGCCGTCGGGTTCGGCCTGCGTCGACACCTCCTGCCAGCGATCACCTGAGTCCGGTTCGACGCCGGCTAACGTCACAACCGCGGTGCCGGCAATGATCTTCTCCAGCAGCGCGGTCGCCGCCTGGCCGCCAGCACGGCGCAACAGTCCGCCGGCAACGACGACCGTGTCCACATACGGTTCGACCACCAGTGCATGGCCCAGTGCCTCGCTGATGATCATGAGTTCCACTGGGCCACCGCCGATTCCACCGACGTCCTCGGGCAACGTAGCTCCCAGAATGCCCAGCTCGGTCGCAAAGCCGCGCCAGATAGCGGGCTGCCAACCGGCTCCGGTCTTAGCGGCTTCGCGGCTCTTTTCCAAGGTGTACCGAGCGGCGAGAAACTTCGCGAGGCCGTCGCGCAGCAGTTCCTGCTCGTTGGTCAGATTGAAGTCCATCTACAGTCCCAGTGCCGCCTTGGCGAGGATATTGCGTTGAATTTCGTTGCTGCCGGCGTAGATCGAGCCGGCTCTATCGTTGAAGTACCGCAGCGGTGCTACGGCCTGCCACGGCTCACCGGTTTGGTACCCGTCGGCGGGCGGTTCGAACTCGGCGATCGGACCGCCCGGCGCAGTCACGTGCGGCTGGTAGGCCCGGCCGCGCGGTCCGGCCGCCTCCAGGGCGAGTTCGGTGAGTGCCTGACTGAGTTCGGTGCCCAGAACCTTGAGCATCGACGACGCCGCACCGGGGTTGCGGCCCTCGCCCACGGCGGCGAGCACCCGGTATTCGAGAATCTCCAACACCTCGGCACGGATCCGCGCGTCGGCAAGCTTGCGCATGAAAGCGTCGCCGAGACCGGGTCGGCCCTCGGCCGCTTCGCCAATCTCGTCGGCGCTTATTTGCAGGGCCGGTGCTACCGCGCCGCCGCCGCGCTCGAACTCCAACAGAAACTTGGCAACCGTCCAGCCGTTGTCGATTTCGCCGATGACGTTGGCTTTGGGCACCCGCACCTCGTCGAAGAACACTTGATTTTGGATCTGTTCGCCCGAGGTCATCACCAGTGGGCGAATCTCGATGCCGGGTGAGGCCATGTCGATCAGTACGAACGTGATGCCCTGCTGCTTCTTCTCCAGGCGGGAGGTGCGCACCAGCGCGAACATCCAATTGGCCTCGGCGGCATGGGTGGTCCAGATCTTGCTGCCGGTACACACCAAATCGTCGCCGTCGGCGATGGCGGCCATCGACAGCGCGGCCAGATCCGACCCCGCCTCGGGCTCGGAGTACCCCTGGCAGAAGAACACCTCGCCAGTCAGGATCCGCGGCAGGAAGTAGTCCTTCTGCTCGTCGGTTCCGTACGCGATGATGGCGTGCGCGACCATCCGAATCCCCATCGGGGACAACGACGGTGCACCCGCCAGCGTCGATTCGCGGCTGAAAATGTAGTGCTGGGTCAGACTCCAGTCGCAGCCACCGTATTCGACCGGCCATGCCGGCGCCGCCCAGCCCCGCTCGTGCAGGATCGCCTGCCACGCCATGCTCGCGTCGTGCTCGGCGTAGACGCTGGTCATCAACCGGCCGGCGCGCCGCAACTCCGGAGTTAACTTCTCGTCGAGAAACTGCCGGACCTCATCGCGGAATGCCCGCTCTTCGGTTGACCACTGCAGATCCATGAGTTTCCCGACCGCGACGTCGTATCCGTGTGATGTCCGCGCGAGTCTAGCTCAGGCCGCGTGGGCGTCCGGGGTGCGCACATGCTCGGGGCGGACACCGCGTCCGAAGGTGATCGGTGGGATGAATTGCAACGGGCCCCGACCGACGA
Organism: Mycobacterium sp. NGS51; assembly: GCF_059812525.1. Taxonomy (NCBI): domain Bacteria; kingdom Bacillati; phylum Actinomycetota; class Actinomycetes; order Mycobacteriales; family Mycobacteriaceae; genus Mycobacterium; species Mycobacterium sp. NGS51. Next base: position 242,589 of record NZ_JCALCV010000007.1, read on the forward strand.
TCTTCGGGATGCGGATCGGGGATAGATCACCAGTCAAGTTCGGCGCAATTGCCCTGTCCTGAGCGAACACTTGAATAGCCTGGATGATCCGGGTTGGCAGCTCTCGCCGGCGCTGCACTTTCGCGAGATCGGCATTGTTGAGACGGCCGTCGCGCAGCGGTCCGCACAAGATGTTGGCCGCTGCCACCGCATCGGCAACAGCGAGGTTGATGCCAACCCCGCCGATCGGTGACATGGCATGGGCCGCATCGCCGATGCACAGCAGGCCGGTGCGCCACCACGTCTTGAGCCGGTCCACCCGCACGTCGAGTTGACTGGTCTCATCCCAGGATTCAAGGTCGTCGACGTGCTCGCGCAACTGCGGTCGCACCGACACGATGCGTTGCTTGAACGCCTCGAGCGACTCGTCGCGAGGATTCGAACCCTTCGGCATCAGATACGCGATCTGCCAATAGTCGCTGCGGTAGATCAGCGCCATGGTGAAGCCCTTGCGGATGACCCCGTATAGCTCCTCCGGATCGCCGGGGCGCCATTTCAGCCGGAACCAGAGCACGTCCATCGGAGAGTGCGCCGCGGCGACCTCCAGACCGGCCGCGGCCCGCACCGCGGATTTGCGCCCGTCCGCGCCGACCACCAAGTCGGCGTGCACCTCGAGGTCAGGCGTGCGCACCCCGATCACTCGATCGCCATTGAAGATCAAATCTTTGACCTCCGCATTGCGGATCAACGTAAATTCCGGGTAGGCAGAAGCCTTTTCAGCGAGGAAGTCGAGGAAGTCCCATTGGGGCATCAAAGCGATGTAAGGGTGCTTGAAGCCCAGCCGTTTGAGCACACCAAAAGTGCCGAAGGTGCGTATCGAGCCGTCGGTGTCGAAGGCGACACGGTTGACCTTGGTGTGCGGTAACCGCAGGAGCTCATCGACGATGCCAAGCTCATCCATGATGCGCAGGGTGCTCGGATGCACAGTGTCGCCGCGGAAGTCGCGCAGGAAGTCATTGTGCTTCTCCAAGACGACAACCGGAATTCCGGCTCGGGCAAGCAGGAGGGCGTGCACCAGGCCGGCCGGACCGCCGCCGGCCACGCACACCTTGGTCTGGATCGCTCGCGTCATGGTCTGACAGTACTGTTCGTCGGTCGCAACCGTCCCCGCTGTCTTATTGACAACTTGTCATCACGCGAAGATTGCCACGGCGCCTCATATGGCGCACTACAGTGCTTGCGTGGGCGTACGGCTGTTAGCTAACCAGCGGGGCCGATGGCTGGCCCTGGCGGGCTCACTCGTCGTGTTCGGCGGAATGCTGTACGCCCAAGGGACAGAGGCTCCGTGCTGCGCAAAGTCGTCGGCGATCGCACAGACAGACGCCAAACCTGTACAAGGCGCCCCGCCCGCCGCCGGCCACTCAGAGCCGCACATCGCCACTGCCGCTGAGGTCAGTTCGCTGGCGGCCAGCGCGCCCGCCGCTGCCCAGCAATTCGAGTTTGACCTACCCGCCGGCATTGCGCCGGAACAGGGCCTGCAGGTCAAGACCATCTGGGCGGCCCGTGCCATCAGCGTGTTGTTTCCACAGATCACCACCATCGGCGGGTACCGGCAGGATCCCTTGCAATGGCATCCCAACGGGTTGGCGATCGACGTGATGATCCCGAACCATCACACACCCGACGGTATCGAGCTCGGCAACCAGATCGCCGGGTATGCGTTGGCGAATGCCAGACGGTGGGGCGTGCTCCACGTGATCTGGAGGCAGAAGTTTTACCCAGGTATCGGCGCGCCGAGCTGGACGGCAGACTACGGCTCGGAAACCCTCAACCATTACGACCATGTTCATATCGCCACCAACGGCGGCGGATACCCGACCGGGCGGGAAACCTATTCGATCGGATCGATGAGCCCCGCACCGTCGCAGTAATCGTGCTCGACGACGTGCGCTAGTGGCCGTCTCCAGCAGGGTTCAGCACAAAGTCCACGATGATGCCTGCCATGGCGTCAATTGCGCTGCGGGCGATGACTTCATAACCGTGGGTGCTCAGCGTAGGCAGACACAACAACCCCGCCCGCGGTGTCAGCCCGGCCGCCTTGGCGTGGGAGGCGTCGGTTTCGAACGCGCCTAACACCGCGGCCTGAGGATGCAGCCCACGGTCGGTGGCAATCGTCATCAGCCGGTCGGCGACATCCTTGTCGTAGACACACAACGCGTCGCTGTAACCGACGATGGGCCCGCCGGTGACGCTGGTCGCGTACTCCTGCTCGGTAGGCCCGACCTCCAGAGCGAGGGTGAGACTGCCCGGCAGCGCGGCGCTGGCGTAATTGCCGCCCACCCCGCCGATCTCCTCGTTGGTGGTGAACACGAGATAGACGTCGTCGACGGGTCGTCGTCCGGACTCGCGTAGGAGGCGAGCGGCGCGCAGCAGGGCGGTCACCGCGGCGCGGTCGTCGAGGAAGTACGCGCCGACGTAGTCGCCGAACTCGACCAGCGTTCTCTTGCTCCGGTCGACGCACACCCGGGTGCCGGCGCGAACCCCGGCGGCGGCCAGCTCATCGGTGCTGCGGCCGGTGAAGACGTAGACATGCTGCCAATCCAGCGCCTTGTCGCCCTGGTCGGGTTTGGTTTCCCAGATCCGCGGGCTCTCCTTGGTGGTGTGTTCGGAGCCGAGCGTGAGCACCGCGGTAAGGGTTTCCTGGGCGCCGAGCACAGCCACCGGCCCGAGCCCGAAGTTGCCCGGATACATCGTCCCCAACTGCGTCAGGTGCAGCGAGCCGTCGGATTCGACCCGCTTGACGAGCATGGCCAGTTCGTCCATATGGGCCATGACCCGCGTCGCGGGGGTGGGCCCAGCGGTCGAAGCCAACCGGTGACGTTGCTGGTGCGCCGCAGCGTCGTCGTTCGAGCCTTGAGCGGCGCCGATGTAGCCGACCAGGTTCCCGGCGTCGTCGGTCCACATGTCGTCGACGAGGGGTTGCAGCTCGCGGGCGCACACAGCGCGCACCGCCTCTTCTTGGCCGCACGGCCCGTAGGCCCACAGCAGTTCTTGCAGCAGGCCTGCGGTGGAGTCGTCGGCGGACTGTGCCATCGGTTTCCTTTCTGCAACCGCAACGGTATAGGTGCCGCGGCAGGTGCAGAGGGAAGGCGGTTTGCGCGGCTCTCGCAAGTGGTAGCCGCAAAGGCGGCGGCAGGCCATGCTAGAAGGTGGGACCGCACGCGTTCGGCCGGCACCCGTGGGGGTCGCGTCAGACGGCCCGATGCAGAAACGAAGGAAGGACTGCTGTGAACGAAGAGCAACGCAACAGGATGCAGTCAGGGCAGGGCTTCATCGCTGCGCTGGACCAGAGCGGTGGCAGCACCCCCAAAGCTCTGAAGCTGTACGGCGTTGCGGACGACGCGTACGACAACGAAGAGCAGATGTTCGATCTCATCCACGAGATGCGTGAGCGGCTGATGGCAAGTCCGAGCTTCACCGGCGACAAAGTTCTGGCGACCATCCTGTTCGAGCAGACGATGGACCGCAGCATCAACGGCGAGGACACCGCGGCGTTCCTGTGGAAGCAGAAGCGCGTCGTCCCGTTCGTGAAGGTCGACCAAGGACTCAGCGATGCCGAGAACGGTGTGCAGCTGATGAAGCCGATGACCAAGCTCGAGTCGCTACTGGATCGGGCCGTTGACAAGGGCATCTTCGGCACCAAAATGCGTTCGTTCATCCAAGAGCCGAACGAGCAGGGCATCAAGGCCATCGTCGAGCAGCAGTTCGAGTATGGGCACAAGATCGCCGAGCGTGGGCTGATGCCGATCCTGGAGCCCGAGGTGAGCATCAAATGCCCCGACAAGGCCAAAGCGGACAGCCTGCTGGTGGAAGCGCTGCACGCAAAGCTCGACGAGCTGGCGGGCGACGGGCAGGTAATGCTCAAGCTGACTTTGCCGGACGAAAACAACCTCTATACGCCGTTGATCGAGCATCCCCGAGTTCTACGGGTGGTCGCGTTGTCCGGCGGCTACAGCCTCGCCGAAAGCTGCACGATCCTGGCCGAATGTCACCACCTCATCGCGAGCTTCTCCCGAGCGCTGACCGAGGGGCTGACGGTTGACCAGAGCGATGCGGAATTCGACGAGAAGCTCGGATCGAATATCGAGGAGATTTACACCGCCTCACTGACGTAACGGCCGCTGGCGTGGCCGATCGTTCTAAGGTGCGTGGTGCTAAGTTCGACGGCGAAGCGAGGGAGCGGAATCGTGGGTTCGGCGTTGTTTGGTTTTCTGACCATAGTCGCCCTTGCGCTGACATTGGTGTTCGCCGCCTTTGCTGCTGTGTATGTGAGACGGCTGGGGGACCGAGCACCGACTCCGATAAGCGAAGAAGTAGGCAGCGCGAAAGCCGTTCTGCGTAAAGTCCGCAAACGCGAAGCAATGTCGGCCGAGGAATTGGACTTTGCGAAGCAAGTCGCTACTGCTCGTGGCTCCGTGATGGCATTGTGCATCCCCGGCGCTTTGTTCATGGTCGGATGCTTTTATGTGTTCGGCAGTCTCTACCACCTGCACGGAGCGACCCCCTCCGAGCGGACATTTCTCGGGGTGTTTCCCATGTTGGCGTCCATGAACTTCACGACTCAGATTCTCCGCAGCGCAAGGTTGAAACGGCGTCTGCAGAATTCCCGTTGACGCAAGCCACGGCATCTGGCGCGGCCACCAGCAGGCGGCTCTGTCCATTGGGCACATGACCGTCTACTATTTGCGTTGGCGCGAAGCCGGAAGCGGGGGCGAGAAGGCGATGTCCGGACGGGGTCTCGAAAGGTGATGGAGTGAGCCCTCGTTCAGTCGGCAGGACTGTCTTGGCGCGATTCTGGATGCCTTTGGTTACCGTCGTTGCGGTCGGCGCGGGTGCGGTGGCCATGTGGAAGGTGCATCAGTTCTCCGCTCCCCCGCCCGTCATCACCGTCAATGGCCCGGCAGCACCTGAGCAGTTCACCCCCAAACAGCTCACGTATGAGTTGTTCGGCTCCGCCGGCGAGGGCGGGATGCTCGTCTACTTGGACATCGACGGGCATCCGCATCAAATTAGTCTCACGACATTGCCGTGGTCCCACACCGAGACGACGACCCTCACCGTGGTATCGGGCAGCATCTCGGCGCAGGTCCACGGGGGTCAACTCGGCTGCCGAATGCTGGTGAATGGCGTTGTCCGCGATGAACAATCGGATACTCACGCGGACGCGCACGTCATGTGCAGGGTGAAGTCCGCGTGAGCGAGCATCGGGCGCAGTATCGGGCGAGACGACCCTTCGTCCCCAGAATGGTCCGCGTCTTCGCGATACCGATCATCGCTTTTTGGGCCCTGCTCGCCGTGTCGACCAATACCTTCATGCCGCAGGTAGAGCGGGTCGCGGAAGAACTCGCAGGGCCGATGGTCCCGCACTACGCGCCCTCGCAGCGGGCGCTGCTGCGCATCGGCGAGAAGTTCCACGAGTCCGATTCAACCAACTTGACGATGCTCGTGCTGGAAGCCAACCGGCCGTTGGGTGATGCGGATCATCGGTATTACGACGACTTGGTGCGTCGGCTCAAGCAAGACCCCGAGCACGTGCAATACGTGATGGATCTGTGGGGGAAGCCGATCACTGCGGCGGGAGCGCAGAGCGTCGACGGCAAGGCCGCGTACGTTTTGCTGCGTCTTGCGGGCGATATCGGCCAAATGCAGGCGAATGAATCCGTTAACGCCGTTCGGCATATCGTCGCGACGGACACGCCGCCGCCCGGGCTCAAGGCCTATGTCAGCGGCGCGGCTCCGCTCGCCTCGGACACGGTGGCTATTGCCAATTCGAGCTTGAACAACATCACGATTGTGACGATCTTCCTCATCCTCGGGATGTTGCTGCTGGTGTACCGGTCCATCCCTAACCTGCTGGTGCCCCTGCTCGGAGTCCTGATCGAGATGCTGGTCGCGAAGGGGGTTGTCGCAACCCTCGGGCATTTGGGGTACATCGAGCTCTCGTCATTCGCCGTGAATATCGTTGTCGCGCTGACCCTGGGAGCGGGGACCGACTACGGCATCTTCTTGATGGGCCGCTATCACGAGGCGCGGCAGGCCGGCGAAGGCAGGGAGGATGCCTTCTACACCGCCTATAAGAGCGTCACGCCCGTCATCCTTGGCTCGGGGCTGACGATCGCGGGGGCGTGTTTCTGCTTGACTTTCGCGCGCCTCAACTACTTCCACACCATGGGGCCGGCGGTCGCCATCGCCATGGTGTTCAACATCGCGGCAGCGCTGACGCTCGGTCCGGCCTTGTTGACCGTGGGCAGCCTTTTCGGACTGTTCGACCCGAGAGGGAAGGCCAAGGCGCAGCTGTACCGGCGGATCGGCACGAGCGTGGTGCGGTGGCCGGTGCCGGTCCTCGCGGCCAGTGCCGCTGCCGTCGTGTTCGGGGCGATCTTCGTGCCGACGTACCGGCAGAACTACGACGACCGTCAGTACCAACCGCACAGTGCCCCCGCCAATCAGGGTTTCGCGGCGGCGGATCGGCACTTCCCCAAGAGCAAGCTGTTCTCCGAGATGCTGATGATCGAGACGGATCATGACATGCGGAACTCAGCTGACTTCATCTCGTTAGACCGGGTGGCCAAGAGCCTCATTCGGCTTCCCGGCGTCGCGATGGTGCAAAGCATCACCAGACCCTTGGGCCGACCATTGGAACACGCCACGCTCCCCTACTTGTTCACCACGCAGGGCAGCGGGAACGGTCAACAGCTTCCGTTCAACAAGCAGCAAAACGCCAATACCGACCAGCAGGCAGCGATCACGACACACTCTGTCGAAGTCTTGCGCAAAGAGATCGTGTTCTTCCAGAGGATGTCGGATGAGCTGCACAAGACGGTGCTCACCGTCGAGGATTTGCAACAGATCACCGACGAGATGAATTCGGAAATCTCAAATCTCGACGACTTCTTCCGGCCGATCAAGAGCTATTTCTACTGGGAGAAGCACTGTTTCGACATTCCCATCTGCTGGGCATTCAGATCACTCTTCGATGGGCTCGACAACATCGACCACCTGGCTGCTGACATCAAGGACGCCAGAACCTCCCTCGAGGCCCTAGACAGGCTCTTGCCGCAAGTCATCACACAGCTGAAACTCACTGCCGACGACTCGGAGGCGTTGGCCGCTCTTTTAGTCAGCAGCTACGGCCAGTCGTCTCTACAGTCCACCCAGACTGACCAGACATTCGACGACTTGGTCAATGTGGGGCTTGATTTCGATCGTTCCCGCAGCGATGACTTCTTTTACATCCCGCGAGAAGGTTTCGACAATGAAGATGTCAAAACCGGTATGGCGCTTTTGATGTCGCCGGACGGCGAGGCTGCTCGCTTCATCGTCACCCACGAGGGCAACGCGATGGGGCCTGAAGGGGTGCAGCATGTCGAACAGTTCCCCACAGCGATCACCACGGCGCTGAAAGAGACCTCGTTGGCCGGGGCGAGAGTTTATATCGGCGGGTCTGGATCCAACGACAAGGACATCAAGGAGTACGCCGCCTCGGATCTGCTGATCGTGGCGATCGCGGCGTTCGTGCTGATCTTCTTGATCATGTTGTTTCTGACGCGAAGTCTGATGGCCGCCTTGGTGATTCCCGGCACCGTGGCCTTCTCGTACGCCGGAGCGTTCGGGCTCTCCATCCTCGTCTGGCAGCACCTCATCGGTCTGTCCCTGCACTGGTTGATACTGCCGCTGACGTTCATCATCCTGGTGGCGGTGGGTTCGGACTACAACCTTCTGTTGATTATTCGTGTCAAAGAGGAGCTTCACGCCGGATTGAATACCGGTCTGATCCGTGCGCTCGGAAGCACCGGTGGTGTGGTGACATCCGCAGGGTTGGTATTTGCGTTCACGATGCTGGCAATGCTCACAAGCGATCTCAGAACGATCGGTCAGGTGGGTTCGACGGTATGCATCGGCTTGCTGCTCGACACGTTGATCGTGCGTTCGTTTGTCGTACCGTGCATCGTCAGAATCCTCGGACCGTGGTTCTGGTGGCCGACGCTGGTGCGTTCCCGCCCGCTGCCGCAGCGGTGAGGCCGGCCGCGTGGTCACCGCCCGACGACGACCTTCGCCGTGACGACGCCCAGCTTGAGCATGCCGAACCAGGTTGAGGGGTTGAGCAGCGTCGGCCACGCCGTACGCGCGCGATCTTTGCTCACGTTCTGCCCGTCGAATCGGTCACGCAGCCATCCCAGCGCCATGGGAGCAGACAGCGGATGCAGCAGCAAGTGGCCGCAGAACCGGTCCCGGTGATAGGTGATCGCGGCTCCCGCTTCCTGGTAGAACGCGACGAGCTTGTCGATGGCGTCGACGCTGATGATGCGGTCATGCACCGCCTGCACGACCAGCACCGGAGGGCGAGGAACGAACTGGCCTAACTTGGTCGCATCAAAGACGTCTCGCACGTCGGGCAAATCCCAAAGCTCTTCGGCAGACATATCGACGTATGACCCGATGTCGGTGCCGCGCAGACGCCAGACGGCCTGCGCTGTTGTCATCGAGTGGAGCTCGTCGAGCAATTTCTTGCCCTCGTCACTGGCGTGTTCGTCGACGACACGTTGCGCGCCGGGAAAGACGTGCGTCAACGCCGCAATCATCAGCGCGGCCAGGCCGGCGAAGAAGGTGCCGTTGAGGTGGCGTGCAACGTTGCCGCAGTCACCGACCGGTGACCCGAGTACCGCGCCGACAATGTTGAGCTCTGGAGCGTAATCCGCGTTGTGTTCGGCGGCCCACGCCGAGGCGAGTCCGCCGCCGGAGTAACCCCACAGGGCGATGGGAGCTGCCGGTGACAAGCCCAACCGGTCACAGTGCAACGCCGCGCGGAGGCCGTCGAGAATCCGGAAGCCCGGCTCATGGGGTGCGCCCCACATCCCGTGGCATCCTTCGTGGTCGGGCACCGACACCGCCCACCCTTCCGCCAGCGCGGCGGCGACAAGCAGGTATTCGGACTGCACGAATGCTCCGATCGGCTTCGCGCCGCAGCGCAGAGCGTATGACGGAAAACATTGTGGGTTCACCGCGTCGATTGCGCATTGATACGACAACACCGGGCAGACGCGCCCCGGATCGCGTTGTTCAGGAAGCAGAACGGTAGTCACCGCGGCTTCGGGCTCCCCGTGCAAGTCGGTGCTGCGATAAAGCAGCTGCGTGGCACGCACCCGCTGAGGGATAACGCCGAGAAACCCCAGCTCTACGTCGCGGGACCGCAGCAGATCTCCGGGGCTTGCATCTTGATAGCCCGGCGGCGGTTGATAGAACGGGTCTTCGTCGGGCACCCGCAGCGGGGCGTCACGGCGAAGCTTCTCGTAGGGCACATCGGGTGCCGCCTGAGCTGCAGTGAAGTTGTCGCTCATCGCCAACCGCTCCCCCTCGCGCGGACGGCGTGCTGGCCATCCGAGTAGTTACCGCGGGCTACCCGTGAACGGCTGTTCGCTAAACGTCACGCCGAGCGGCGGGTGGCCTGACTCGCCACCGGCGAAGCGCGGCGGCGTGTACCGCTACGGTGTCCGGGCGTTAGTGTGCTGTGGTCGGCCTCCGCGAACCAGCCGATAGAAAAGTTGGGCGAATTCATGACCGCAGCAGCAGAGGCGTCGGTAATCGAATCCCGGGTCGGCCACTACTACCAGATGGATGGCACCTACCTGGTCGGCCGCGAAAAGCTACGCGAATACGCCCGCGCAGTGCAGGACTACCATCCCGCCCACTGGGATACCGCCGCCGCCGCGGAATTGGGATATTCGGACCTGGTGGCGCCACTGACGTTCACCTCGGCCCCCGGCATGACCTGCAATCGCCGCATGTTCGAATCGGTGGTCGTCGGTTACGACACCTACATGCAAACCGAAGAAGTCTTCGAACAGCACCGCCCCATCGTGGCCGGCGACGAACTGCACGTCGACGTTGAACTGACCTCGGTACGCAGAATCGCCGGCAGAGACCTAATCACGGTGACCAACACCTTCACCGATACCGCCGGCGAGCGGGTGCACACCTTGCACACCACCGTCGTCGGTGTCACCGCCGAAGATGTCGATCCGGCGATCAAAACCGCGGTACACAACGCGATGATGCACGACGTCGACATTTTCGCCGTCGGTGAATCCGATGACGCGTACCAGAAGACGGTGCGTCCTGAGGGGGAATTTCGCATCACCGACGGAGGCATGACCCGCACGCCGGGAACGCCATCGTTCGACGACGTGGCGGTTGGCGACGAGCTACCGGTGCGCCATACGCGACTGTCCCGCGGCGACTTGGTGAACTATGCCGGTGTGGCCGGCGACGCCAACCCGATTCACTGGGACGAGGACATCGCCAAGCTGGCCGGGTTGCCCGATGTGATCGCCCACGGAATGCTCACCATGGGTCTGGGTGCGGGATTCGCTTCCGCATGGTCGGGCGACCCCGGTGCGGTTACCCGCTACGCGGTGCGACTGTCGGCGCCCGCGATCGTGTCAGCCGCCGAGGGAGCAGACATCGAATTCAGCGGCCGGATCAAGTCGCTGGATCCGGCGACGCGCACCGGTGTCGTCATCGTCGCCGCGAAGTCCGCCGGCCGGAAGATCTTCGGCCTGGCGACATTGCATGTCCGCTTCCGCTGACCTGGGACCTGGCGGCGGCGGTCGACGACGAGGCGCTATCCGTGTTGGTGGGCGTCGTGCTCGGGACACATCGCGGCGTCGCGCAAGGCCAGGACGAGAAGTTCCTGCAGCAGCGCCCCGTCGTGTCCGGGGTTGAATCTCGCGCGGTCTCGGTGGCGCCGCTTCTTCTGCTTGGCGGTCCGGTTCTCGCGGTTGCGTCGGCTCATGCTGGGAGTCTGGCGGCAGGGTCCGACAGCTTGAGCTAGGCGCGCATGCCGCTCGCGGGAGCCAACCCGCCATGATTTTCCCTTCCTGCCGATGAAGGAGATTCGACGAGCTGAGGCGACTCGTCCGTCAGTCCACGAATCGGTAGGCGACGTCAAGTGAGCGGTAAGTGCGCACGGCTCGACAGTCAGGGTGAGCAACGTGCGGCGATTGGCGACGGCGGCCTGACCGAGGGGACGTCATAGACCGATCCGCCGCGTGAGTCATGACTGCTATCATGCATTCATGACTCAGGTGACCTGGCGTGCTCCCGACGAGCTTGTCGAGCGAGTACGCCAAGTGGCGTCGCGACGTGGCTGGAGTCTCAACGAATACCTCACCCAATTGGCTCGCGCTGCGACGGACCCTGCTCTCGCCGGGGACGATGTCGACCGGCTTCGTGAGCGCCTTGCGCTGGCTGGGCTGCTGGTCGAAGCCGGACAACGGCGCGTCCGGCCGGATCGCGATGCCGTGGCCCGCGCGCGGAGGGCCGCGGGTGAGGGCACTGCGTTGTCCCGCCTGGTCATACGTGATCGGGGGTGAGCGCTGGTGTCTTTGCCGACTCTTCCGCGCTGGTCAAGTTGTACGCCGACGAGCAGGAATCCGATGACGTCAGGAAACTGTCGCACCTGGTAGTCAGCCAGCTGGCTCGCGTCGAGGTTCCCGCAGCGCTTTGGCGGAAGCATCGTATGGGCGAACTCGCGGCAACCGATGCCGCGGTCCTCGTCGCCGACTTCGAAGCGGACTATTTCGGTGACATCGACGGGCCGCCGCGGTTCTCGGTTGTTGCGGTCACCGTAGCCGTCATCGATGCTGCCGCACACTTCGTGGGTGTGCACGGGCTGCGGGCATACGGCGCGATGCAACTCGCGAGTGCCATGTCTGTGGCCGACGCGGTGCCGGACGGTGTCGACTTCCTCGCCTACGACAGTGCGCTCAGCGCAGCTGCCGCAGCCGAAGGATTGAGGATCCCCGCGGTGCGCCGATGATTATTGCCTGGTGATCACAGCCAGGCCCCTGGCGGGTCTGTACAGGACGCGAGAGCGCCCGCCCGGTGTCGCAGTCACTGACACTCATTGTGTTGCAACGCCTTACACCTGACTGCACTACGGTTTGTCTCACGAAACGTTTCAATTACTACGATCTGGCAATCGGGCACTTGCTGGAGAGGAACACAACCCTTTCCATCCGCCCGACGTTTAGGTTTAGGTTTAGGGACGGCCGCTCAGTCGGGTCAGCCCGGGACGTTAGCCTGCAACGACGTCAGCGCATCGGTGCTCAGCCGGGCTAACTCCTCGGCCTCGGCCGGGTCGAGAGCGGCCGCGAAGATCTCCGCCATCCGCCGGTTGGTCGCCTGCTCGATCTCTCCGTAGCGGTCTTTCTTCTCCGCGCCGTCGGCGAACGGTTCGGCAAAGCCAAACATCATGGTGTACTGAGGCCCCTTGTTGAGCATGTGTGCCTCGACCGGGGTGATTCCGGAGATGGTGAGCGCGTTGAAGTGCACCCCAGCGCGCAGTTCCCGCAGCACGAACATCACCTGCAGCGCCCGGGCGGCGGCATCGTCGGCCAACGGCATCGCGCGCCAGCCGGCGAACAACGGCAACCCCGCAATCGGCGTCGCTGCGATGATCTTCTCCCCCAACGCGGCGATGCGATCCAACCCCTGCGCGCCGGACAGGTACTTGCGTGCAAACCCTGCGGCTTGGTCCGAATACAGTTGCGCTGCAGCGGCGGCGCCGCGCACCGCGACGCCTTCCTCCCACATCGCACTCAACGTGTTCGGTTCGAACACCGCAAACACCGCACTGACAGTGTCGCCGGTGACCTCGCCCAGCACTCCCCCGCGGCCGGCGACGTAGCCCGCCAATGGGTTCTGGTAGCCGGCCGCGACGCTCTCACCCAAGGTTTCGGGATGCAGCATGAAAACCGCGACGGCTTGCTCCATCGCCGCTCCCGCGGTCGCGGCAGCATCCAACATGTCGGTGTCGCTCATGGCCTGGGCTCCTCCTCGGTATCGGTGTGCTCGTCGTGATCAGCGGGCGAGGTCCCACTGACCGAAATCGGTTGCGAGGACGTCGTTCACGTCGACGTGCACGCCGTCGATCGTAAGACCCGGGTCGGATGCGGTGACGACTTCGCGCTGGAACAGCACTGCCGCGGGCTCGCGTTCGCCCCCCGACCACCCCTTCGTCTGCCACGCCCACCGATACCCCGGAGTGGTCGAAGCTCCGATGACCCCGTCGGTGATCGCCCAGGCGCACTGGCGAACACCGCCATAGATCCCCGTGCGATCTACCCCCAACACCGAGTTGATTCCACGAAACCATTCGACCGCCAGGCTTTTCCATGTTTTGGGATCGACATCCTCATCGACGCTGAAAAAGATCGGCGCCGACTTTGGCCCACCGGCGGCGGTGTGCAGTTTCAACGCGGTCTGGGCGTCGGCCACACCCCCGTCGTAGCCACGGGTGAAATCCGATGGCGTCGGCCATCCCGGCTTGCCGAACTGGTAGCAGCTGACGATCTGCAGCCCGGCCGCCCGGAGCCGGTCTGCATAGTCGCGGGTGACCGGCTTGAAATCAAAGTCGGCGCCCGGCCGCGACTCGGAAACGTAGACCAATGCCCCGTCGAGGCCCGCCGACTTGATCTGCTCGGGCTGGACTAACCGCTCTGCGAAATCGACGAGCTGCAGACCCTCGGCAGCAGCCCTCGGTGTGCCGAGCGTCGCGCCGAGGGCGCCGGGAACGGCCAGCGTCGGCGCGAACAGCGCCGCATACCTGAGGACATCGCGCCGGGATGCGGGTCTCGTCACAACTGGGAGCGTATCCGCGCTTTGCGGAGTTAGTTCGCCGATGGCCGTTCGTCGGGCCGGTTTGTCGTCCATTTTTTGAGAGCGCTAATTTCCTGGGGTGATGTCTTCAGCTGCTAGTGCGGTCGCGCGGTGGATCACCCCTTTCCTGATGGTTGCGGCCGTTGCCGGCCCAGGTCTCGTTGCCGGCCCAGGTCTCGTTGCCGACCCGGTGCAGGCCCCGCCGATGCGCCTGGTCAATGGCGCGAACCCGCTGGACGGCAAGCCCTTCTATGTTGATCCCGCGTCGAAGTCGATGCGCGCCGCCAAAGGCGCCAATCCGCCCAATGCAGAGCTGATCGCCATCGCGAACACGCCGCACGCCTACTGGATGGACCAGGCGTCTACTCCCGGTGTGGACGCGAAGTACATCGCTACCGCGCAGGCTGCCGGCGCCGTACCGATCCTGGCACTGTATGGAATCCCGCATCGCGACTGCGGAAGCTTCGCAGCGGGAGGGTTCGGGTCGGCAGCTGCCTACCGCGGGTGGATCGACGGCGTCGCCTCCGCCGTCGGTACTGGACCCGCGGCGATCATCCTCGAGCCCGATGCGCTGGCCATGGCCGACTGCTTGTCGGCCGATCAGCGCCAGGAGCGCTTCGATCTGATCCGCTATGCCGTCGACACCCTGACCAGCAACCCAGCCTCGGCCGTCTACGTCGACGCCGGTCACTCACGTTGGGTGAGCGCCGAGGAGATGGCCGCCAGGCTCAACCAGGTCGGCGTGACTAAGGCGCGGGGTTTCAGCCTCAACACCGCGAACTTCTTCACCACCGATGAGGAGATCGGTTACGGCGAGGCGATTTCGGGGATGACGAACGGGTCGAACTACGTGATCGACACGTCGCGCAACGGCGCCGGACCAGCCGACGGCGAACTGTCTTGGTGTAACCCGACCGGCCGAGCCCTGGGTACCCCGCCCACCACGGCGACGGGCGGCGCGCACGCCGACGCCTATTTATGGGTCAAACGTCCGGGTGAGTCCGACGGGTCGTGCGGCCGCGGGGAACCCCAGGCAGGCACCTTCGTCAACCAGTACGCGATCGATCTCGCCCGCAACGCCGGCCATTAGGGGCTTGCGCGTCTTTGCTTGAGGCGCGGAAGCGCGTCCGAAATCTGGGCCACAGAGTGGCGCCGCGTCGCACCTTCAGCCCAGGAAACTACGCCCCGCCGCGGCCTGGACTACGCATTTTCCAGGGTGCGCCGAACTGCTGCGCCGCGCGATGCTCATCCAGTGCGATCTAGACCGGCATGCGTTCCCCACGCGGCGCCCACCGATCGGTGTGGCCGTCGTTCCGCATATCAACGATCGAGGAGAACACAATGAGCTTGGACAACGCCTTATCCGTTGGTACACGAGGGCTCGACGACTTGGTTCCGTCGCGCTACGCAGTCCAGGTCGGCGACATTGAAGTGCTGGTGATCAGCGACGGCGTGTTACCGATTCCGGCTGCGACCATGGCCATCAACGCCGACAAGGCCGACCTGACGGACTGGCTGACCGGCATGTTCCTGCCGCCGGATGTCATCGACTGGCCGCTGAACGTGGTGGTAGTGCGCAGCGGCGGCCGAACAATCCTTGTCGACGCTGGTCTAGGCGTAGAGTTTCCGGACTTTCCGCGGGCGGGGCAGACGGTGCACCGATTGGAGGCGGCGGGCATCGATCCCTCATCGGTGACCGACGTGGTGCTGACCCACTTGCACATGGACCACGTTGGTGGCCTACTCACCGACGGGCTAAAGGCGCGACTGCGTCCGGACCTGCGGATCCACGTGGCGGCCGCCGAGGCCGAGTTCTGGGAGTCGCCCGATTTCTCCCGCACCCACATGCCGCCGCCGGTGCCAGATGCGCTTCGGTCGATCGCCTCGCGGTTCTTGGCTGGGTACCGCAGCCAACTGCGTCCATTCGAGACGGAGTACGAGGTGGCGCCGGGAGTGCTCATCTGCCGAACCGGCGGTCACACTCCAGGACACAGCGTCGTCCGCCTGGCCTCCGGCGGCGACCGACTGACATTCGCCGGCGACGCAATTTTTCAGGTCGGGTTCGAGAACCCTGAGTGGCACAACGGATTCGAACACGACCCCCAGGAGGCCGCTCGCGTCCGGGTGCGCCTATTGCGCGAGCTGGCGTCGACAGGCGAGTCGCTGGTAGCCACCCACCTGCCGTTCCCGTCTGTGTGTCGGGTGGCGGTCGCTGGCAACGCTTTTCGGTGCGTACCGACCGTCTGGGATTACTGACGGCCCGGCAAGGGCGCGCTGGTGACTCGAAGCATCGTTACCAATTCGTCAGGATGAAGTGGTTGATCGCCAGCGCGCCTAGAACGTTGGTGGCCAGCCACCAGCGGTGTGTTGACCGGGGCAGCAAGGCTGGCGTTGCGGTCAGCCACACGGTGAATGGCAACCAGATGCGCTCGGTTTCGGCCTTGCTCAGCATGCTCAGGTCTGCGCACACAATGGCGATGATGACAGCCAGCGCCACGAGATGCAGCCCGCTGCGGCGCGCAATCGCCGACATGTCGAAGACCCGGCTTATCCCGGCCACGCTGCCGAGGCCGATCGCGCACACGACCGACGCCAGATTCGCCCAGCTCCAATATTGAAACGGGCGGTTCTTCGCAATACCCTGCCAATAGCGTTGCTGCACAAGGGTATAGCCATCGAACCACCAGAAGCCCGCCATCGCGAATGCTACGACGACTACGGCCGCGGCGCCTGCCGCGGCGGTGAACGCTCTCCGCGCCGCCCGTCGGCCATTGACCGCGATGAGTACCGCCAGCGCCGGCAGCCCGATGAGCAGCAACCCGTAATTGAGGAAGATCGCCCAGCCCAGTAGCAGCCCCGCGCCGATCGCGGCGAGAGTTGGCCGTCGCACAGTCCGGCTGGCCGCCAGCGCCAGCAGGGCAACGCCCCAGGCGGCGACACCGGCAAAATACGCGTCTGCCGACACCGCAATCCAGATCGCGGTCGGCGCTACCGCGACAAACGGTGCGGCCGACCGCGCCGTTGTCTCATCGGAGACGGCGCGCACGGCGACGATCACCGCGCTCGCCGCGCTCGACCCGACCATTACGCAGAATGCACCCGCCCACGCGCCGCCGCCCAGTCCGATGCGGTCGAGCCACACGAAGGAAAGCAGCGCCCCGGGCGGGTGTCCGGACACATGGGTGATCCAGGAATGGGGCTGGTAGTCGACGATGCGCGCCGAGAAGGTCCGCAACATCTCGGGGATGTCGGTGATCGTCGACACTTGCCGCAGATATTCGTGGCGAGCGGTCAGCCGGCCGGCGAAGCCGAGCTTCCACCCGTCGATCATCGCCAGCGAGAACGCCCATGCGCCGGATGTGGCCCAGGTCGTGAAAGTGAGGGCCCGCCATGACATTCGTTGTGCTAGATCGGGGCCTGAGACGACGGTGGCCGCGCCGATGACCAGAGCTGCAATGCTGCCCCAGCCGACATGGGCCTTCCACCACCCGAAAATCGGTGCGGTGTCAGCAAAATCGTGGATCGCCCGCGGTGTGCTGTGGATCAGCGGGGCGACGCCGCCCAAGCCCAGATGTGGCACCACGAATGCCGTCACAACCAGTGCGGCGCCCAGCGACACCGCGGCGACTTCGCGGCGCTCGATTCTCACCCACTCACCCTAGGATCCATCGCCGGCCCGGGAGTGTCCGCTGACGGCCAGTCGGGCCGCGTAGGTCAGCGCGCTGAGACCGTAGACGGCTGCCACGAGCAGCAGCCAACGTCCGAGGAACGGCTGTTGGTTTTGACCGGTGGCCGCGGCGTAACTGGCTGCTCCCTGCCGAATGATCCCGGGAAAGAACATGGCCAGCGACAGTCCGGCGGCCAGTGTCGGCACACGCAGGTAGTTCAACGGCGACACCGGCGGTGTGCTCGTTGCGGTCCGCTTCCGGCGACCTCGGATGGCGGTAAGGGCTGCGGTGAGGGAGCGGTCGGCGAGGGCGTAGAGCGGAAACAGGACCAGGTCGTGGGCGATGATCGCGGCGATGAACCACACGCCGATGGATTGCCACCACACGGTGGTGTTCCACAGCGCTTGGGGACCGAGCATGATTACCGCGTATCCGGCGAGTGCCCATGCGGTGATGGTGCCCAGCAGGTGCAGTGGATGGCTGCCGTAGAACGCGGCGAATCGGGTCAGCAGTGCGCGCATGTCAATGCTGGGCGAAGTCTATGGACCGCACCCACTTGGTGTTATGGACACCAGGCAGCGCGGGCACGATGATCCGGGCTGGATAGCCGTGGTCTAGCGACAGGTCGACGCCGTTGACCCGGAGAGCCAGGAGCGATTCCGGGTTGCCGACTTGGTTGGCTTGCAAGACAGCGTGGTTGAAGGCGCCGGCCCGCTCCATCGAGCGCACGGACATCCGCGCGGGTTGCGGGAGGCCGGCCAGGACGGCCAGATCGCGAAGGCGAACTCCACTCCAAATCTGGGTGGTCGACCACCCCTCGACGCAGGCGATCGGGAGTTCGGCGCTGTATTGCGGCATCGTTTCCAGGGCGGCGCGGTCGAATCGCATTGTCCGCGAGGGCCCCCGCACGGTGAGTCGCCAGTTGGCGCCGGTGTCCATGGGCGCAATGCGGGCAGCCAGCGCGGTCCTGTTCACCTGGAAGTCGTCGGGGGCCGCGATGCCGCGGCTGCGGCCGCGTGGCAGCAACAGCGCGGCATGACGAGTGACACCGCCGAGCGTCTGGCCGGCGGTGAGCAGCCCGACGAACAGCGCGCCGCCGCCGACGAGGGCCAGCGCGCCACGGCGACTGATCGTCGGTGGATCCGGATTGGCGGCAACCAGCCCGTCGATGTCCGGTGGTTCGGGACGGGTGTCGGCGCGCGAGGTGCGCAGTACGGCGCGAATCGGCTGCGAGGGCAGGCTGATGAGCATCTTCGGGAGTTTGATCAGTACGTGGACGGCGAAACCCGCGATGAACACCCACGCTCCGAAATAGTGCGCGGAGTAGAAGCTGAAGCCGAAGATGTAGTCGTATTGGATGTTGAGCAACCCGGTGGCGATTTCGAAGAGAATCCCGCCCACCAACATCAACAGTGAGAGGCGCTCGACCAGGTTGGCGATCGAGCGCACGGGTGGCCAGGTGAACAGTCGGGGAATCACCGACCAGAGCTTGGCCAGCACCACTGGGACGAGGATCATGGCCAGCCCGACATGCACGCCCTGGGTCAGGCGGTACAGCCATGACGGCTTGCTCGGCCAATCGAACGTCGGCAGCTTCAGCCAGCCGACGTGGGCGGGGATGGCCTGACCGAACTGCGGACCATACGCGATGTAGGACAGCAGGCCGGTCACAATCACGACTGGCAGCCCGGCGAGCAGCACCGCGCCTAGCACCGACGTCAGCCACGGTCCGCGCAACGGACTTCTCCAGCGCTGCAACACACTGACTCCTACCGGGCGGCGGTGATCCAACGCCCGCCACAACGCGGCGGGAAATCCGTAGACCGGCTCCGCACCGTCTCTAACCTGCGACTCGGTGCGCCGGTGCGCGTCAAGACCTTTCGGCTCGCTGGGCAATCACGTGTCCTTTGCCGACTACGGAACATCCCCGCCGCAAGTGGCCGCTGTGAGCACCGCGATGACGCGATCGTGGATGTCGACGATATACCTGAGCGTTAGGCCGGCCGCCTGTGCGATGCCACCGAGGGCGCCGGCACCAACACGTGACCACGGAAACCAGTGTCCCACATGCTGTTCAGTCTCCCAGCGCAGTAATTCGTGACATGACGCGGTGCCCCGGGATTCGATCTCAACGATGACCAGGCCACCGCGTGTGAGGAGGTCGGCTGCTCGCCTCAGGATGCGGACAGGGTTACCGCCGATGCCGATGTTTCCATCGGTCAGCAAGACCTGGTCCCAGTTGCCCTCAGCCGGCAACGGTGCGAACAGGTCGCGGCGAATAGCGGTTGCACCGCGTGTGCGGGTCATCTCCACGGCAACGGTCGAGCTGTCGACCCCCAGTGCCGGCAACCCGCGCTGTTGCAGCGCGGCGGTGAATCGGCCTGGGCCGCACCCGAGGTCCAGTGTGGGGCGCAATGAGCAGTGCCACAGGACGTACTCATCGGCGAGCCGGTCTTCTGCTGTGCTCTGTGGCCCGCCTATCCACCGGGCCATCGGCAATTCGCGGCGATACCCGTGGTGATTGCGGGCCCAGCAGGCGTCGCCTGCCGCAGCTGATCGGTAGATCAGGTCGATGGACCGCGTCGCAGTCGCAGGGCACGTGTCAGCAGCCATAACCGATCCCTGGCCTTCGGACGCGCAGGCCCATCCCATCCCCATCCCATCCGGATCCTTGGTGCGTTCAATTGTTATTCGGTGCTGACTACGCTCAGGATTGCCGCCAGAGCCATTTCCAAACTTGCGATGTTTGCCGCCAGTTAGCTCTGGCCGCTTCAGTCGAGCCGTCGCCGTCGGGCACAGTGGGGAGGGGCCGGTTCTGCAAGCATCGCTTTCGAAAGGACGTCGAGCTGTCGTGAGGGTATTGCTGACTGGTGCGGCCGGCTTCATCGGCTCAAGGGTGGCCGCGGCGCTGCGGGCCACCGGCCATGAGGTCATCGGTGCCGACCTGTTGCTGCCCGCCGCGCACGGAACTGACCCGCAGTTGCCGCCAGACTGCCAGCAGGTCGACGTGCGAGACGGGCGGGCGTTGGCACCGCTGCTGGCCGGCGTTGATCTGGTATGTCATCAGGCTGCCATGGTGGGCGCCGGGGTGGACGCCGGTGACGCCCCGGCCTACGGTTCCCACAACGATTTCGCGACCACGGTCTTGTTGGCGCAAATGTACGCGGCTGGTGTCCGGCGGCTGGTGCTTGCGTCGTCGATGGTGGTGTACGGGCAGGGCCACTACGTCTGTCCTGTTCACGGGCCGGTCGAGCCGTTACCGCGGCGGCGCGCTGATCTCGACGCCGGGATATTCGAGCACCGCTGCCCGGTGGCTCATGAAGAACTGCAGTGGAGGTTGGTCGACGAGGATGCCGCGCTGCGCCCGCGCAGCTTGTATGCCGCCAGCAAGACCGCGCAGGAGCATTACGCGCTGGCGTGGTCGGAGGCGACAGGCGGGTCAGTGGTGGCCTTGCGCTACCACAACGTCTACGGCCCCGGAATGCCGCGTGACACACCATACTCGGGGGTTGCCGCGATCTTTCGTTCATCGATCGAAAAGGACTCTCCGCCAGAGGTGTTCGAAGATGGGGGTCAGATGCGCGACTTCGTTCATGTCGACGACGTCGCGGCCGCGAATCTAGCGGCCGTGGATGTCTCGGAGCGTGGCGGCTTCGCGGCATTCAATGTCTGCTCGGGACAACCGATCTCGATCCTCGAAGTGGCCGCCGCGCTGTGTGAGGCACGTGACGACGCGCTCTCGCCGGTCGTCACCGGGCACTACCGCAGCGGCGATGTCCGACACATCGTCGCCGACCCCGCCCGCGCCGCCAACGTGCTGAGGTTCCGGGCGGCCATCGATCCCCGTGAAGGCCTGCGCCAATTTGCCTTCGCGCCCCTGCGGTAACCGGCCTCCGGACCGCGATGCGCTTCTCCGACGATGCCCTAGGGTCGGACGACATGCCCGACGACACTGCTGGGGTCACCGTGGTGCTGCCGTGTCTGAACGAGGAAGACTGCCTGCCGGGGGTGCTGGCGGCCATCCCCGCCGGTTACCGGGCGCTGGTAGTCGACAACAACAGCACCGACGACACCGCCGCGGTGGCCCGACGCCACGGCGCTGCGGTGATCGTCGAGCCGAGACCCGGTTACGGGTCGGCGGTGCACGCCGGAATTCTCGCCGCCACCACCCCGATCGTGGCGGTGATCGACGCCGACGGTTCGATGGATCCCGGTGATCTGCCCCGGCTAGTTACCGCACTCGAGGCCGGCGCGGACCTGGTGACCGGTCGGCGACGGCCGGTGGCCGGGCTGCATTGGCCGTGGGTCGCCCGGGTCGGGACCGTGGTGATGAGCTGGCGGCTGCGGAACCGCCACGGTCTGCGCGTGCATGACATCGCGCCGACGCGGGTGGCCCGGCGTGCCGCACTGCTAGAACTCGGTGTCGCCGATCGGCGATCGGGCTATCCACTGGAGTTGCTGGTCCGCGCCGCCGCCGCCGGATGGCAAGTCGTCGAACTCGACGTCAGCTATGGCCCGCGGATGGGTGGGCGATCCAAAGTAAGCGGTTCATTGCGCGGCAGCATCACCGCCATTCTGGATTTCTGGAAGGTGATTTCGTGAACGTCCTCCCGGTGACGCTGTTGGTGGTCGCCAAGGCCCCAGTACCCGGCCGGGCCAAAACGCGGCTCGCCGCCACCGTCGGTAACCAAGTCGCCGCCGAGATCGCTGCCGCGGCGCTACTCGACACGCTGGATGCAGTGGTCGATGCGCCGGTGGCCGATCGGGTCGTAGCACTCACCGGCGACCTAGACGCCGCCGCAGCCGCCGCCACGATCCGACAGCGGCTGGCCTCCTTCACGGTGATCCCGCAGCGCGGTGACGCCTTCGCTGACCGGCTTGCCAACGCACACAATGACACAAGCGCCGCGTCCCCCGGACAACCCGTCCTGCAGATCGGGATGGACACTCCTCAGGTAACTGGTGAACTTCTGGCGCGGTGCGCGCGCACGCTCCTTCATTCCCAGGCGGTGCTCGGACCGACCCGCGACGGCGGCTGGTGGATATTAGGTCTGCAAAAGCCGCTGATGGCCGAGTGTCTGCGGAGGGTGCCGATGTCGCAATCTGACACCGGCGCGCTGACCCGAGCGGCGTTGCAGGACAACGGCTGTCAGGTGGCCTCCGTTGAGCTTCTGACCGACGTGGACGTTGTCGATGATGTTGCCCTAGTGCGCGCTGCGTGCGACCCGGCCAGTCGCTTTGCTCAAGCGACATCTACCGCCCAGCTCTGAAGCAGCGGTGCGGGTAGCGCCTCTGCGACGACGACGGCGGTCTTGCCTTGAGTTCTCTCAGGCGATCACATAGGCCGCAGGCCAAGCGCGCGCCAATCGCTGATCCGTGGTCAGCAGCACCAGATCTGCCGTATCGGCGAGTTCAACGTAGACGGCATCGGTGAGGCGAAGAGTGTCGCGGCGCGCCCAAGCCCCGGCAAGCAGCGGCATGAGCTCATGCCGGGTCACTGGTGCCTGCCTCAACTCATCGAGTGCCGTATCGACTTGGGCAACGGTGAGCACACCGGCGCGTTGCATGCGAGCAAGCGCTGACAACACTTCGGCGTCAAAGTGTGCCGGCGCGTGCATCACAGTGCGGGCGAGTCGAGCACGTACCGCTGGATACCGATCGCCTGTGCGCGCAAGTAGATCGACCATCGCACTAGCGTCGATGACCACGTGCTCTGACGGTAAGGCCGCGGGCGCGCTCACGCTCCGAACTCGTCGCGGACGACATCAATCGCATCCAACACATCGTCATGCCGAGCGGCGGTGCTTCTGGCCTCCAGCCCGTCAAGCCATGCGTCGGTTCCAGAATTTTCCAACTCGGCATTGATCGCGGCCTGAGTCAGCGCCGAGACATTCAAGCCTCGCGCCCTGGCACGCTCCGCCAAGTCGTCCGGGACATACACATTCAACCTGGCCATACACACTAATATACACACACCTGCTTAGGCTTCGCTGCTATGCCGATAGCCCGCGTCCCCGGGAATCCCCTGCTGCGCACCGCCGATCGCCGTCTGCACATGGCGGCTGGACAGGAGATTTCGCAAACGTCCGTGTGACAGCCTTTCCGCCGAATTCCGGCGGCGGCGTGGTGGGTGGCTCAGGCCATCGAGTGGACGGCACGGAAGCGGACCGTCGCGCTCAACTGGATCGAGATGTCCTCGCAGGACTGTTCTTATCTCCTCGAAAGCGTAATCCGCACCTAGCTTGCTCCGGGTGCTCCGAGCTTTTGAGCTGCTGACCGAACGTTGTCGCCGCGCTCAATCACGGCACCGCGTTCTTGTAGGTCACTGATCCGCTGCAAGTGAACACCCTGTCGAATTCGTATCGTTATTGCAGGGATAAGTCCAGGCGAAAGGGACCTCTCGGTGACAAACTTCGAAGCTGTCGGTGGACAGTTCTGGCTGCCCGAATATCCCGACGTCGTGGTTCAGGGAACTTTTACCGCTACTGCAGGTGAGCGGGCCGAGGTGGCCTTGGAAGGCGGCCTGCCGATAGGTCTACTGCCGGGGGGCCAACCACCGGTGCCTGCCGCGAAGGTGGGCGAAATCGCTGGCGTGATGAGATCACATGCTGCGGGCTCGGCTGCGAGATTTCGCCCAGTGACGGTCGCCGGTCAACTCGCGAGCGGTGAGTTTGTCACGCTACTGAACGCACCCAATTTTGGTGGCGCGGGCTCGGCCCCGCGCTATGTCGCTTCGGCAGCCATCATTGGAGCCGCCCCCGTGACATCCGATAAGAGCTACAGCGCCGTTCGATTTCTCCTCGACAACCCGCTCTGGCTCGCACATCTCACCGACGGCGATTCTGCTGTCGTCGAAGACGATCAGTCCGTGCTCAGTGTCGAGTCCTCCTCGGACGGAAACTGGCTAGTTTACGAGTCGTCAACGCCGGTGGGTTTGCGACAAATCGAAAGTCGCGTTGTATCAGGATGTCTCGCGCTCGCACAACTGGCGCTATTTCCGGATAAGGACCTTGTTGCACGCCAGACACAGATGCGTGTCGGACCCGACAGCCCCTGGCTGGCGGTGCATGGCCCTGCGTTCGGTGTGGAACCGGAGCACGCCCGCCTTCAGACCCTGCTGCCCAGCACCGAGCTCACTATTGAGCGGTTCGCCAGCTGGATAGAGCTAAACGACCGGTTCGACGGTCTGGCATGGGCGGTGGCTAAGGAACTGGAAATGCCCGTTCAGCTCCAGGTTCAGGTGCTCACGTCGCTGGTTGAGGGATTTCACCGCCGGTTGCCCTTCCAACAATTGTGGTTGCCGGAGGAGGCGGACCAACAGAAATCCAGGGAGCAGCGAGCCGCGTTGCAACGTATACGCGAGGCCGCCGTTGAGGCTGCTGCTACCCAAGCAGAGAAAGATGGGCAACTCGATCACGAGCTGGTTCGCCGACGCGTGGGCGATGCGCTTGGCCATCTCGGAGAACGAAGCTACCGCGAACGCGCCACCGACATTGTCGAAGCGGTGCTGGCCGCCGTTCCTGAAATCGGTGAATCCGTGGCTAATGTCCCTCCGCGGCTGAGAGACACCCGGATCGAGTTCGCCCACCAGCTGCCGCAGCCGAGCATGAACGACTCGAAAGATCCGTTCGAGAAGCGCGCGCTCCGCTGGCTAGCCCTTTCTCGTCTCACTACCTGGCTGATTCGGGTTCTGCTGCTACTCCACGTCGGCGTCGAACCAGGTCTATTGCGTGAAAGATGTCTCGAGCACGAACGATTCGCGTTTCACCGAGTGAACCTCGACAAATTGGTGAGAGAGCTTGGGTGGGTGCCGCCATCTGAACCCCAATCGAAATAATTGAACACCGGCGACCGTCGGTACCTAGGCAGCAAATGCGTGCGAGTCGCCCGGCCGGCCTGTTCATTACGCATGGCTCGAGTCCCGCGACTGCTGCCCACAGACCCCTGCTCCGGTCTGTTCCGACTTTCCTGTCTTCGAATCAGTGCGGCTCTTCTTCGTTTCAAAACACCGATAGTTAAGGGGGTGCCCCCCAGCCGGATGGGATACAAACTCGTTGTAGAGATAACGAAGCGACTCTTAGAGCGATTGCGACGGTGCATGACTAACAGCGGCTCGACAAACGACCTCCTGGTACAGGAAACCGATCCAGCACTCGGATCGAATGCACGAAGTGACGCTTTTAGCGCTTCCTGGGAGCTCTTCGATCAGGCGAACCGGGCAGGACAAGAGTTGCCTGATCGCTGGAACGAGCTAGTCAGGACCGATCTCTTCGATACATCTGTCTTTGCGGATGCGGATGGCCATGGGCGCGTCGACGTATATGTAGACGAATACGAGGAACATCGCCTTGATTCTCTGCGGAGCGGTGCGAAGAAATTCGTCTCGCTACTCCTAGCAACCGCGCGCGAAGCCTTGCTGGACACGGAGCGGTGCGTGTCAGCCGCTCTGCGCGCACCCGGTCGCAACCACCTCCCTCAATTTCCGTTGTGCGAGAGCGCCGCCGAGTTCCGCAATTTTCTCGACTCAGGAGCCCTTGACGGACTTCGACCAGATCAAATCCAGCTCATCGAGCAGTTCCAGCCCTACTACCTAGCCACTGACGACGATGACTCGCATCGCATCTTCCTCCTACTAGTGCAGCACCTGCACCGCCTAGGTCAAGTCATCGAGGCTGAGAGCAGGCCCCTAGTCGCATTCTGGGCACACTCTGCGCAACCGCAGATACTGGTTAATGCCCCCGGCTCAGCGAGCGAGCTTCAGGTCAAGCCCGATGGCCTCCTGGTCGATACCCATTGCGTCGCAACATTTCGCGTGCCTCCCGGAACACGTCCCCGTGCGAACCCTTGCATAGCATTTGATCCGGTTTTCAACGCCGAGCCGTGGCCTCAAGATCCCGACGACAACATGAGCGTCCGCTGCCGAGGACTCCTGCTCATCATCGAGTTGTTGATCCAGGGACTAGAGCGGTCGGTGGGTCTGCGCCCGCCGTTGCACAGTGGTCGTTTTCGACTACTGCCATCGCCTGAGGATGACCCGCTTTGGGCTCGGGTAGATGCCAGCGACGTTCCAGACATCGAAAGCGGTTTGGCGGCATCCGACCTCGGCCTAGCGACCTACCAAACTGGCGACGAATTCATCATGCTGGTGCAACGACCGGACGGGATCTATGGCCGTGTGGTCCCCCGGGCAACATCACTCGATGAGGGCATCCCTCGCGGAGAGGCCGCGGAGCGTGCCAGCCGTGGATCCGCGGCGCGTTGGGGCCTACCTGACTTTGTTCTTGCGCCCAGAACCGTTGAACGCGGTGCCGCAACAAGGGAAGTCGGCGACGGCACAATCGCCTGCGGAGACTTGGGCGTCGCTGTCCAGGTCAAGGCCAGATCGAACGCGACCGACAATCCCGCCCGCGAGATATCGTGGATTAGGAAGAAGATCGCAGAGGGAGCTCGGCAGGCCGCCGGCTCAGTAAGAACGGTTCAGCGCTCACCGCTAGAGCACACCAACGCCAGAGGGCGATCGGTAACAGTTGATGGATCTTCAATCGAATGGATCGGTCTGGTGATTATCGATCATGACGACCCTCCCGACACCCTCGAATACGGCGCCGATGCCGCGCGACTTCCATACGTGGCCGTATTGCGGCGAGAATGGGATTTCCTTTTCGATCAACTCCGCTCAACTACCGCCGTTGTCGCGTACCTTCACCGCATTGCCCCCGATCGCGTCGCTCCGGGCACCCACGTCGCCAACTACTACGAACTCGCGCTGGCCGACGAAAAGACGCCAGCCGACCTTCTCAACTCCCGCATTCCGGATTCACTGAGTGACCCAATCTTGCGCTCTTCACATCCTCTTCTACCG
>NZ_JCALCV010000070.1:0-234 GCF_059812525.1 Mycobacterium sp. NGS51
CGCTCAACTGCCCGGCAAGCATTTTCGCTCGCTTCTCGACGTCGTTTATCAGGGCGCCAACAACATCGCGGCGGCACTCATCGACGGCGACATAGCCGCGCAGAAGATGCCTACGGGCGTCGTGCAAGTGGTCGCTCAACGCCGTATCGGCGACGGGGGACATGGCGCAACCTCTCGGGTTTGCACCGAGTCAGGTCATATCTAGGTCACGCCGTCCGATTTTGCGGGTAAAAC
>NZ_JCALCV010000071.1:0-227 GCF_059812525.1 Mycobacterium sp. NGS51
TTGCTGGCCAGTCGCTATCCGACCACCGCTGACCTGGACTACCACCTGACCACGCTTTTTCCTCCGGTGCGGCCACGCGGGTGGCTGGAGATCCGCTACCTCGACAGTGTCCCCGACGCGATCTGGCCCGCGGTGGTGTACACGTTGGTGACACTGCTCGACGATCCCGATGCCGCCGATCTTGCGGCCGAGGCCGTCGAGCCGGTCGCCACTGCCTGGGACGCCGC
>NZ_JCALCV010000072.1:0-217 GCF_059812525.1 Mycobacterium sp. NGS51
CACATCGCCCAGCGCCGCACCCAACGCCTCCACATCCAATGCCCCACTGATCCGCAGCGCCGTCGGCATGTTGTGCACCGGCGAGGGCCCCTGCAACTGATCCAAGAACCACAACCGCTGCTGGGCAAACGACAACGGCACCACCGCGGGCCGCTCACCAGCCACCAACGGCGCCAACCCATCTCCACCAACGCCGATACGCGATGCCAACTGGGCC
>NZ_JCALCV010000073.1:0-205 GCF_059812525.1 Mycobacterium sp. NGS51
ATCAGCGGTGAGGGGCGGTCGCTGACCTATCGCGAGCTGGATGAGGCATCGAATCGGTTGGCGCACTTGCTGGCCGGCCAGGGCGCTGGCCCGGGTGAGTGTGTGGCGGTGTTGTTGGAGCGCTCCACCGCGGCGATCGTGTCGATGTTGGCGGTGCTCAAGGCCGGGGCGGCGTATTTGGCGATCGATCCGGCGGTGCCCGCGA
>NZ_JCALCV010000008.1:0-231935 GCF_059812525.1 Mycobacterium sp. NGS51
GACGCCTGAAACGCCGCCGAAGACTCCCCGACATGAAACGCCTGCGCCGAGAGCGCCTCCTGCTCAGCCTGCCCAATCGTGGACCGCATCAACCCCGCCTTAGCCCCAAACGCCGACTGCGACGCCACCAACTGCGGAATATGGGCATCCAACAAACTCATCACTCACTCCCTTTCGTCATCGATACCGTCACCCTGCACTTCGTCTCGTTCCCAACTGCCCGGCACCATCGGCATTGCCGGCCCCCCGCCGAACTCGTCACCGGCCAGCGTGGTCAACCCGGCCGCCGCGGCGACAGTGCGTTTGCCCGCGGTTCCGGCGAATCCCAGCCGCCCCGCA
The DNA here is from genome assembly GCF_059812525.1 of Mycobacterium sp. NGS51. Lineage (NCBI taxonomy): Bacteria > Bacillati > Actinomycetota > Actinomycetes > Mycobacteriales > Mycobacteriaceae > Mycobacterium > Mycobacterium sp. NGS51. Next base: position 340 of record NZ_JCALCV010000008.1, read on the forward strand.
CCGTTCGCGGAGACGGCCCGCTGATCGTCAGCGGTCGCAGTCGCTGGGCCTGCGCCCATACCCATTCCGATGACCTCGTCGCGGTAGCCGCGTTCTTTTTCCGTGGCTCGCTTGCGCCGACGCGCCCGCGCTTGCTCGCGGCTCGACGCCCGCGCCGCGGCCGATGGGGCTGCGGCGGTTTCAGACGCCGACTCGGAGGCACTGCTGCGCGAGCGCATCGTCGGCCCGAATCTCGTCCCCGGGCCGGCGCCGCCGCCCGCCAGGTAGGCGAAGCTTTCCACTCCGGCGGGCGCCGGCGCGGGCGAGTTGGGTGCCGCGCTGGCAGTCGGCGCGGGTGCGGTCGCGGGTGCAGTAGCAGCAGGGGCAGCAGCGGGAGCGGTGGTCGGGGCGATTCCGGCGACCGGCCACACGTTGGTGGCGCCGATCGGAACCGGGATCGGCTCCCCGACAGGAGGAATCGGTGTGGCCGCCCTCGCGATGGCGGCAACCAATCCCATAATCGCCGCGGCGAACCCGACGGCGGCAGCCGCCAGCAGAGGTGAGAGGAGTGGGAGGTAAGTCACCAGCAGCTGGGTGGCATGGAAGGCCAAGTCGGCCAGAATGAACGGAAGTTCGGCGAGGAATGCGGCCGGATCGGTAAACAGCAGCTGAAGGTTCTTGAGCTGCTCGTTGATTACATCTATCCACCAGCGCGGGTCGAGCGGGCTCAAGTGCCGCGCCGGGTCGTCATCGTCGTGGCCGTGATTGTGGTCATCATGGTTCAGGATCGGCGGTGCCGCGGTGGTTTGTGGCGTCGACGCCACCGCCGTGCCGGCCACCGTCTGATAGGTCGCCATCGTGGTCGCGGCCTGGGTCCACATCCGCACGTAATCGGCCTCGTTGAGCGCGATCGGAATCGTGTTGATGCCAAAGAAATTGGTTCCCACCAACACCGCATGCGTCGCGTGGTTGGCGGCCAGCTCGGGCAGAGTCGGCATTACAGCCAGCGCGCTGATGTAGGCGCCGGCGATGGTCTCATGCTGCGCGGCCGCCGCGGCGCTGTCGCTGCTGGCCTGGGTCAGCCACGCCAGATACGGCATGTGTGCGGCCACATACTGCGCAGCACTCGGCCCCTCCCACGCCCCGCCTTGCACGCCCCCCAATAGCGCACTGAGTTCGTCTGCGACCGAAGCGTATTCAGCGCTGAGCGACGACCAGGTGGCCGCTGCCGCCAGCAACGGGCCGGGCCCCGGGCCACTGCTCAACAACGCCGAATGCACTTCCGGTGGCGAAGCCATCCATACCGGAGCCGTCACGATCAGCCGCGCGCGATCAGATACGTCGACGCTGCCGCCGCATCACCGACGGCGTAACTGGCGCCCGATGTACCCACCCCGACACCGGCACGACCCAACTCCTGCACACCGTCTGCCACCGCAGCGGCATGCTCGCCGCCTCGAACACTGAGGCCGAGCGCGCTCTCCAGCGATACCGGGTCCGCCGCGGGCGGCACCACCGCCGAGATCAGCGGCGTCGCGCCGGCCTGTGCGGCTGCCAGGCGCGCGGTCAACGCTTCGACAGCCGCGCTGGTGGCTGCCAAGCCTTCGGGAACGACGCGCAACGTCATGCCAGACACTCCTCCATTACCCGTACCGTACTGAACATGATTTTCATTATCGAATATTCAATACCATGACGTCCGGTATTTCAAGCGCTTTAGCTGTCGCGAGCGTGCGCGTTCCCGGCAAAAATCGCGGCGTGTCGACCGGCGACACGCACGCTCGCGCTTAGAGGCGCTTAGAGGCGCTCAGAACAGAGTCGGTAGAGCGATGGCCGAGTCGAGCGCCAACGCGCAGAACACGACGGCCAGGTAATTGTTCGACTGCAGGAACAGCCGCAGCGGCTTGACCGGCTCGCCGCGGCACACGCCGGCATACAGCTGATGAGCCATCGCCAGAAACCACACTCCGGCCAGCACGGCCACCGCCGTGTACAGCCATCCGGCGGCTAATGCCAGCACCAGCGTCGCGACCACCGTCAGCCAGGTGTAGAGCAGGATTTGCCGGGTGACCTGCCGCTCGGTCGCCACCACCGGCAACATCGGCACGCCGGCGGCTTGGTAGTCCTCCTTGTAGCGCATGGCCAGCGCCCAGGTGTGCGGCGGTGTCCAGAAGAAGATGATCGCGAACATCACCAGCGCCGGCCAACCGATGGTGCCGGTAACTGCTGACCAACCGATCATCACCGGCATGCAGCCGGCCGCCCCGCCCCACACCACGTTCTGCGACGTGCGCCGCTTGAGTAACAGCGTGTAGACGAACACGTAAAAGGCGATCGTGGCCACCGCCAGCAGCCCCGACAGCAGGTTGGTCGTCCACCACAGCCAGAAGAACGACCCGACGCTCAGCGCGAGCCCGAACACCAGGGCATGGCGGGTCGGCACGGTCGCCCGCGCCAACGGCCGGCGCGCGGTGCGCTTCATAACCTTGTCGATGTCGGCGTCGGCCACACAGTTGAGCGTGTTGGCGCCCGCGGCGGCCAGCATCCCGCCGATCAACGTGTTGAGGATCAACACTGGGTGCACGGCGCCGCGTTCGGCGAGCAGCATCGCCGGTATCGCGGTGACCAGCAGCAGCTCAATGACCCGCGGCTTGGTCAGCGCCAAGTATGCGAGCGCCGTGCTGCGTACTCTGCTCGGCGCGACGCGCTCGCGAATACTCACGCAATAACTCCTCGGCTCGCAGCAGCGCGCAGCTTCTACTACAGACGATGGTAGACCGCCGGGCTGATCTCCTTGCACCGCAGGGTCGGTAGCCGGTTGTTCGTTTACCACGCGGCTCCACGTGGTATGTCGCAATCTCCACCTGCAACGCGCGGGCACGGCGCATTAGGGTGGGATTGAATCCGCTTGTCGACGCGAGGACTGAGTTCGTGACCACATTGGAAGACATCTCTGCGCTCACCCGTTCGTACCATCCCGATGACTGGACGGACATCGACTCGGCTGCGGTCGACACCATCCGGGTACTAGCCGCCGACGCAGTGCAAAAATGCGGCAGCGGGCACCCAGGGACGGCGATGAGCCTGGCTCCGCTGGCGTACACGCTGTTTCAGCGGACGATGCGCCACGACCCCAGCGACACCACCTGGTTGGGCCGCGACCGGTTCGTCCTGTCCTGCGGACACAGCAGCCTGACGTTGTACATCCAGCTCTACCTCGGCGGTTTCGGTTTGGAGTTGTCCGATCTCGAGTCGCTGCGCACCTGGGGGTCCAAGACTCCTGGCCACCCGGAGTTCCGCCATACCCGGGGTGTCGAGATCACCACCGGCCCGCTGGGCCAAGGTTTGGCGTCGGCAGTCGGAATGGCAATGGCGTCGCGCTACGAGCGTGGCCTGTTCGATCCTGATGCCGCGCCGGGAACCAGCCCCTTCGACCACCACATCTATGTGATCGCCTCCGACGGCGACATCCAAGAGGGCGTGACCTCGGAGGCGTCGTCGTTGGCCGCGGTCCAGCAGCTGGGCAACCTCATCGTGTTCTACGACCACAACAAGATCTCGATCGAAGACGACACCAACATCGCACTGTGTGAGGACACCGCGGCCCGCTACGAGGCCTACGGCTGGCATGTCCAGCGAGTCGAGGGGGGCGAGAACGTGGTCGCCATCGAGGAGGCCATCGCCACCGCGAAGGCGGTCACCGACCGGCCGTCGTTCATCGAGTTGCGCACCATCATCGGCTATCCGGCGCCGAACAAGATGAACACCGGGAAGGCGCACGGATCGGCCCTCGGCGACGACGAGGTGGCAGCCACCAAGAAAATTCTCGGATTCGATCCCGACAAGGACTTCGACGTCAGCGACGAGGTGCTGGCCCACACCCGCAAACTGGTGGAGCGCGGCAAGGAGGCGCACCAGAAGTGGCAGCCGGAATTCGACGCCTGGGCCGAGCGGGAACCCGAACGCAAGGCGCTGCTGGACCGGCTGACCGCCGAACAGCTGCCCGACGGGTGGGACGCCGACGTCCCGTCGTGGGAACCCGGGTCCGAGGAAGTTGCCACCCGGAAAGCCTCCGGCGCGGTGCTGTCTGCGGTGGGACCCAAACTGCCGGAATTGTGGGGCGGTTCGGCTGACCTGGCCGGCAGCAATGACACCACCATGGACGGCGTCGACTCTTTTGGGCCGCCGTCGATTTCGACCAAAGACTTCACCGCGCATTGGTACGGCCGCACACTGCACTTCGGCGTCCGTGAACACGCCATGGGCGCCATCCTGTCGGGCATTGTGCTGCACGGCCCGACCCGCGCCTACGGTGGCACATTCCTGCAGTTCTCCGACTACATGCGTCCGGCGGTGCGGCTGGCCTCACTGATGGACATCGACACCATCTATGTGTGGACGCACGACTCGATCGGGCTGGGTGAGGACGGCCCGACCCATCAGCCGATCGAGCACTTGGCGGCGCTACGCGCCATCCCGAATCTGTCGGTGGTGCGCCCCGCCGACGCCAATGAGACCGCCTACGCCTGGCGCACGATCCTGGCCCGCGGCAACGGCAGCGGTCCGGTCGGGCTCTGCCTGACCCGCCAGGGGGTGCCGGTGCTGGAAGGCACCAGCTTCGAGGGTGTCGGCCGCGGTGGTTACGTGCTCGGCGATGCGGGCGGCGACGAGCCCGACGTGGTGCTGATCGCCACCGGCTCGGAAGTTCAGATCGTCGTGGCGGCGCAGAAGGTGCTGGCCGACAAGGGTATTGCGACGCGAGTGGTGTCAATGCCCTGCGTCGAGTGGTTCGAGTCCCAGCCCTACGACTACCGTGACAGTGTGCTGCCGCCGTCGGTGTCGGCCCGGGTGGCCGTCGAGGCCGGTATCGCGCAGAGCTGGCACAAACTGGTCGGTGACACCGGCGAGGTCGTTTCGATCGAGCATTACGGCGAATCGGCGGATTACAAGACCTTGTTCCGTGAGTTCGGCTTCACCCACGAAGCTGTGGTGGACGCCGCCGAACGAGCGCTGGACAATTGACAAGGAGGGTATTGCGATGACACAGAATCCCAACCTCGCCGCCTTGAGCGCCGCGGGCGTGTCGGTATGGCTGGACGACTTGTCCAGGGAGCGGCTGGAGTCCGGCAACCTGCAAGAGCTCATCGACACGAGGAGCGTTGTCGGGGTCACCAGCAACCCGACGATCTTCCAGAAGGCGCTGGCGGAAAGCGACACGTACAACGGCCAAATCAGCGAGCTGGCCGAGCGCGGCGCCGACGTCGACGCTACCGTGCGCACCGTCACCACCGACGACGTGCGGACGGCGTGCGATGTGTTCAGGCCGCAGTGGGAGGCCTCTGACGGGGTGGACGGCCGGGTGTCGATCGAGGTTGACCCGAGGGTTGCGCACGATGCCGACAAGACGATCCAGCAAGCAGTCGATCTGTGGAAAACCGTCGACCGGCCCAACCTGTTCATCAAGATCCCGGCGACCGAGGAAGGCATACCGGCCATCACTGCGACGCTGGCTGAAGGGATTTCGGTCAACGTCACGCTGATTTTCTCGGTTGAGCGACACCGCGCGGTGATGGACGCTTACCTGAAGGGTTTGGAGAAAGCTAAACAGGCCGGCCACGATCTGTCCAAGATCCACTCGGTGGCATCCTTTTTCGTCTCTCGGGTGGACACCGAGGTCGACAAGCGACTGGAAAAGATCGGCACCGACGAGGCGATGGCACTGCGCGGACAGGCCGGCGTGGCCAACGCCCGGCTGGCCTATGCGGCCTATCAGGAAGTCTTCGTCGGCGGCGACAGCTACGAGCAGCTCAAAGCCGACGGTGCGCGGGTGCAGCGACCGCTGTGGGCGTCAACCGGTGTCAAAAACCCCGACTATGCCGATACTCTCTACGTCACCGAACTTGTCGCTCCACATACCGTGAACACCATGCCGGAGAAGACGATTGACGCCGTCGCCGACCATGGTGTGGTTACCGGCGACACCGTCACCGGCACCGCCGCGGCGGCCCAGGACGTGTTCGACAAGCTCGAGGCGGTCGGAGTGGACTTGACCGACGTGTTCATCGTGCTGGAGAACGAGGGCGTGGAGAAGTTCGAGAAGTCCTGGACCGAACTGTTGGAGGAGACGCAAGCCCAGCTGCAGTCCGCCGCCAAATGAGCCCGGCCGGTGCCAGGGGCAGCGCCGGGCAGTGGCAAAACCCGTTGCGGGACAAGCGCGATAAGCGGCTGCCCCGGATCGCCGGATCATGCGGATTGGTGATCTTCGGTGTCACCGGCGATTTGGCCCGCAAGAAGGTGGTGCCCGCGGTCTACGACTTGGCCAACCGCGGGTTGTTGCCACCCACCTTCGCCCTGGTCGGTTTCGCCCGTCGGGACTGGGCGGACCAGGACTTCAGCCAAGTCGTTTACGAGGCGGTAAAAGAGCACGCCCGCACACCGTTCCGGGAGGCGATTTGGGAGCGACTGTCCGAGGGAATCCGGTTCGTGCAAGGCACGTTCGACGATGCGGACGCGTTCGCCCGGCTGGCCGAGTGCCTGGAGAAGCTCGACGCCGAACGCGGCACCGGCGGCAACCACGCCTTCTATCTGGCCATCCCGCCGAAGGCTTTTCCGACGGTATGCGAGCAGCTCGACCGGGCGGGGCTGGCCCGCCCGCAGGACGGCAGCTGGAGCCGGGTCGTCATCGAGAAACCGTTCGGCCACGACCTGGCCAGCGCGTGTGACCTCAACAAGGTCGTCAATAGCGTCTTCCCGGAGGAGTCGGTGTTTCGCATCGACCACTACCTGGGCAAAGAGACTGTGCAGAACATCCTGGCCCTGCGATTCGCCAATCAGCTGTTCGACCCGATCTGGAACGCGCACTACGTCGATCACGTGCAGATCACCATGGCCGAGGACATCGGTCTGGGTGGGCGCGCCGGCTACTACGACGGGATCGGCGCGGCCCGCGACGTGATCCAGAACCACCTGATGCAGCTGCTGGCCCTGACCGCGATGGAAGAGCCGGTCAGTTTTCAGCCGTCGGAATTGCAGGCCGAAAAGATCAAGGTGTTATCGGCAACCCAACTTGCACAACCGTTGGACGAGACCACCAGTCGCGGCCAGTACACCGCGGGCTGGCAGGGCGGGCAGAAGGTGGTCGGGCTGCTGGACGAGGAGGGATTCGCCAAGGACTCCGTTACCGAGACGTTTGCGGCCATCACGCTGGAGGTCGACACCCGCCGGTGGGCCGGTGTGCCGTTCTACCTGCGCAGCGGAAAACGGTTGGGCCGCAGGGTGACTGAAATCGCACTGGTCTTCAAACGAGCACCACATCTACCGTTCGACGCGACCATGACCGATGAATTGGGAGCCAATGCCCTGGTGATTCGGGTGCAGCCCGACGAAGGCGTCACGCTGCGGTTCGGCTCGAAAGTGCCGGGCAGCGCGATGGAGGTCCGCGACGTCAACATGGATTTCTCCTACGGCTCAGCGTTCGCCGAAGACTCCCCCGAAGCCTACGAGCGGCTCATCCTCGATGTGCTGCTCGGTGAACCATCGCTGTTCCCAGTCAACGAGGAAGTCGAAATGGCCTGGGAAATATTGGACCCGGCACTCGAGAACTGGGCCAGTCACGGGAAGCCCGTGCCATACGAAGCGGGCACCTGGGGGCCGGCCTCGTCATTCGAAATGTTGCGCCGAACCGGTCGGGAATGGCGGCGGCCATGATCCTCGATCTGCCTGATACCAGTACCAACGCGATCAACAAGAAACTCGACGAATTGCGCGAGAAGGTGGGCGCCGTCACGCTCGGCCGAGTCCTGACGTTGGTCATCGCGCCGGACAGCGAGGCGGTGCTCGAAGAATCCATTGACGCCGCCAACGCCGCCAGCCACGAGCACCCCAGCCGGGTGATCGTGGTGATGACCGGGGACGCGGATGCCGCCGAGGCGCGACTGGATGCCCAGTTGCGGGTCGGCGGTGATAGTGGCGCCGGCGAGGTGGTGGTGCTGTGGCTGTCGGGTCCGCTGTCCGGGCATTCCGCCAGTGTCGTGGTGCCGTTCCTGCTGCCCGATATCCCGGTCGTGGCGTGGTGGCCCGATGTCGCGCCCGCGGTGCCGGCCCAAGATCCGTTGGGTAAGTTGGCGATCCGGCGCATCACCGACGCAACCTACGGCGTCGACCCGCTCTCGGCGATCAAGAGCCGACTGCCCGGATATACGCCCGGCGACACCGACCTGGCGTGGAGCCGGATCACCTACTGGCGTGCGCTGCTCACCTCTGCCGTCGATCAGCCACCGCACGAGCCGATCACCTCGGCACTGATCTCCGGCCTGAGGACCGAACCTGCCCTGGACGTGCTGGCGGGCTGGCTGGCCAGCCGTATCGACGGGCCGGTGCGGCGCGCGGTCGGCGAACTCAAGGTGGAACTGGTACGCAATACCGAAACGGTGACGCTGAGCCGACCACAGGAGGGGGCGACGGCGACACTGAGCCGCACCGCCCGACCGGATGCGTTGGTTCCGTTGCCGCGCAGGGAAACCCGTGAATGCCTGGCGGAGGATCTGCGACGACTGGACGCAGACGCGATCTACTGTTCCGCGCTGGAGGGTATCGACCGAGTGGAGTATTTGTGAGTAGCACTGTTGAGACCTTCCCCGACAGCGACGCGCTCGTCGCCGCGGCGGGCGAGCGTCTGATCGGCGTCCTCGAAGCAGCCGTGTCGGCGCGAGGCCGGGCGCTGATCGTGTTGACCGGGGGCGGCAACGGCAACCGGCTGCTGCGTTATCTCGACACGCACAAGCAGCGGGTCGACTGGGCCAAGGTGCACCTGTTTTGGGGCGACGAGCGCTACGTGGCCCACGACGACAACGAGCGCAACGAGAAGCAGGCCCAAGCTGGGTTGCTCGATCACATCGACATCCCGGCGCGCAACGTGCACGCGATGCCGGCCAGCGACGGCGAATACGGCAGCGATCTGGACGTCGCTGCGCTGGCGTACGAGCAAGTCCTGGCCGCCAATGCCGAAGCGGGGGAAGCCGCACCTGTTTTCGACGTCCATTTTCTGGGCGTGGGACCCGAGGGCCACATCAATTCGTTGTTTCCCGACACCCCTGCCGTGCGCGAAACCGCCCGGCTGGTGTTGCCCGTCTACGACTCTCCGAAGCCACCGCCGCAACGGATCACCTTGACGCTGCCCGCTGTTCAGCGCGCCCGTGAGGTCTGGATGATGGTGTCCGGTGCGGAGAAAGCCGACGCGGTCGCCGCCGCTGTGGCCGGCGCCGACCCGGTGTCGGTGCCCGCGGCCGGCGCCATCGGGCGGGAGCGCACCGTCTGGTTTCTCGACAGCGAAGCAGCTTCCAAGCTTTCGCCGGCCTCCGGGTAAAAAGAAGCCTGAGTCGTGACTTTGGGGGTCGCCACGACCCAGACTCCAGCTTCAGCGCCGACCTAGCGTCGGTGCTCGGCTTGCCGTTCGGCATACCCGGCCGCATACGCTTCGAGCCGGCGGATGACATCACGTCGCGCGCCGTGCATGGCCATCAGATGGCGCCGCCCGTCAAGGTCACAGTGTTTTTGCCGCACACCTAATCGGACGCGGCGCGGGCTGTCGCGGTTCCGGCTCAGGTCATAATGACGTCATGGCAGACAAAAGCGAACGCGCCCCCCGGGAACGGATCAAAACCCTCGCACAGGCAGCGTTGAACGCCGACGTGACGGTGGGGCAACTCGAAGACGTTCTGTCCGGTCTGGGCGACACCATGAATGAACTGAACAGTTCGCTGGCGAACTTGAATGCCACGGTCGAACGCTTGGGGAGCGGCTTAGACCATCTCGAGGACACGATGGCGGGGCTTGACGATCTGGCGCGGCGACTGGTCACGCTCATCGAGCCCGTCGAGGCCATCGTGGAGCGCATTGACTACATCGTGAGTGTGGGTGAGACGGTGATGTCGCCGTTGTCGATCACCGAGCACGCGGTGCGTGGTGTGTTCAACAGTTTGCGGAATCGGACCGCCCGGCAGTAGCAGTCTCTTAGATGGGCCGAGCTTCGACGACGCTGACGGGACTGGCGGTTTGCACCACCCGGGTCAGTCGGAATCCGGCCCGGCCGAGCAATTCACCGAATTCCGACTCGGTGCGTTCGCGACCGCCCACGCACAGCAGCATCTCCAAATCGGCCCACTTGCCCAGAGATTCCCGCTGGTGAGTTGGTATCACGAATTCGACGAGCAGCACTGTCGCCGAGGTCTCGGTGGCCGCGCGGACGTTACCCAGGATCCGCACCGCGTCGTCGTCGCACCAATCGTGGATGATGTGTTTGAGCACGTACGCGTCGCCGCCGGTGGGGATGCGATCGAAGAACGAGCCGGCCACCACATCGACGCGGTCGGCGACGTTCCGTTGCTCCAGCAGGGTCGGCGCATTGGCCACCACCTCGGGCATATCGAACAGCACGCCTCGCGCGGCGGGCGTGGCGGCCAGGATTGCGGCCAGCAGCCTGCCGTGTCCGCCGCCCACGTCGACGATCGTCGAGTACGGGCTGAAGTCGTAGGCGGCCACCACCGGCGCCAGCGACAACTCCGAGCTGCTGGTCATGGCCTGGTTGAACTTCTCGCCGTATTCGGGGTTGGCAGCGGCGTACTCAAAAAAGTCCATGCCGCGCAACGCCGGCACGGCGGCTTTGCCGGTCCGCACCGAATCGGCCAGCGCACTCCAATGCTCGTGATGCTGAGGTGATCCGTAGAAACGCGCGGCTCCCGACATCGACACGGGTGCATCGGACCGCAACGTGTCGCCCAGCGGACTCAGGGCATAACGGCCGTCGCGACGCTGACGGAAAACGCCGCGACTGACCAGGGCGCGCAACAGCCGATGAAGCGCGTCCTGGTCGGCGCCGACGCGGCGAGCCAACTCGTCGATGGACAGCGGCCCATCGCTGAGCGCATCGGCCACGCCGAGGTCGGCAGCCACCGTGATCGCCTGCGCTGTCCACCCGGCGAGGATCATCTCGCTCATGGCTGCCGGCGCCGGAACGGTCTTCTGGTGCAGCCGGTAGAGGTAGTGACGCGCGGTTTCGACGAGGCGCGCGAGCTTGGCCGGCGGCACCTTGGTATCGCTGGGAATCGATCTCTCCTGACTCAAGTCGCACTCAAGGCGACGGCTAGCGGGCTATCGCCCGGGTGAGGTGAACAGCCGCTCAGCGGTACTTGATCATCAGAGCCATTCCGATGATGGACACCAGCCAGATCCCGGTGACGAACAGCGTCAACCGGTCGAGGTTCTTCTCCACCACCGTGGACCCGGACAGACTGGACTGCACGCCGCCGCCGAACAGGGTCGATAGACCGCCACCCTTGGCGCGATGCAGCAGCACCAGGAGCACCACCAGCACGCTGGTGATCACCAGGATGATCTGCAGGGTCAATTCCATGGCCGCTACCCTACCGGGTTCGGTTCCGCCGGCCGCAGAGGCCGGCTACGGAATCGGCCCGCCCGCAGCAATGGCGCACATGATCGCGAACTGCTCCCCGTCCAGCGACGCCCCGCCGACCAGAGCGCCGTCCACGTCGTCGCAGGCGATGAGGTCGCCGATGTTCTTGGCGTTCGCCGATCCGCCGTAGAGCACCCGCACCGACTCGGCGACCTGCGGTGAGGCCAGTTCGCCGAGCTCTTTGCGGATGGCCGCGCACACCTCCTGGGCGTCGGCGGCGCTGGCCACCCGGCCGGTGCCGATGGCCCACACCGGCTCATAGGCGATGACGACCGTGCCGATCTGTTCGGCGGAAAGCCCCGCCAGCGAGCCGCGCAGCTGCTCGACGTTGTGGCTGACATGCTCACCGGCTTCCCGGATCTCCAGATGCTCACCGATGCACACGATCGGGGTCAGTTCGTGCTTGAGCGCGGCGGCGGTCTTGGCGGCCACCAGTGCGTCGTCCTCGCTGTGGTAGGTGCGCCGCTCGGAGTGGCCGACGACGACGTAGCTGCAGCCGAGTTTGGCCAGGAAGACGCCGCTGATTTCGCCGGTGTAAGCGCCTGAGTCGTGCTGTGAGAGGTCCTGGGCGCCATAGGTCAGCCGCAGCTTGTCGCCGTCGACCAGGGTTTGCACGCTGCGCAGGTCGGTGAACGGCGGAATGACCGTCACGTCGACCTTGTCGTAGTACTTGTCCGGCAGCGAGAAGGCGATCTTTTGCACCAGCGCAATCGCTTCGAAGTGGTTGAGGTTCATCTTCCAGTTGCCGGCGATCAGCGGCGTACGGCTCATCGGGATCCTTACCTCAGCTGCTCAATACTTCTAGGCCGGGCAATGTCTTGCCCTCAAGGTATTCCAGCGACGCGCCACCGCCGGTGGAAATGTGCGAGAAGCCGTCCTCGGGCAGCTCCAGCGCCCGCACCGCGGCCGCGGAGTCACCGCCACCGACCACGCTGAATGCGCCCTTCCCGGTTGCGGCGGCGATCGCTTCGGCGACGCCTTTGGTTCCGGCGGCAAACGCCGGGAACTCGAAGACGCCCATGGGGCCATTCCAGAAGATGGTCTCGGCGTTGGACAACAGCTTGGTGAAGCGCTGCACCGATCCCGGCCCGATATCCAGGCCCATCTTGTCGTCCGGAATCTCGTCGCAAGCGACGACCTCCGGCGGCGAATCGGCGGCGAATTTCTCGGCCACCACGATGTCCCTGGGCAGGCGCAGCACGTCGGCATAGGTGTCCAGTAACCGCCGGCAGGTATCGACCATCTCAGCTTCCAGCAACGATGAGCCAACCGAAAGACCCTGTGCGGCAAGGAAAGTGAAGCACATCCCACCACCGATGACGATGCTGTCAGCTTTGGTGGCCAGCTTTTCGATCACGCCGAGTTTGTCCGAGACCTTCGAGCCGCCGAGCACCACCGCGTAGGGCCTTTGGGTGGAGCTGGTCAGCTGTTCGAGCACGTCGACTTCCGCAGCCACCAGCCTGCCGGCGTAGGCCGGCAGCAACGTGGCGACATCGTAGACCGAGGCCTGTTTGCGGTGCACCACCCCGAAGCCGTCGGACACGAAAGCGCCAGCCGAACCGTCTGGGCCGCCGACCAGTTCGACCAGTTGCCGGGCCAGCGCGAGCCGCTCCGCGTCGTCCTTGCTGGTCTCGCGCGCGTCGAAGCGGACGTTCTCCAGCAGCAGCACATCCCCGTCGGTCAGCCCCTCGGCGCGGGCCAGCGCATCGGTGCCGACGACATCGCCGGCCAACTGCACGTGCTGGCCCAGTTGCTCACCGAGCGCCGAAGCGACCGGCGCCAGCGACGATTTCGGGTCTGGACCGTCTTTGGGCCGGCCCAAATGTGCGGTCACCACCACCTTGGCGCCGGCGTCGGTCAGCGCTTTCAGTGTCGGCACCGACGCACTGATGCGGCCGGGGTCGGTGATCGCGCCGGCGCCGTCGAGTGGAACGTTCAGGTCGGAGCGAACCAATACGCCGCGACCCGAAACTCCTTCGGCGAGAAGGTCGTCGAGTGTCTTGATGCTCACGGTTAAAGCGACTTGCCAACCATGGCGACGAGGTCGACGAGGCGGTTGGAGTAACCCCATTCGTTGTCGTACCAGGACACCACCTTGGCCTGGCTCTCGATCACCTTGGTCAACCCGGCATCGAAGATCGAGCTGTGCGGGTCGGTGACGATGTCGCTGGAGACGATCGGGGCGTCGTAGTACTTGAGGATGCCCTTGAGCTTGCCTTCGGCGGCGGCTTTGAACGCGGCGTTGATGTCTTCGGCGCTGGCCGATTTGGACAGGTCAGCGGTGAGGTCGGTCACCGAGCCGGTGGGGATCGGGACCCGCAACGCGTAGCCGTCGAGCTTGCCCTTCAGCTCGGGCATCACCAGGCCGATGGCCTTGGCGGCACCGGTTGAGGTGGGCACGATGTTCAGCCCGGCAGCGCGGGCGCGGCGCAGGTCTTGGTGCGGGCCGTCCTGCAGGTTTTGGTCGGCGGTGTAGGCGTGGATGGTGGTCATCAGGCCTTTGACGATGCCGAACTCGTCGTTGAGCACCTTGGCCAGCGGCGCAAGGCAGTTCGTGGTGCACGACGCGTTGGAGATGATGTTTTGACTGCCGTCGTACTTGTCGTCGTTGACGCCCAAGACGATGGTGATGTCCGGGTCGGTGGCCGGTGCGGAGATGACGACCTTCTTGGTGCCGGCCTCCAAGTGGCCCTTGGCCTTGGCCGCGTTGGTGAAGATGCCGGTGGATTCGACGACGACGTCAGCGCCGAGGTCACCCCACGGTAGGGCCGCGGGCCCTTCTTTGACCTCCAGCGCCTTGATCTTGTTGTTGCCGATCACGATGGTGTCGTCACCTTCGAGGCTGACGTCGTAGGGCAGCCGGCCCAGGATCGAGTCGAACTTCAGCAGATGCGCCAGCGTCGCGTTGTCGGTGAGATCGTTGACGGCCACCACCTCGATGTCGGTGCTGGTTCCCTGAGCCTGCTGCCCCAGCAGGGCCCGGTAGAAGTTGCGCCCGATTCGCCCGAAGCCGTTGATGCCTACCCGGACCGTCACGTCTCTCGTCTCCTTGATTGCTGATGTGATTCACGCGCCAGCCTAATAGGATGGCGCCGCTGTCGTGCAGGCGGTGACCGACCATCATTTCCCGACGAGCACGACAGCCGGCTGATCGTGGCGTCAGCGGCCCACATGCGACTACAGGACGGCTACGCCGAGAGCGGATCGATCCACCGCACACCGGAGAATCGACTGAAGTCGACGTCGGTGGAACACACTTGTGCACCGTATTCGATGGCCAACGCGGCGAGGTGCGCATCGCTCGTCAGATTCCCCGCCGCTCCGAGCGGAGCAAGCAACCCGCGAAGCACACTCGCATGACGCTCGGTCGGATGCAGGACCGTCACGCATGGCTGCTGTAGCCACTGATCGACCACGTCAAACGACTCGTCAACCGTCAACGGGCGGGCAAACACCGCCGACCGGGTGGATAGCCGCACAAAGCCGATGAGGACATGCCATGCGAATGCGACGGTGTCGGAACCGGAAAGCGTTTCATCAAGCCAGTCCCGCGCCGCCTGGTGACGAGGCGACGACTCGTCCATCGCATAGACGAGGATGTTCAGATCGAGCAGTTTCATTTGCGCAGCGCGAGCTTGCGCAGGGTCTCCGCGTCTTCGTCCGCCCCGGCCAGCGCCAATGCCTTGTCGATATCAAAACCCGCCCGCAGGCCCATGTCGCGGCTCGGCGTACGAAAGCGGCGCCGAGTCGGTTCGCCACTCAATCCGCGCCGCACGGCGTCATTAAGCACCGCCTTGAACGACGTTCCCCGCTCGCGTGCTGCGCGCTGCAGCGCAGCGACAACATCAGCGTCGAGCGTCACGGTCGTCCGCATGATGTCATCATAGCAGCAATAGGAATGCTGTCATGATGCTCTCATGAGCGGCCGGCTGCGGTCCATCGGCCGCCCGATTTCGTCACCCGCTGCCTCAGCCAGTCGCGTCGGCCCCGGCCATGCGGCCCACACCCCAGCTCCGCTGCAGGTATCCAATGACGCGGTCGAGTTCGGCCTGGGTCACCGACGCCCGTTCGCCCGGCTCAAGCGGGTCGAAATGGAAAATGTAGAGCCGTGAGGCGAACTGCTCGAACGGCAGGGACGCCTCGCCGAAGCGCTCACCGTTGCCGGCGGTGCTGACGACAACGCCGTCGCCCCAGTCCTGGCCGCTGTCATTGTTCGGGTTGTAGAAGTAGACGCGCATCGTCTCCTCGGGGTCAAGACTGACCCGCAGCACGGTGATCGCATGCCATCCGATGAAGCGGGCAGCGCTGTCAGTCACCGCGACACCGGCCGGCTGCGGGTGGATCAGTGGTTGGTTGCCGTTGTAGAAGGGGTGGTAGGCGGCGTAGAAGTGCCGCAGAAATCCGTCGACGTCAACGAGATCGCCGGTCGCCACATCGACGTTGATCCGGAATCCGCGCCCGGACCACCATCCGTGAAACTCCGGATTGACCCAGCGGTGTGGGTCACCCTCGCGACCGGCGCACCGCCGGCCCATCTCGGCGTAGATGCGGTCCAGGTGTGGAACCACCAACAGGGAGACGGGGTCCAAGTCGATCGGCAACTTCGTCGCTACCCCCGCGTGGACTTCCCGCGACGAAATCGGCTGCCCCTCAAAGTGCATGACGATCTCGTCGTCGCGGGCCGCCCACGCGATGGTCTGCAGCAGATAATCCGGATCGTTGTATGCCCACATCGAAAGCGCCCGCGCGGATTGACATGTGGGGTTATCGCCCTGGCCGACACCCAGCGGCAGCCCGAGCATCGAGAGCGTCCCGGCCAACAGCCAGGTGTGCGGGTCTTGTGTGGACCCGAAACCCAGGGTCAGCCTTTCGCGCGAGTAGGCCGAGAGCGGGAGAGCCAACTGACGCCACAGCGACGGCGCCACCGGCGGCTGGTAGAGAATGCCGCGCTCGAGCAGCAACGCAAGCCCATAGATGCACTGGGCGGTTTCGGTGTGGACCGCCGCGGCGATCAGGGCGTGCACGAGGTCGTGGTAGCACAGCAGGCAGTCGCGCCCGGTGCTCGACAGGCCCAGCGCCTCGCCGAGTAGATAGTCGCCCTTCTCCAGCGAGAAACGCAGCAACACCGCGTGGTACGGCGACACCAGCCCCGTGTCGTGCATCGAGCGCGCGAAGCCGGCTGCCTCGTATTGCAGGGTGGGTTCGTCCATCGACTCCAGCCGGGCGCGGTAGACCTCGGCACCCGGGTCCTCGCGGCACGCGTCGGTGGTTCCGTACAGGCTGGTGATCAGGCGGTCCACGCCCAGACCGCCGTTGCCCAGGTCGATGTCGGGATCACTGCGGGCGATCGAGATCTGCGTGATCATCTGCTTGATCTGGTCAACCTGGATGGGCCGCTGCCGCAGGACCCGCCAAATCTCTTCCACGAGACGGTCCAGGACGCTGTCGTAGCCGATCTCGTCGACCAGATGCCGAAACAGATCGCGGGTCACTTTCGCCATCCGGCCCTGCAGTTCGCGTTCCGCCTCGGTCGGCGGGGTAAACAGCAGCGAGAGGTTGATCGCCAGCACCTGAGACAGATGGTGGCGGGCCTGCTCGGCCGAGATCAGCGGGTGCACATAGTCGCCCTTGGCGACCGCGAGCAGGCGTAGCAGGCTGACCGCCTCCAAGACCACTGTGTCCTGAAGTTCGCTGCGCAGCGAGCCAGTGCTGAGCGCGGGGAGCAGGGTCTGCGGGGACACCCAGTCCGTCCCGAGAAACAGACCCGCGGCTTCCAACTCCGCCGCGCGCGGCTGCACCGCGGCACAGCCGCCCGGCTGCAGTAACACCAGCCGCAGGCCGTCGAGGACACGGCGCAACTTGGCGGGCTTGCCGACATCGCCCGCCTCCGCCAGTGCCTGGGTTGCGTCGCTGAGCGTCGCCAGACGCTTGCTCAACGCCGCATTGTCACTGTTCACGTCGCTGCTTACCGCGTTCAACCAGGTTCCTCGCGTCCCTGCCGCCGCCGCCTCAGACGTAGAAATCGAGCTCTTCTTGCCGCTTCAGTAGCCGCCGCATCTCATACGGGTCCTCCCCGAAGAAGTAGATCAGACCCCAATGGGTGCCGAACGCGGTGCGCTTGGTTACCGTCTCCTCGAGCGGCGCGGTGAGCTCATGCGACTCGAAATACTCGTGGTCCTCGGTCTCCTCAGGCATCGCGAGGTTGCTGACCACCCGGCGCCGCGGATACACCCCGAAGCATCCCGCGTGTCCTTTGGCGTCCACGACCTCCCGTGGAAAGAATTTTTCAAGCTCGTCCTCGGTCGTTTTCGGGTCGAACGCCAGCACCAGCGCCTGGTAACCGTTGAACCCGTAGGTGCGTTCCAGCAGTTCGAAGACCTTGAAGCCGGGCGGCCGGTAGGCGACCTCACCGAAGTACATTTCCCCGTCGCTGGTGACGAAATACTCGGGATGGACGAACCCGAAGTCGATGTCGAAGGTCTTGATCAGCTTCTCGATCTGGCGGGTGATCTGCGGGCGGTACTGTTCCAGCTCCGGCGATGCGGGGACGAAGACGGAATATCCCAGCGTCACGTATTCGGAGATGTTCAGGAAGCGGATCTTGCCGTTGTGCACCCACGCCTCCACCGCAAATTCCCAGCCGTCCAGATGCGATTCCATCAGCGCGGGGAATTCCTCGTCGGGGATCGAGTCAATGTCATCCGGGGTCCGGATCACCCGGTGGCCCAGGCATCCGGCCTTGTCGAAGGCCTTGAAGTGGATCGGGTCGTTCGGATCGCCGTCGAGTTTCAGCAAGGTCTGATTGACGCGTTTGAGGAAGCGGAAGACGTCGTCGCGGTCGTGGGCCTCTTCGAAGATGCCGACCCGGATCCCGCCGAGCTGGGCGCGTCGCTTCATCAGCGACTTATCTCGCAGCAGCATCGACTGGCCCAACAGCCGCGGGCTGTCGAGCAGCACTGAGTTGATCGCCCTGGCCCACTCGACAGTCTCCTCGAAGAGCGGGATCGCGACATCGACGCCGCGCTCCTTGAGGGTCTCGGCGATTTCCATCGAACGCTCGTTCAGCCGCTCGAAGTTCCACGCGATGTGGGGGATGCCGTGTTGCTGACAGTATTCTTCGGCCCATTCCGGCGCGACCACGACATACCTGCGGTCGAAGCGATCCACCGCATCGATGGCGTTCAGGCTCCAGCCCAGCAGCGCGATATAGCCCTTTTCCGGGTTACGGCTCGTTCCCGAATTGCGATCACTTGAATTATCAACGGAATTCGGCAAAGAACTTCCCCTTTCTTTTTCCCCTCTTCGAGCGTCACCTTGGCTCCACGCTACGCACCGGATGCCATCGCCCACCCGGCTCAGCCGAACCGCCCGTCGAAAATCAGGCGCCGCGCAACTCGCCTAACAGACCCGCCGCAGAACTTAGGCAAGGCTAACGTAAGCTCCTCGCCGGATGGGCGGCGCTCCGGAGCGCGGATAGCCCTGGCCGACGACGACGAGGTAGGGGCTTGCTGATGCGCATCGCGTTTTTCGGATTTCAGACCTGGGGCTATAGGACCCTGCAGGCGCTGATCGACCTGGATCACGACGTCGTACTCGCCGTCACCCATCCGACTAGCAAGGAGTGCTACAAGGCGATCTGGTCGGCCCCGGTCGACGAACTCGCGCAAGAGCACGGCATTCCGGTGCACCTTGCTGAGCGGGTTGACGCCGAGACCATCGACTTGGTCAAGCGCACCGAACCCGATGTGATCATCGTCAACAGCTGGTATTACCGGATGCCCGTAGAGCTATATGACCTCCCGCCGCACGGAACTCTGAACTTGCACGATTCGCTGCTGCCCAGGTTCACCGGGTTCTCCCCTGTCTTGTGGGCGTTGATCAGTGGCGAGTCCGAATTCGGGTTGACCGTGCACCGGATGGACGACGGCCTGGACACCGGGGACATCCTGGTGCAGCATTCGTTGCCGATCCGTCCAACCGACACGGGCACCGAGTTGGTACTGCGAGGCATGGACCTCATTCCTGGTGCGCTGGCCGAAGCGCTGGACCTGTTGGAATCCGGCACCGCGGATTGGCAGCCACAGAACAAAGCCGAACGAACGTACTGCCACAAGCGTTCGGAGCGCGACAGTTTGATCGACTGGACCTGGCCCGCCGAAGATCTCGGCCGGTTCGTACGGGCATTGTCCGATCCCTATCCCCGCGCGTTTACCTATTACCGCGGTGAGCGGATCGAAGTCATCGAGGCGCGTGTTTCCGAGGCGCGTTACGGCGGTACCCCGGGCCGGGTGATAGTGCAGGAGGAAGGCGGCGCAGTTGTCTGCGGCCCCAATGCATATCGAAGCGACAATACCGGTCTGGTGATCACTCGCATTCGTACCGCGGCCGGCGTCGAGCACCGGGGCGATGAATACTTTGGCCACGGAGGCTACTTGGACAGCCACGCATGACTGTGGCCAACGGAGCAGTTGGGCTGACTCGGGCGCAACTGGATATCTGGCTTGCCCAGCAGACTGGTCGCTTTGCCGCGAAGTGGCAGCTGGGCGTGCTCGTGCGGCTCGAGGGCGCGATCGACCCGGTCTTGCTCGAGCGGGCGGTCCGGCAGGTGGTGAGCGAGGCCGAGCCGCTCAGGGCAGCTTTTTTCGAAGTGGATGGGCGAGTTTTCCAACAGGTAGTCGAGCACCCGGACGTTGAGCTTGCCCGCTACGACCTCCTGGACTCGCGAAATCCCGCGCAAGATGCCCATCGCATAGCGGCATCGATCCAACGCACGCCCATGCCGCTCGATGGCCCGCTGTTCAGGTTTGCGGTGTTGCAGACGCGCGGAGACGAATCGTATCTATTCGTGTGCGGCCACCACATCGTGATAGACGGAATGGGCATTGCGGCCGTCTGTCATCGGATCGCTACCGTCTATTCCGCGATCGCGACGGGGGCATCCGTTCCCCCTGCGATTTTTGGGTCGCTGCGTGAACTCATCGAGTGTGAAGCAGAATATGAAGCGTCCACCGATTATCTTGATGATCAGGCTTATTGGACGGCGAACCTTCCGCAGGAACGCGGGTCACGTCATCGATTGGCGCATGCCGCGGACAGGCGCGATCCCGGCGAGTCGTCGGCGCTGGCGCAGATAGACCCGTTCGTCGTCGCCGAGATCCGCACGTTCTCAACCGCATTGGGAGTGCGTCGAGCATCGGTGATCACTGCGGCGTGCGCGCTGCTGGTGCACGGATGCGACGTCGAGGGTACGGAGGTAGTGCTCGATTTTCCAGTAAGCAGACGTGTGCGTCCGGTGGCGCAGACGGTGCCCGGAATGGTTTCCGGAGTAGTGCCGCTGGTGTTGAAGGCTTCACCGGGTTCGGCGGTTGCCGATTTTTGCCGCCATGTCGACACGCGCATGCGAGAAGCGGTGCAGCACCAGCGGTTCCCGGTGCACTTTCTCGAGAAGAAGGCGGGCCTTCGCAGCTCCAGCGAGGCCCCGAACAGGGTCATTGTCAATTTCATCCCGACGACACGGGTAGCAGACTTTGCGGACGCTGCCGGATCGGGCGTCGTGACCCATTCTGGTTTCGAGGAGCAGCTTGAGTTGTGGTTCATCCGGGCCGATGAGCAGCTCTTTCTCAGGATGGCCGGCCCAGGCCAATTGTTCTCCGATCGCGACGCCAGCGAATTAGTTCAGCGGTTGGAGCGCATGTTGATGGCGATGACCGCCGATCCGGGTCGATCGCTGTCGTCGCTGGATCTGCTGGACCCCACTGAGCATGCCCGGCTGGATGATTGGGGCAACCGGGCGCCATCGGGCGGGCCGGCAGCCGCGCCGGTGTCGATCCCGGGCTTGTTCACCGCACACGTCGAGCGCGCCCCAGAGGCGGTGGCACTGACAGCCCAGGGCCGTTCACTGACGTACCGGGAACTCGACGAGGCGGCCAATCGGTTAGCGCACCTGTTGGTTTCCCACGGCGCGGGCCCGGGTGAGCGGGTGGCGCTGATGTTTTCCCGTTCCGCCGAGGCGATCATCGCGATCTTGGCGGTGCTCAAGACCGGGGCGGCTTACGTGCCGATCGACCCGGCGGTGCCACGGGCGCGGATTGAGTTCATGGTTGTCGACGCGGCGCCGATCGCAGCGCTGACCACCGCCGAATTTGCCGATCGGCTCGACGGGCACAATCTGTTGGTCATCGATGTCGACGATCCCGCTACCGACAGCCAACCCAGCACGGCGCTCATGGCGCCTGCCGCCGACGACATCGCCTACCTCACCTACACGTCGGGCACGACGGGCGTGCCCAAAGGTGTTGCCGTGCCTCATCACAACGTGATCCGGCTGCTGGATGCGCTGGACGGCGGGCTGAAGCCGTCGCCCGGCCAGGTATGGACGCAGAGCCACTCCTTGGCGTTCGACTTCTCGGTATGGGAAATCTGGGGGGCACTGCTGCGCGGTGGGCGGCTGGTAGTCGTGCCCGAGTCGGTAACGCGCTCGCCCGAAGAGTTCCACGCATTGCTGGTCGCCGAACAGGTCAGCGTGTTGAGCCAGACCCCGTCGGCGTTCTATGCGTTGCAGGCGGCCGATGCCCTGGCACCGAAGCTGAGACAACGACTCAAGCTCGAGACGGTGATATTCGGCGGCGAGGCACTGGAACCGCCGCGGCTTGC
The DNA here is from genome assembly GCF_059812525.1 of Mycobacterium sp. NGS51. NCBI lineage: Bacteria > Bacillati > Actinomycetota > Actinomycetes > Mycobacteriales > Mycobacteriaceae > Mycobacterium > Mycobacterium sp. NGS51. The sequence goes on from NZ_JCALCV010000008.1 coordinate 22,442, forward strand.
GGCGTGGTTTGACCATCACCCGGAACCACCGCGCCTGATCAACATGTACGGGATCACCGAGACGACGGTGCATGCCTCGTTCCGGGAGATTCTTCCTGTCGACGTCGACAGCACTGCCAGCCCGATCGGAAGGCCGTTGGCCCATCTTGGCTTCTTTGTGCTGGACGAGTGGTTGCGGCCGGTGCCCGCCGGGGTGGTCGGCGAGTTGTACGTGGCCGGTGCCGGCGCGGCCTACGGCTATTTCGGCCGATCGGCATTGACGGCGTCTCGATTTGTGGCGTGTCCGTTCTCCGGCGAAGGCCTTGCGGGACAACGGATGTACCGCACCGGGGATCTGATGTGGTGGGGTGCTGATGGGCAGCTGCGGTATGTGGGGCGCGCAGATGAGCAGGTCAAGATCCGCGGCTATCGCATCGAACTCGGGGATGTCCAGGCGGCGTTGTGCGCGTTGGACGGTGTGCAGCAAGCGGTGGTAATGGTCCGCGAGGACCGCCCCGGCGATAAGCGCCTGGTGGGCTATGCGGTCGGGACCGCCGACCCGGGCGGGCTGCGCACCCAGCTGGCGGATCGGTTGCCGCCCTACATGGTTCCCGCTGCGGTGGTGGCGATCGACGCGCTGCCGCTGACGATCAACGGCAAACTGGACACCCGCGCGCTGCCGGCACCGGAGTATCAGGACGGCGATAGTTACCGGGCTCCGGCCAGCACCGTCGAAGAACTCCTGGCCGGGATCTACGCCCAAGTGCTCAGCGCGGAACGCGTCGGAGTAGATGACTCGTTTTTCGATCTCGGCGGTGATTCGCTGTCGGCGATGCGAGTGATCGCCGCGATCAACACCAGCCTGGGTACCGGCCTTTCGGTGCGGACCGTTTTCGAGGCGCCCACGGTGGCCCAGCTGGCACCTCACGTCGGTACCGAGGCGGGTGGGTTGCAGCAGTTGGTGGCCGGGGAGCGGCCTTCGGTGATTCCGTTGTCGTTTGCCCAGAGCGGATTGTGGTTCCTGGATCAGTTGCAAGGTCCGTCGCCGACGTACAACATGGCGGCGGCGTTTCGGCTGGGTGGTCGCCTCGATGCCGACGCGTTGGGTGCGGCAATTGGCGATGTGGTGGGCCGCCATGAGAGCTTGCGCACCTCGTTTACGGCGGCCGACGGGGTTCCCCAGCAGCTGGTGGTGGCCGCCGAGCGGGCCGACTTCGGCTGGCAGATCATCGACGGGACCGGATGGTCGGCGGTCCAGCTGGACGAGGCCATCGTCGCTGCGGCGCGTCACAGTTTTGACCTGATAGCCGAGATCCCTTTGCGGGCAGCTCTTTTCCGCGTCGCCGACGATGACCATGTTCTGGTGGCTGCGGTGCACCACATCGCCGGCGACGGCTGGTCGATCACCCCGCTGATGCGTGATCTGGGTTTGGCTTATGCGAGCCGATGCGTGGGACGGGCACCCGATTGGGCCGACCTTCCGGTGCAGTATGTCGACTACACGCTGTGGCAGCGGGCCCACCTTGGTGATCTCGACGATGCCGACAGCCCAATCGCCGCCCAGCTGGCCTATTGGGAGGACGCCCTGGCCGGGATGCCCGAGCGCCTAGTGCTGCCCACCGATCGGCCCTACCCGGCGGTCGCCGATTACCGCGGCGCCAGGATCGCGGTGGAGTGGTCGGCGCAGCTGCAGCAGCAGGTCGCCCGGGCGGCCCGCGAAAACAACGCGACCAGCTTCATGGTCATACAGGCCGCTCTGGCCGTGCTGCTGTCCAAGTTCAGCGCCAGCAGCGATGTGGCCTTCGGGTTCCCGATCGCCGGTCGCCGCCATCCCGCGCTCGATGAGCTGGTGGGTTACTTCGTCAACGCCTTGGTGCTGCGGGTCGATCTGGCCGGTGACCCGAGCGTCGCCGAGGTACTCGCCCAGGTGCGACAGCGCAGCCTGGCCGCCTACGAGCACCAAGACGTGCCCTTTGAGGTACTCGTTGAACGGCTTAATCCCATCCGAAGCCTGAGCCATCACCCCCTGATCCAGGTGGCATTGGCCTGGCAGAACTTCGCCTGGCAGCATGACGGGCCGGCCGCCGGGTTGGCCCTGGGGGACGTGCAGGTCACTCCCATGCCGGTGGACACCCACACCGCCCGCACGGACCTATCCATTTCCCTGGGGGAACGCTGGACCGAGGCCGGTGAGCCCGACGGGATTTGGGGAGGCGTGGAATTCCGCACCGACGTGTTCGATGCGGACCGCATCGAGGGGCTGATCGAACGGCTACAGCGGGTGGTGCTGGCCATGACCGCCGATCCCGCCCAGCGGCTTTCGTCGATCGACGTGCTCGACGCCGGTGAGCATGCCCACCTGGATGAGATCGGCAACCGGGCGGTGTTGACCCAGCCCGCGCCGACGCCGGTGTCGATTCCGGCGTTGTGGGCCGCCCAAGTGGCGCGCACGCCCGAGGCGGTGGCGGTGACCTGTGCGGGCCGCTCACTCAGCTATCGCGAGGTTGACGAGTCCGCTAACCGGTTGGCGCATCTGCTGGCCGGCCAGGGCGCCGGCCCGGGTGAGTCTGTGGCGCTGATGTTTCCACGGTCGGCCGAGGCGATCATCGCGATCTTGGCGGTGCTCAAGACCGGGGCGGCCTATCTGCCGATCGATCCGGCGGTGCCGCGGGAGCGGCTCGGGTTCATGGTTGCCGATGCGGCGCCGATCGCCGCAATCACCACCAGCCGGCTGACCGACCTGTTCGACGGGTGCGACCTGCGGGTCATCGATGTGAACGACCCCGCTCTTGACGGGCAACCCAGCACCGCGCTACCGGCGCCGCGCCCCGACGACATCGCCCACATCATCTACACCTCCGGCACTACCGGTACGCCCAAGGGCGTGGCGGTCACCCACCACAACGTCACCCAACTGATCGAGTCGTTGGATACTGCCCTGCTGGCGCCGGGACAGGTAGGGACGCAGTGGTATTCGTATGCCTTCGACGCCTCCATTGAAGAGATCTGGGGTGCGCTGTTCCACGGCGGGCGGCTGCTGGTGGTGCCCGAGTCGGTGGCGGCCGCACCGGAAGACTTCCAGGCCTTAATGGTTGCGGAGAAGGTCGATGTCGTGCATCAGACCCCTTCTGCGGTGGGGGCGCTTTCCCCTGAGGGCTTGGAATCCGCCGCGCTGATCGTGGCCGCCGAGCCCTGCCAGACGGAACTGGTCGACCGGTGGGCGCCCGGCCGGGTCATGAACAATGCCTACGGCCCGACCGAGACCACGCTGTGTGTGACGGTCAGTGCGCCGTTGAAGTCGGGGTGCGGGGTGCCGATCGGTGCGCCCGTCGCCGGGGCGGCGCTGTTCGTGCTGGACAACCGGCTCCACCCGGTGCCGGCCGGGGTGGTTGGTGAGTTGTATGTGGCCGGCCGCGGGCTGGGCACAGGCTATGTGCGCCGAGCGGCGTTGACCGCGTCGCGGTTTGTGGCCTGCCCGTTCGGCACAACCGGGGCGCCCGGTATCCGGATGTATCGCACCGGCGACCTTGTGCGCTGGCGCAGCGATGGGCAGCTGGACTATGTGGGGCGCATCGATGAACAGGTCAAAATTCGCGGGTACCGCATCGAACTCGGTGAAGTGTCCGCAGCCCTGGCCGAACTGGACGGGGTCGAGCAGGCGGTGGTCATCGCCCGCGAAGACCGCCCTGGCGACAAACGCCTGGTGGGCTACGTCATCGAGACGATGCCGGACACGGTGGATTTGGCCAGCGCGCGCGCGAAGCTGGCCAAGCGGCTACCGGCCTACATGGTCCCCGCCGCGGTCGTGGTGGTGCCGGCGCTGCCGCTCACGCTCAACGGCAAACTCGACACACGCGCCCTGCCGGCGCCCGACTACCAGGGCGCCAATCAATACCGCGCGCCGGCCAACGCCATCGAGGAGATCCTGGCCGGCATTTACGGTCAGGTCCTGGGGCTCGAGCGGGTCGGAGCCGACGACTCATTCTTCGACCTGGGCGGCGATTCACTTTCTGCGATACGCGTAATCGCCGCGGTCAACACATCTTTGGACCTCAGCCTTACGGTCCGCGCCCTGTTCGACGCGCCGACAGTGAGCGGCTTGAGTCAACAGTTGGACAGCCAGCCCAGCGATCCGCGCTTTGTGTCCGTGCACGGTCACGACACCACCGAGGTGCACGCCGCCGACCTCACGCTGGACAAGTTCATCGACGCTGCGACGCTGGCATCCGCTCCGACCCTGCCGGGCCCCATCGCCGAGGTGCGGACGGTCCTGTTGACCGGGGCGACCGGCTTCCTTGGGCGCCACCTGGTGTTGGATTGGCTCGAGCAGCTCGAGCTGATCGACGGCACGCTAATTTGCCTGGTGCGGGCCAAATCCGACGACGACGCGTGGCAACGGTTGGAAAATACCTTCGCCGGTGGGGAGTTCGAGGGCGACCCGCAACTCCTGCAGCGCTTCCGAGAACTGGCCGCCGATCATCTGCAGGTCATCGCCGGCGACAAGGGCGAAGCCAACCTAGGTCTGGATCAGGAGACCTGGCAGCGGCTCGCTGACACCGTCGATCTGATCGTCGATCCCGCAGCCGTGGTCAACGCGGTCCTGCCCTACAGTGCACTGTTCGGGCCCAACGTCGTCGGCACTGCCGAGCTGATCCGTATCGCGCTCACCACGAAACTCAAGCTCTACACCTACGTTTCGAGTGCCAACGTGGGCCACCAAATCGAGCCGTCGGCGTTCACCGAAGATGCCGACATTCGGGTCATCAGCCCCACCCGCGCAATCGACGACCGGTTGGCCAACGGCTGCAACAGCAAGTGGGCCAGCGAGGTGCTGCTGCGTGAGGCCAACGACTTGTGTGGGCTGCCCGTCGCGGTGTTCCGCTGCGACGTGATCCTGGCCGACGCCACCTACGCCGGCCAGCTCAACATGACGGACATGTTCACCCGGGGAATGTTGAGCCTGGTGGCCGCCGGGATCGCGCCCCGGTCGTTCTACCAGCTCGACTCCGACGGCAGGCGGCAACGCGCCCACTTCGACGGGCTGCCAGTCACATTCGTCGCCGAGGCAATCGCCACGCTGGGCGCTCAAGTGGCCACTTCATCGGTGACGGGCTATCAGACCTATCACGTGGTGAACCCGCACGACGACGGCATCGGGCTCGATGAGTACGTGGACTGGCTGATCGAGGCCGGCTACCCGATCCAGCGCATCGATGACTTTCAGGAGTGGTTGCAGCGGTTCGAGACCGGGCTGCGTGCCCTGCCGAATCGACAGCGCCGGCATTCGGTGCTGCAGATGCTGCTGTTGCGCGGTTCCCATCAATGGCAGCCCCTGGAGCCGCCGAACGGCTCCTACGCACCCGCCGAGCGGTTCCGGGCTGCGGTCCAAGAAGCCAAAATCGGCCCCGACAAGAACGATCCGGACATCCCGCACATCTCGGCGCCGATCATCGTCAAATACGCCACCGACTTACAATTGCTCGGACTGCTCTAAAGGGCGTAGGCCGGGTTAGGCGTCTTCCAGCAGGTCCGCAGTAACCGCCGACTCGGTGTCCGGGATGCCGTCCTGTTTGGCCTTGCGGTCAGCCATCGACAGCAGCCGTCGAATACGCCCTGCCACAGCATCTTTCGTCATTACCGGATCGGCCAGCCGACCCAGCTCCTCGAGTGAGGCCTGCCGGTGTTCGACGCGCAGCTTGCCGGCCGCGGCCAGATGGTCGGGCACGCTGTCACCGAGAATCTCCAGCGCCCGCTCCACCCGGGCCGCCGCAGCCACCGCCGCCCGCGCCGAGCGGCGCAGATTGGCGTCATCGAAGTTGGCCAGCCGATTAGCCGTGGCCCGCACCTCGCGGCGCATCCGGCGTTCTTCCCACACCAGCCGGGTGTCCTGGGCGCCCATCCGGGTCAGCAAGGCGCCGATCGCCTCGCCGTCGCGAACCACGACTCGATCGGCCCCCCGTACCTCGCGGGCCTTCGCGCTGACACCGAGTCGGCGCGCCGCGCCCACCAGCGCCAGCGCGGCCTCCGGGCCAGGGCAGCTCACCTCCAGCGCCGACGAACGCCCCGGCTCGGTCAGCGAGCCGTGCGCTAGGAAGGCCCCGCGCCAGGCTGCCTCCGCGTCGCCGACGCTGCCGCCGACGACCTGCGCGGGCAGGCCCCGCACTGGGCGTCCCCGCAAATCCAGCAGTCCGGTTTGGCGGGCCAGCGCCTCGCCGTCGTTGGCGACCCGCAGCACATATCGGGTTTGCTTGCGAATCCCACTGGCGGACAACATATGCACGATCGCGTTGTAGCCATACAAGTCGAAGATGTCCTTGCGCAGCCGCCGGGCGATGCTGCCCAGGTCAACCTCGGCTTCGACCACTACCCGGCCCGCCACGATGTGCAGTCCGCCGGCGAACCGCAGCAAGGAGGTGACCTCGGCCCGCCGCGCGCTCACCGAGCTCACCACCAGCCGGCTCAACTCGTCTTTGACTTCGGCCGTCATTGCCACCCGTCGTCACCTCTCGGTCCGTCTGCGCCGGTCTTTCGACCTTTACCTTCAATCGACATGGGGGCCGTCACTGACGGCGCTGCTGGGCCGGTGTCGCGCACCCCCACCCCTTCCAGCGCGGCGGCCAGCTTGCCGGGGTCATGTAAAGGTGTACCAGGCCGGGCCACGTCGGCGAACTGAACCTGCGCCTGCAGCAGCGTCGCGGTGCGGCGCAACTGGTCACGCTCCCGCTCACTGGGCACCCGCTCCGCGTCGATGATGATGTCGTGGACGGTGAAGTCCGGGGCGTGCTGGGCAAGGACGTGCAGATGGCGCTCCACCGAGAAGCCCGCCGTCTCCCCTGGCTCGGCGACCAGGTTGAGGACCAGCGCCCGGCGGGCGGTGGTGGCCTGCAGCGCCGCGGCCAGCCCCGGCACCAGCACATGCGGGATCACGCTGGTAAACCACGACCCCGGGCCCAATACCACCAAATCAGCGCTCATGATCGCGTCGATGGCCTGCCGGGTGGCCGGCGGGTCGCCCGGCAGCAGTCGTACTCGCCGCACCTTGCCGGGAGTGGTCGCGATCGCCACCTGGCCGCGGATCAGCCGGAACATCCGCGGGTCGGCTTCTAGACCGGACACGTCGGCCTCGATCTGCAGCGCGATCGGACACATTGGCAACACCCGGCCCCGGACACCGAGAATGCGGCCCAGTTCGTCGAGCGCGGCGACCGGGTCGGCCAACACCTCGGACAGGCCGGCGACCAGCAGGTTGCCGATCGGATGCCCGGCCAGCGCGCCGCTGCCGCCGAACCGGTGCTGCAGGATGGTCGCCCACAGCTGCCCGTGCGGGCTGTCGGACGCCAACGCCGCCAACGCCATTCGCAGATCACCGGGTGGCACGACAGCTAGTTCGCTACGCAGCCGGCCCGAGGACCCACCGTCGTCGGCAACGGTGACCACCGCGGTGACGTGCGGCGTCAGCCGGCGGGCCGCCGAGAGCGTCGCATACAGCCCGTGACCACCGCCGAGGGCGACAATGCTGGGACTAGTCTCGGGACTCATTCGCGACCTAGATCCCGGTGCAGCACCCGCACCGACAGTCGAGCGTTGGGCTCGAGCAGCCCCGCCAACGCTTCGGCGATGGCCACACTGCGATGCTTGCCGCCGGTGCAGCCGATGGCGACGGTCATGTAGCGCTTCCCCTCCCTGCGGTACCCGTCGACAACCAGGGACAGCAACCGATGGTAGGTCTCCAGGAACTCCGCCGCGCCACTCTGGCCGAGCACGTAGTCACGAACCGCCGGATGCTGGCCGGTATGCGGGCGCAATTCGTCGACCCAATGCGGATTGGGCAGGAAACGCACGTCCATCACCATGTCGGCGTCCATCGGCAGCCCGTACTTGAAGCCGAAGGACTCGACGGTGACGCTGGTGTGGGCGACGGTCTCGGTGCCGAATGCGCGTTCGATGCTTTCCCGCAGCGCCCGCACCGACAGCGTCGAGGTGTCGATGATCAGGTCGGCGCTCGCGCGCACCGGCGCCAGCATCTCGCGCTCGGCGGCGATTCCCTCGGCCAATGTCTGCTGGCCCTGCAGCGGGTGGCTGCGGCGGTTCTGCTCGTAGCGGCGCACCAGCATGTCGTCGGAGGCTTCCATGAACAGCACCCGCGGAGTGATGTTGCGGGTGGCCAGGTCGGTGCGCACCCAGTCCAGGTCCCCGGTAAACCCGCGGGACCGCACGTCCATCACCACCGCGAGCTGGGTGATACGCGACCCGGCCGCCAGCCCGAAGTCCACCATCCGGGTGATCAGCTGCGGCGGCAAGTTGTCCGCGACATACCAGCCGAGGTCCTCGAGCACCTTTGCCGCCGTGCCGCGTCCCGCGCCCGACAGGCCGGTCACCAGAACCACGTCAATTCCGGATTCGGTTGTGCCGCCGGCATTATCGGGCTTGCGCACCAACTCCGTTCCGTCGCCTGTCATCCCGAAGCCCGTTCAGCGATCTGGTCGCCGCCGCGCAGCGCCTCGAGTACCGCGGTCGCGGTCGCCACACCGATACCCGGGACCGCGGTGATCTCCTCGACGGTCGCCTCCTTGAGCCGGGCCACCGACCCGAAATGGGTGACCAGTGCCTTGCGGCGATGCTCGCCGAGCCCCGGCACCGCGTCCAGCGTCGATGCGGTCATCCGTTTGGACCGTTTGCTGCGGTGATAGGTGATCGCGAACCGATGCGCCTCATCGCGGACCCGCTGCAGCAAATACAAGCCCTCGCTGTTGCGAGGCATGATGATCGGGTCCGGTTCCGAGGGCACCCACACCTCTTCCAGGCGCTTGGCCAGCCCGATCACCGCGACATCGGTGATGCCGAGGTCATCGAGCACTGCGCTGGCCGCGTTGACCTGCGGCGCGCCGCCGTCCACGACGTAGAGGTTGGGCGGATAGGCAAACTTGCGCGACTTCCCCTCCGGGGCAAGGGTATTCGCGTCCTGCAGGTGGCGCGCGAACCGGCGTCTGGTCACTTCCGCGATCGAGGCGACGTCGTCGGAGCGGCCGCGCCCGGCGGCTTCCCGGATGGCGAAGTGGCGGTAATCCGACTTGCGCGGCAACCCGTCCTCGAATACCACCAGCGAACCCACGACGTCGGTGCCCTGCACGTGGCTGATGTCGACGCATTCGATCCGCAGCGGCGCGTCCGCCAAGCCAAGCGCTTCCTGAATATTCTGCAGCGCAGCCGATCTGGCGGTGAAGTCACCGGCCCGCCTCAGTTTGTGCTGCTGCAACGCCTCTTTGGCGTTTCGCTGCACAGTTTCGGCCAGCGCCCGCTTGTCACCACGGCGCGGCACCCGAAGTTTCACCCGCGAACCGCGCAGTTGCGAGAGCCAGCTGGCCAGCTCATCGGCGTTGGGCGGCAGACAGGGCACCAGGACTTCGCGGGGCACGGGGTTGGTGGATTCGTCGGCGGCGCCGTCGAGCTCGGCCTGGTCGGCGTAGAACTGGGTCAAGAACTGCTCGACGAGGCGCGCTTCCCCCGAATCACCAGGGTCGCCTGGCTTTTCGACGATCCAGCCGCGCTGCCCGCGGACCCGCCCGCCACGGACGTGAAATACCTGGACTGCGGCTTCCAGATCGTCGTCGGCAAACGCCACCACGTCGGCGTCCGTACCGTCACCGAGCACCACGGCCTGCTTTTCCAGCGCTCGTTTCAACGCGGAGAGATCATCACGCAGCCGCGCGGCCCGCTCGAAGTCGAGGCGCTCGGCGGCGGCGTTCATCTGCTGTTCCAGGGTCCGCGCATACCGGTCGGTCTTGCCGGACAGAAAGTCGCAGAAATCCAGCACGATCTGGCGATGCTGCTCGGCGCTGACCCGGCCGACGCACGGCGCCGAACACTTGTCGATGTAGCCGAGCAGACATGGCCGGTCGATTTGCTTGTGGCGCTTGAACACTCCGGCCGAACAGGTGCGTGCGGGGAACACCCGGGTCAGCAGGTCCAGGGTTTCCCGGATGGCCCAGGCATGTGAGTACGGGCCGAAATAGCGCACGCCCTTGCGCCGGGGGCCGCGGTAGACCATCAGCCGCGGGAATTCCTCGTTGAGCGTGACCGCCAGCACCGGGTAGGACTTGTCGTCGCGGTAGCGGACGTTGAACCGCGGGTCGAACTCCTTGATCCAGTTGTATTCCAGCTGCAGCGCCTCGACCTCGGTGTTGACCACCGTCCACTCGACCTTGGCCGCGGTGGTCACCATCTGCCGGGTCCGCGGGTGCAGGCCGGCGACGTCGGCGAAATACGACGTCAGACGGCTGCGCAGGCTCTTGGCCTTGCCGACGTAGATCACTCGGCCGTACTGGTCCCGGAATCGGTAGACGCCCGGCTCGACCGGGATGGACCCGGGCGCGGGGCGATACGTCGCGGGATCTGGCACGTTTCTAGGCTAGTCGGTGAGGTCGACGCCGCGAGCAGACGCAGAATCGCATCAGCGAGGCCCGGAGAGTGCGATTTTACGTCTGCTCGCGGGAGGTGTAGCGCGCCACGAGCGTCCGCACGGCGTCCATGGCGTCCACCGCGCGGTCCTTGTCGACGGCCTGGATCGCCATTAGCGGGATGTACTCGTCGTCGGGCAGGTCGACCCGCGCCCAGCGGGCACCGGCGGGAAACGACACCCCGACCACGTCAGACCAGGGAACCAGTCGGTCGCCGAACAGGTTGCGTACCGACAGCCCGGGCTTGCCCACCCGCAGCCGTGGGCGGATGAACAGCAGCGCCAGGCCGGCGAGGATCAGACCCAGCACCACGAACGCCACCTGGTCGGCGGTCTGGAAGATCACCCCGCTGGACTTGATTTTCAGCAAAAAGCCCACAGCGATGTGCGCCGCGGCGATCACGAAGGCCGCGGCATAGGCGAAATACGGCGTCAGGTGCGGACGTACCACGACATCCCAATCGGACCGGCCGGACTCCGCGGTCACGACTTTGCGCGCAGGTCGCGCAGGGTCAATGCGGTGCTCAGCGCGGCCGCCGTCGCCTGAGCCCCCTTGTCCTCGGCCGACGTCGGCAATCCCGCCCGGTCCAGGGCCTGCTCTTCAGTGTTGGTGGTCAGCACGCCATTGGCGACCGGCGTGGAAGCGTCCAGCGAGACCCGGGTCAGGCCCTGCGTCACCGCGTCACAGACATAGTCGAAATGCGGTGTGGCACCGCGAATCACTACACCCAGCGCGACGACGGCGTCATGCTCGCGCGTCAGCGCCTGAGCCACCACCGGGATCTCGATTGCGCCGAGGACCCGGACGACCGTGGGGTCGCTGACACCCCAATCACCGGCGACTTTGCAGGCACCGGCCAGCAGCGCGTCACAGATCGTGGTGTGCCAGGTGCTGGCTACGATCGCCAGCCGCACGCCGGACGCGTCGAGCGCCGGCATTTCCGGCACACCGGCGCCTCCCGTCATATTGCGCCGCTCTCCCAACGCATGCGGGCGGGGGTCCCCCCTCTGGGGGCGTGCCCCCGCCTCATCGCTTCGCTCTGCATCGTCGCCGGCGCGTCATAGAGCTCCCCCGAATTCGCCTGGCAGATGGACAGATTCGTGGTAATCCTCCAGGCCGACCAGGTCGTGGCCCATCCGGTCACGTTTGGTCATCAGATACCGAATGTTTTCAGCGTTGGCCCGCACCGGCAGCGGCACCCGCTCGATGATGTGCAGCCCGTAGCCGTCCAGGCCGACCCGTTTGGCGGGATTGTTGGTCAGCAACCGCATCGAGCGAACTCCGAGATCGACCAGGATCTGCGCTCCGATGCCGTAATCGCGTGCGTCTGCCGGTAATCCGAGTTTGAGGTTGGCGTCGACGGTGTCGTCGCCGGCGTCTTGCAGCTGATAGGCCTGCAGTTTGTGCATCAGGCCGATACCGCGCCCCTCGTGACCACGCATGTAGAGGACCACCCCGCGGCCCTCTCGCGCGACCATCGCCATCGCGGCGTCGAGTTGCGGGCCGCAGTCGCAGCGGCGCGACCCGAACACGTCGCCGGTCAGACATTCCGAGTGCACGCGCACCAGCACGTCATGCCCGTCGTAGTTGGGACCGGCGACCTCACCGCGAACCAGCGCCACATGTTCGACGTCTTCGTAGATGCTGGTGTAGCCGACCGCCCGGAATTCGCCGTGCCGGGTGGGGATGCGGGCCTCGGCGACCCGCTCGATGTGCTTTTCGTGCTTGCGCCGGTACTCGATCAAGTCGGCGATGGCGATCAGCGCCAGACCGTGCTCGTCGGCGAAGACCCGCAGCTCATCGGTCTGCGCCATCGCGCCCTCGTCTTTTTGGCTGACGATCTCACAGATCGCACCGGCCGGCTGCAACCCGGCCAACCGCGCCAAGTCCACAGCGGCTTCGGTGTGACCGGGACGGCGCAACACCCCACCGTCTTTGGCGCGCAACGGAACCACATGCCCGGGCCGGGTGAAATCGTCGGCAATACTTGCCGGCTGAGCAAGTAGCCGCATCGTGGTCGCCCGATCGGAAGCCGAGATACCGGTACCCACACCATTTTTCGCATCGACAGTGACGGTGTAGGCGGTGCCGTGTTTGTCCTGGTTCACCGCATACATCGGCAACAGCCCCAGCCGGTCGCAGATTGCGCCGTCCAGCGGTACACACAAATATCCAGAGGTGTAGCGCACCATGAACGCGACGAGTTCGGGGGTGGCCTTCTCGGCGGCGAAGATCAGGTCGCCTTCGTTTTCCCGATCCTCGTCGTCGATGACGACAACGGCCTTGCCGGCCGCGATGTCGGCAACCGCCCGTTCGACGGAGTCCAACCTCGTCATCTGTGCCACCCTGGTCTGTTCCCGGCTGGGAACGCAGTCCGAATCGTTGTATTCAGTATGAACTACGAGGGTCGCGCTGGTATTGCGGTGGCTTACTGAGCGGGACGGTTGAGCAGGCGTTCGACATATTTCGCAATCACATCGACCTCGAGATTGACCGAGGTCCGCACCGCAGCACGGCCCAACGTGGTCAGTTCCAATGTGGTCGGGATGAGCGACACCTCAAACCAGTCCTCGCCGAGTCCGGAGACGGTCAGCGAGATGCCGTCGACGGTGATAGAGCCCTTTTCCACGACGTAGCGGGCCAGCACTGCGGGCAACTCGATCCGCACGACTTCCCAGCGTTCGGCTGGGTTGCGCGCCAGGATCTGGCCGGTGCCGTCGACGTGGCCCTGCACGATATGCCCGCCCAGTCTGCTGGCCAGCGCCGCGGCGCGTTCCAGGTTGACCGCGCTGCCGGCGGCAAGTGCGCCCAGGCTGGAGCGGTCGAGCGTCTCGCCCATCACATCGGCGGTGAACCGGCCGCTGGGTAGCACCTCGACCACCGTCAGGCAGACCCCATTGACGGCGATCGAGTCGCCGTGACCGGCATCGGCGGTGACCACCGGGCCGTGAATGGTGAAGCGCGCCGAATCAGCCAGGTCGTCCTTGGCGACCACCTCGCCCAATTCCTCGATGATCCCGGTGAACACCGCCTCAGGCTAGTGACTCGCTTGCCCTCGCGCGACGGCGCTGCCGGTGCCACCCTCTACGATGCAACCTATGCAGACGCGTCGTCGACTATTCGTTGTCCTTGCCGCCGTCAGCCTGGCCACCGCCCTGGTCGCCGGCTGCTCGTCGTCCTCGAAAAAGAACACCTCCCCGCTACCGGATGCGGCGAACCTGGTCAAGCAGTCCAGCCAGACCACCAAGAACGTCAAAAGCGTGCACCTGGTGCTGTCGACGACCGGGAAAATCAAAGGGCTGCCGATAAAGACGCTGTCCGGCGACCTGACCACCGACCCCACCGCTGCGACGGGGAAAACCACAATCACGTTTTCGGGGTCTGACATCGACGCCGATTTCGTTGTCTACGACGGCACGCTGTATGCGGCAATGACACCCAATAAATGGACCGACTTCGGCCCGGCCGCCGATATCTACGACGTTTCCACGATCCTGAATCCCGAGGACGGCCTGGCCAACGTGCTGGCCAATTTCACCGACGCCAAAGCCGAAGGCCGCGAGAACATCAACGGGCAGGACACGGTTCGCATCACCGGAAAAGTCTCCGGCGAGGCGCTGCATCGGCTTGTGCCGACGGTAAATGAGACCCAACCCCTGCCGGCGACCGTGTGGATCCAGGAGAACGGCGACCACCAGTTGGTGCAGGCCAAATTGGATCCGAGTGCGGGTAACTCGATCCAGATGACCTTGTCCAACTGGGGTGCGCCAGTCCAGGTCACCAAGCCAGCGGTGAGCTGAGTCGATGCAGGCTGGACGCAAAGTCGCCATCAGCGCCGGCAGCCTCGCGGTGCTGCTGGGTGCCCTCGACACCTATGTCGTGGTCACCATCATGCGCGACATCATCATGACCATCGGTATCCCGATCAACCAGTTGCAGCGGATCACCCCGATCATCACCTGCTACCTGCTGGGCTACATCGCGGCGATGCCACTGCTGGGCCGGGCCTCCGACCGGTTCGGACGCAAACTGATGCTGCAGGCCAGCCTGGCCGTGTTCGCCGTCGGCTCGGTGGTCACCGCGCTGTCCGACGGCCTGGACATCTTGGTGGTTGGTCGCATCATCCAGGGTCTGGCCGCCGGCGCACTGTTGCCGGTGACGCTGGCCCTGGGCGCCGACCTGTGGTCACAACGCAACCGCGCCGGTGTGCTCGGCGGGATCGGCGCCGCGCAAGAACTCGGCAGCGTGCTGGGTCCGCTGTACGGGATCTTCATCGTCTGGCTGACCAGCCGCTGGCAGGACGTGTTCTGGATCAACGTGCCGCTGGCCGCCCTCGCGATGCTGATGATCCACTTCAGCTTGCCATCGCGGGACCGCAGCACTGCGCCGGAAAAGATCGACCTGGTCGGTGGGGTGTTGCTGGCGATCGCGTTGGGTTTGGCAGTCGTCGGGCTCTACAACCCGAACCCCAACGGGCACGAGGTGCTGCCGAGCTACGGGCCGCCGCTGGTCATCGCCGCGATCGGCGTGGCCGTGGCGTTCGCCGTCTGGGAGCGCTTCTCCCGGACCAGACTGATCGACCCAGCCGGTGTGCGCTTCCGGCCTTTCCTGGCCGCGCTGGGCGCATCGGTGGCCGCGGGCGCGGCGCTGATGGTGACGCTGGTCGACGTGGAGCTGTTCGCCCAAGGTGTGCTCGGCAAGGACCAGGACGAGGCGGCGCTGATGCTGCTGTGGTTCCTGGCCGCGCTGCCAGTCGGCGCGCTGGCGGGCGGATGGATCGCCACCAGAATCGGTGATCGGCTGATGACGTTCATCGGGCTGCTCATTGCGGCCGGCGGCTACTGGCTGACGTCGAAGTGGACCATCGACCTGTTGTCGCAGCGCCACGACATTCTGGGCCTGTTCAGCCTGCCCGCGCAGGACACCGACCTGGTGATTGCCGGGCTGGGGCTGGGCCTGGTGATCGGGCCGCTGACCTCGGGCAGCCTGCGGGTGGTGCCGTCGGCGCAGCACGGCATCGCCTCGGCACTGGTGGTAGTGGCCCGAATGACCGGCATGCTGATCGGGGTGGCGGCGCTCAGCGCCTGGGGTTTCTACCGGTTCAACCAGATCATCGCAGCCAAATCGGCAGCGGTTCCGGACAACGCCAGCCTTGCGGTTCGGCTGGCCCTGCAGGGCCAGCTCTACCGAGAGTCGTTCGCCGAGATGTACGGCGGGATCTTCACCGTCACCGCGGTCGTCTGCGTGGTAGGCGCGCTGCTGGGTCTATTGCTGTCCAGCCGGCGGGTGCACACCGAAGAGCCGGAGCAGCCCGAGCGCGAAGCGGTCGCACCGAAGGTTTAACGCGGCACCAGGCTGAGCACCAGATCGGGCCCGACCCGTTCGGTGCCGTCGAAGCGCCAGCGCAGCGCCCGCGCGATGCTGGGCACTCCGACGTCGTCGACCGCGGTGATCGGCCCGCCGAGCAGGATCGGCGCCACGTAGGCCAGGATGCGGTCGATCGCCCCGGCCCGCAAAAAGGCGCCGGCCAACGTCGGCCCACCCTCCAGCAACACGTCGGTGCGATCCGACAGCGCTTTGAGCACCTCGGCCGGGTCGTGGGTGCGGATCACCATCGTCCGCGAGTCGTCGTTGAGAACCTTTGCTTCGGAATGGATTTCACGCTTTCCCACCACGACGCGCAGCGGTTGGCGATCCGCCAGGCTGCCGTCGGCGAGCCGGGCGGTCAACGCCGGGTCGTCGGCGAGCACCGTGCCGGTGCCTACCACGATCGCGTCGGCGGCTGCCCGGCGGCGATGCACGTCGGCGCGGGCCGCCTCGCTGGTGATCCACTGGCTGGAGCCGTCGGCGGCCGCGCTGCGCCCGTCGATGCTGGTGGCGTATTTCCACGTCACATGAGGCAGCCCGGTTCGTTGCTTGTGCAGCCACTCCCGCAACGGACCGGCGATCACCAGATCGGCCTGCACATCGGTGACGACGTGCACCCCGGCGGCCCCCAACCGCGCGGCACCGCCGGCCGCGATCGGATTCGGGTCCGCAACCGCATACACCACCGACGCGATACCGGCATCGAGCAGCGCATCCACGCAGGGCGGTGTTTTCCCGTGGTGATTGCACGGCTCCAAGGTGACCACCGCGGTACCGCCCGCAGCCAAACTGCCGGCCCGCCGCAGCGCCACTACCTCGGCATGCGCGCTGCCGGTCGGTCCGGTGCCGCCCACCCCGACCACCCGGCCCTCCCGGTCCAGGATCACCGCCCCGACCGGCGGATTCGGATAGGTGGCACCCTTGACCAGGTCCGCGTGCTCGACCGCCAGGCGCATCGCGCCGTCGTGGTCGATGGCCGCCGCAGTACTCATCGGCGCAGATGCGGTGACGCGGCGCCGGCGCGTCGCCGCAGCGCCTCGACCGCCTCGCCCGGGTCGTCGGCGTTGTAGACGGCCGATCCGGCGACGAAGCAGTCGACACCTGCCTCGGCGGCCTGCTCGATGGTGTCGGCGTTGATGCCGCCGTCGATCTCCACCAGGATGGTCAGCTCGCCGGAGTCGACCATTTTGCGCACCGTGCGCACTTTGCTCAACACCTCGGGGATGAACTCCTGGCCACCGAAGCCGGGCTCGACCGACATCACCAGAAACGTGTCGAAATCTTTGAGGATGTCCAGATAGGGCTCCAGCGGCGTGCCGGGTTTGATGCTCAGCCCTGCCTTGGCGCCGGCGGCCCGGATGTCGCGGGCCACGCCGACGGGGTTGTGGGTGGCCTCCGCATGGAAGGTGACGTTGTAGGCGCCGGCTTCGGCGTAGGGCGGCGCCCACCGGTCCGGGTTCTCGATCATCAGATGGCAATCCATCGGGATATCGCTGGCCTGCAGGAGGCTTTCCACCACCGGCAGACCGATGGTCAGGTTCGGCACGAAATGCGCGTCCATCACGTCGACATGCAGCCAGTCGGCGCCGGAGACCACAGCGGCTTCGTCGGCAAGACGGGCGAAATCGGCGGCCAGGATCGACGGCGCGATCAGGGGCCGATCGGTGTTGGCGGGCATGGGATCAGCCTACTGTGGGCCTACTTGCAGCGCGGCGGCGAACATGGCGTCGGTGCCGTGCCGGTGCGGCCACAGCTGAACATAGGGACCCTCCCCCAAATCGGCGACCGGCTCGAACAGCGGCCGGGTGTCCAGCGCACGCACCGGGTGGCGGCGCAGCGCGTCGGCGACGACACCGACGGTTTCGGACAGATGCGGAGAGCAGGTGGCATACAGCACCACCCCGCCGGGCCGGGTCAGTGCGATTGCGGCCGTGAGCAATTCACGTTGCAGCCGCGTTAGCGCCGGAATGTCACTGGGCTGCCGCCGCCAGCGGGCCTCGGGCCGGCGCCGCAGCGCGCCCAGCCCGGTGCAGGGCACGTCGACCAGCACCCGATCGAAGCCCGGGTCCAGGCCGGTTTCGCGCCCGTCGGCCCGCAGCACGTCGACCGATAGACCGCGGGTATTCGCCGCTACCAGGTCGGCGCGATGCGGTGCCGGCTCCACCGCAGTGACCCGGGCTCCGCGTCCGGCGCCCACCGCGGCCAACAGCGCGGTCTTGCCGCCGGGCCCGGCGCACAGGTCCAACCAACGGCCCGCGTCGTCGGCCACCGGTGCCAGTGTCAACGCGCGGGCCACCAACTGGCTGCCCTCGTCCTGGACCAGCGCTTGGCCGTCGCGCACTGCGGGTAGCTCTCCCGGGTCGCCGGCCGGCAGGTAGACCGCATACGGCGAATACCGGCCGACGGTGCCATCCACCGCATCGGCCAGCTCGGTGGCCGTCAGGATCCCGGGCCGCGCCGCCAGATGCACCTGCGGGCGCTCGTCGTCGCTGGCCAACACGGCGTCGAGTTCGCCGGCAGCGGCGCCCAATGCGTCGGCGAAAGCCTGGGCGATCCAGCGGGGGTGGGCATGGACGAAGGCGGCATGCCCGACGGGATCGGTCGCCCGGTCGGGCGCCAGCTCCTCGACCCACGACCGCTCGTCGCGAGCGCTGACGGTTCTCAGTACGCCGTTGACGAAACCTGCACGCGCCGAGTCGAATTCGATCGCTGCCTGCTCGACCGTGGTGGACACCGCGGCGTGCGCTTCTACCCTGGTGCGCAGTAATTGGTACGTGCCGAGCCGCAGCAGATCGAGCAGCACCGGGTCGATCGCGTCGGGAGACCGTCCGGCGGCCGCGCCGATGACGGCGTCGAGCAGACCGCGGGTGCGGCTGGTGCCGTAAGTGAGTTCGGTGGCGAAAGCGGCGTCGCGCCCGGTGATCTGACGTTCACGCAGCAGCGCGGGCAACGCCAGGTTGGGGTAGGCGTCGCGCTCAGTGACGGCTTGCAGCACGTCGAACGCGGCCCGCCGGGCGGGGTCCAGCGGCCGGCGCCGGGGTGGCCGTCGGCCTGGTTGGCTGCGGCGCGGCTTGGCCGGCGTCATGAGGCGCGCGCCGCGGAGTCCAGCCGGGCGCCGCGAGCCCAATCCACGGCCTTCATGAACTTCTTTCCCGGCGGCTGGATTTCACCGAGTTGCACCGGCTGCGAACCGGTGCCGACCTGCACCATGTGGCGACCGGCCTGAATCTGCCCGGGCTGCAGGGTGTCTGACGTCTCGGTGTCGACGCGAACCGGCCCGAGCTTGAGCCGCAAGCCCCCGATCAACGTCCACGCGCCGGGATGGGGTGTGACGGCGCGGATGCGACGCTCGACGACCTGGGCGGGCAGATCCCAGCGCACCCGGGCTTCGTCGACGGTGATCTTCGGTGCGACGCTGACCCCGTCGGCCGACTGCGGCACCGGGATCAGCGCCCCGTCGGCGATGCCGTCCAGCGTCGTCTCCAGCAGAGCGGCTCCCGAAACGGCCAGCCGGTCAAGAAGATCTCCGGCGGTGTCGCCCGGCTGGATCGTCTCGGTGACGACGCCGTAGACCGGTCCGGAATCCAGACTCGGCTCGATCTGGAAGGTAGTCGCGCCGGTGATCGGGTCCCCCGCCGCCACGGCGGCCTGCACCGGCGCGGCGCCGCGCCACGCGGGCAGCAGCGAAAAGTGCAGATTGACCCAGCCGTGTGGGGGCACCGCCAGCAACCCGTCACGCAGCAGCGCGCCGTAGGCCACCACCGGGCAGCAGTCCGGCGCTAATTGGGCCAGCTCAGCGACGAACTCAGGGCTGTTCGGTCGCGTCGGCCGCAGCACCGGAATGTTGCGATCGAGCGCCAGCCGGGCCACCGGCGACGGCTGCAGATGCCCACGCCGGCCCGACGCGGCATCGGGCCGGGTGAGCACCGCGACAACCTCGTGGCGCGGGGAGTCGATGAGCCGGCACAGTGCGGGCAACGCAGGTTCGGGGGTGCCGGCGAAAACGAGGCGCATTGGCTCAGTTTAGGAATACGCGAGCCAGGAAGGCCGCGATGGATACTCCCCTATGTCGTGATCGTCGTGTGGTCGTCGATGCTTTCTCCGACGGCTGAAAGCCGTCGGTTTCTTCTCACACGACTTGCGCGTGAAGGGCCAGTCCGGGCCGTAGGAGATTACGCGCGGCGTGTTCGTGAACCTGGGCGCGATGCAAGCATCGCTGGCAATCGAATACCGCTTGGGTGAAGCGATTGTCCGGCGCCGTGTACCCGCAGGCCTCGCAGCGGTTGGCGGTGTAACGGGGGTCAACCTCAATCCGGATGCGCCCAGCCTCTTCCGCTTTGGCAACCAGAACCGAGATGAACCGGCCCCAGCCGGCGTCACTGATGCTTCGCGACATTTTCTGGAGGTGTTCCGGTATTTGTATGGTAGGCGGATGTTTTGCCTGTCATCCACGTCATCCACTACCTGACGCAACGCCCCGGTTGAGGTTTGGGACTCAGAGGTACGCGCCATGGTGTTCGTTCGCCGACCCACTCGTAATCCGTTGATGATTCCCAGATCGTTCGAACAGATCCGCAAGCGTTGTCGGCTCTGTCGGAACAGCGGCGCCGTCGGGCAGCCACGCGGACGCTTCTTCCGCGGTGAAACGGGAAAACGAGATTTCGGCAAGACAACGTCCGGGGCGGGTGAGGGCCGGATGGAGCCGGTCGATCCGTTCGTTGGTGGTCAGCACGACCAACGTGTTAGATCCCTGCCCGAATATGCCATCCGATAGGTTCAGCAGGCGACCGAGAGCGGCCCCGGCCTCTCGGCGCGCGGTTGTGCGTAGGTGCTCGTCGCTGTCTTCGGCGATGATTAAACGCCAGCGGTCGTCAACCTTTTTGATTGATGGGAGGGGTGGGCGACTCAGCACCTCGATCAGATATTTGGGGTCAGCGAAGAACGCTTCTGGATCGGACACGTAGTGGGTGGAGCACCAGTCCTGCCATCCACGCGCCAGCGCCCGCAGGGCGGTCGTCTTGCCGGTTCCGGGCTCCCCGTGCCAGAGAATGAGTTTGCCGCGGTCCGATGGACGGTCCAGCGCGATGAGTTCACCTAAGGCCCTAGCGACACGCGGCGGATAGTTTCGGGCAATGTCGTTCCAGGCCGGTGCCGAGATAGGTTTTCCCATGCCACCGGGGTAGCCCGACGTATCGCGATACCAAAACAGGACGTGGACATCTCCGGGTGTCTCTTCTTCGACCACGGGAGCGCGTGCGACGATCGAATCGACGATTGATCGGGCTGCCGCAGCCGTGCTGGCGCTCACATAAACCATGGTGTTATCGCGTTGGACGTCGATCAGCGCGCCGCATTCGTGGCCGCGGACGAGCACTGTCTGCTTGAACGACGAACCGTTGACACCGCCGATGAACTGGCGTTGCACCGCGAGGTCTTCAGGAATCAAGGACGAGGGGTCGCACTTGACATTGATCGATTGGCGCTCGACAAACGGCTGTGATCCGTCAAGCTGCCAGGCGAAAAAGTCAGCACGCAGGACGGCCTCTGGCTCGTCCTGGCCACAGTTGATACGTTGCACGACGTCGGCCGTCAGCTGCGTCGGTCCAGTCACTTGAAGCTCCTCACGCCGTTTGCCGTCGGATTTCGGCACGCTAGCAGCGACCACTGACAGCGGCGGTGAACCGATCGTGAGGGTCCTCCCCTACCCGAGGCTGCGCCCGTATTGGAAGTAGGCCATTTCGACGGCGTCAACACGGACAAGACGCCCGGACTGGTGGGTATGGGTGGCGGCGAGGCTGTGTGCGTGGTCCAGCCAGCGGTTGTATGTACCCGAGTCCCACGGTCCGTTGCGTGGGATGCCCCAGCTGTCGATTTCGTTCAGCGCCGCGACAACGAACCGGTCGAGAATTAGAGCCCGACCGGGATTGTCGCCGGACGCGTCGGCCGCATAGAGGAACTTGGTGAAGAACGAGGGCCCGAGATGCTTGAGGTTGTTCGGCTTACCGTGCAAGAAAGACTCATACGCGTCTACCGGTCCGAGTTCTCGAAGAACGTCGACCGCCGAGGTTAGCGCCTCAGCGATACGGTCGGGAGGATTGTCACGAAATACGCGAGCTCTCCGCCCGACAAGAAACGCTGACGAACCGGTACCCCAGACGTAGCCGGCCACTAGGGCACGTGGTAGCAAGGGCGGTTCCTGCCCATGGCAGTTACCAGCCTTCAAGACGTCTGCACGTGCGATGCAGTGGTACCCGCGGTCGATCGCCGGCAACGAATTAAGAAATCCCCCCCAGTCCGCGTGCGGGAGTCGGGCCGTCCACCAAACCGGCCGAAATCGGAAGCCGTGCTCAAGGACGGCAGACCCATCTGGGAAGTTGAGAGTCACATGTGGCGGCATTGGGCGATTGTCGCATCCATCAGTGACACCATCGACCGTTTTATTTGGAAACGGCGACCCACCCTCCTGGTGGATTGGCCAGCCTGCCAACCCGATGCTTACGGCGATCGCAACACCGTTGAAAGCTGCCGTCATCTTCATTTTTGTCGTCTTCGTCGTGACTGGTCTGCCGTGCCAACCAGAATGGTCGGTGCATGCAACCGCATTTACCAGCCGGTCAATGGACAACAATGTCCGGACAGCCCGGCGTCATTGATCTTCCTCCGCTAATCGCGGAATCAGCCCACCCGCCAACACATCTTTGACCTGCCGCGGCGAAAGCCGATGCCGCACAGTAAAAGACTTGTCCTTGGTGACGTTGTCCACCTGGATGGTGTCGCCGTCGGCCAGGGCATCGCGGACATTCTGGATGCGCAGGGTGTCGTCCTGATCGATCGTGTCGTAGTCGTCGGCGTTGTCGAACTCGAGTGCCAGGACGCCGTAATTGGCGAGGTTCTGCCAGTGGATGCGCGCGAACGACTTTGCGATGACCGCCCGCAAACCCAGATAGCGTGGGGCGATCGCGGCGTGCTCCCGGGAGGAACCCTGACCGTAATTCTCGCCGCCGACAACGATATGACCGTCCTCGCCGGCCTCCTGGGCCCGCTCCGGATAGGACTCGTCGATTTGGGTGAAACTGAACATCGCCAGTTTGGGAATGTTGGAGCGAAATGGCAGTGCCCGCGCACCAGCCGGTGAGATTTCGTCGGTGGAGATGTTGTCCTCCACCTTGAGTAGCACCGGAGCCTCGATTTCGTCGGGCAGCGCCGAAAGTTCCGGAAGGCTGGAAATATTCGGTCCTTTGACCGGTTCGACCTTTCGGGCTTCGTCCTCCGGTAATGGCTCCACCAACATCGCGGTGTTGACCGAGCTCTGCCCGGGCAGGTCGAGCTTGGGGTAGTCCATCTTCACGTCGCGCGCCCAGTCCCGCGGGTCGGTGATGACGCCGGTCAATGCGGACGCGGCGGCGGTCTCCGGCGAGCACAACCAGACCGAATCTTCTTTCGTCCCGGAGCGGCCGGGGAAATTGCGTGGCATGGTGCGCAGCGAGTTGCGGCCGACGGCCGGCGCTTGGCCCATGCCGATGCAGCCCATGCATCCGCTCTGATGGATACGCGCCCCGCCGATCACCAGCTCGGCCGTCGCGCCCATTTTGGTCAGATCGGCCAGGATCTGCCGCGACGTCGGGTTGACGTCGAAGCTGACCTGCGGCGCTGTTTGGCGTCCGGCCACCATCGCGGCCGCGATCGCGAAATCGCGCAGCCCGGGGTTGGCGCTCGAGCCGATGACCACTTGCGCGATCTCCTCGCCGGCGACCTCGCGTACCGCCACCACGTTGCCCGGTGACGATGGTTTGGCGATCAGCGGTTCGACCTTAGACAAATCGATGCTGTCCTCGACGTCGTAGCCGGCGTCGTCGTCGGCGAGCAGCTCTACCCAGTCGTCCTCGCGCTCTTCTGCGCGCAAGAACTCGCGGACAGCGTCATCGCTGGGGAAAACTGTTGTGGTGGCGCCGAGTTCGGCGCCCATGTTGGCAATCACGTGACGGTCCATGGCCGTCAGGCTGGCCAGCCCAGGGCCGTAGTACTCGATGATCCGGTTCACCCCGCCCTTGACGTCATGTCGGCGCAGCATCTCCAGGATGACGTCTTTGGCCGAACACCATTCCGGCAGCTCGCCTTCCAGCCGGATGCCCCACACTTCCGGCATGCGGATGTGCAGCGGTCTCCCGGTGATCGCCAGCGCGACCTCCAGCCCGCCCACCCCGATCGCCAGCATGCCCAGCGAACCGGCAGCCGGTGTGTGTGAATCCGAGCCCACCATCGTCTTGCCTGGAATCCCGAACCGCTGCATATGTGTTGGGTGCGAGACCCCGTTACCGGGCTTGGAGAACCACAGCCCGAACCGCTGCGCGGCGGTGCGCAGATATTCGTGATCTTCGGCGTTCTTCTCGTCGGTTTGCAGCAGGTTGTGGTCGACGTACTGGATACTGACCTCGGTACAGGCGCGGTCGAGTTCCAGTGCCTCGAGTTCCTGCATCACCAGCGTGCCGGTGGCATCCTGTGTCAACGTCTGGTCGATATGGATGGCGATCTCTTCGCCGGGGGACATCTCACCCGCTTCGAGGTGCGAGTCGATCAACTTCTGCGTGACATTCAGTGACATACCGGCTCCTTATCTGGTGGCGATACTGGCACGTGCCCGTATAACGAGTACCCAGTTGAGCCGGTGAATCCGCTCAGCCGATGTGCAATGGATCGACCTGCACGCGCACCGGCTCGTGGTCTTGCCGGGCGCTGAGCATCGCGACGGCCCGGCGCAGTGCCGCTGCCAGCGCCAAACCCTGCTCACGCGGCACCCGCACCAACATCCGGGCTACCGGCAGGTCCGCGGCGGTGCCCGCCGGGCGACGCGCGCCGGCCGGCAGATCGACCGGGCCAAGCAGCTCGGCGCCGCCCGGCAGTTGGGTGTGGTCCAACAGCGCAGCGACCGCGACGGTGCTGCCGTCGAGCGCGGCGATGTGCACACTCGGCGGCAGCCCAACCTCGGCGCGGGCCGCTGACTCGGCTTCGGCGTGCCCGACCGGATCCCACCGGATCAGCGACTGCACGGTCGGAATCCCCGATTCGGCGACAACCGCCACTACCCCGCCGTCGCCGCGGGCACGCACCAGCGCCGCGGCGGCCAGCCAGCGCCGCAGGGTGTCCTCGGCCGCGCGCAGATCCTGCCGACCCAGCAGCGCCCAGCTGTCCAGTAACAGCGCCGCGCCGTAGCCGCCGGCCGCCCGCGGTTCGGCTCCCGGGGTGGCGACCACCAGGGCCGCGCGGTCGGCGACTTCCGACACCACCGCCTCACCACCGGACGTGATCACCGTCGTCTGAGGAAATGCCCGGCCGAGTTCCTCAGCGGTGCGCCGGGCGCCGACGACGACCGCACGCAGCGCGGTCGAGCCGCACCGCGGGCACCGCAGTGCGGCATCGGCGC
Source organism: Mycobacterium sp. NGS51 (assembly GCF_059812525.1). Lineage (NCBI taxonomy): Bacteria > Bacillati > Actinomycetota > Actinomycetes > Mycobacteriales > Mycobacteriaceae > Mycobacterium > Mycobacterium sp. NGS51. Next base: position 47,666 of record NZ_JCALCV010000008.1, read on the forward strand.
GTCCGCACCAGCGGCAGACCGCAGCACCGGTATCGGGCAGCGACACAGGGCCCGTGCAGTGCCGGCATCGTGCGATCGCGCGGCAGCGTCCGCAGGCCAGCGACGGCACATAACCTCGGCGGGGTACCTGGACCAGCACCGGCGCGTCGGCATCCAACGCGGAACGCGCGGCCCGCAAGGCAACCGAAGGCAACCGCGCGCTGCGGGCCGCCGGGTCGCGTTCGTCGGCGTATCCGCCGTCCTCGAGTGCGACCACCCGCGGGGTACGAACCCGCACTACCGGGCGGGCCGCGACGACGTCGTGGGCCCATCCGCTGCGCACCAACGCATGCGCTTCGGCAGTACGGGCATAGCCGCCGATCAGCGCCGCGCAGCGCGTCTGATGCGCACGCAGCATCGCCACCTCGCGCGCGTGGGGATACGGGGCCCGCGGTTCGGCCAGCGTGTCGTCGCCGTCGTCCCAGACCATGATCAGACCCAGGTCGGTCACCGGGGCGAACACTGCGCTGCGGGTGCCGATGACCAGTCGCGCGCTGCCGCGCAGCGCCGCCAGCCAGCGCCGATAGCGTGCGGCGGGTCCCAGTCCGGCCGATAACGCCACGATGCTGGCCGTATCAAGCAGCGCGGTCGCCGCCTGCCACAGTTCGTCCACGTCGCGCTGATCGGGCACCACCGCCAACACTCCCCGACCGGCCTGCACCGTCTGCGCGGCCGCCTCGGCGAACCGGTCGGTCCAGCGCTCACCGGGCAACGCCTGCCAGACCGCGCGCGCGGCGCGCGACTCGGCCAGCGCAGCCAGAAACTGGCCGCCGCGACCATAGACCTGCCAGCCGGCCGGATCGACCGGCTTAACCACGGGTTGGCTTGGTGGCGTTGCCGTTTCGCGTTCTACCCGGGCATGTCGGGCCGGTATCGCCAGCCGAAGCACGTCGGCTCGAGTGCCGGCGTAGCGTGCAGCGACCGCGTCGACGAGTCGACGGGTCTCCCCGGTGAGTACCACTTCGGGCGAGACGACACGGTCCAGCCAGGCCAGCTTGCCGACATGATCGGTGTCGGTGCGGCGTTCCAAGACGAATCCGTCGACCAGTCGGCCGTGGAATCGCACCCGTACCCGCACCCCGGGGTGCGCGTTGTCGGACTGGTCGGCTGCGACCAGATAGTCGAATTCGCGGTCCAGATGCGGCACCGTCAACAGGGGCAGCACCCGGGCGATGGGTTCATGCTCCGCGGGCTGCCGCCTACTCCCGCGAGCGTGCGTGTCCCCGGCCGACACGCCGCGCTAATTCCCGGATTTGCGCACGCTCGCGGGAGAGCGGCCGAAGAAGAAACCGGCCGTAATCAGGATCTGCGCTGCCGCATAGGTCCACCAGACCGGCACCGCCAACGCTTCATTGCCCAGCACGAACCGGCCGATACCGATCATCGCGTCCGATGCCGCAAAGCACACCGCGCCCACTGCGGTCCAGGCCGTGGGCAGCCGCGCCAGCAGCGCAGCACAGACCATGGCGCCCAGCACCACCATGTAGAGGATCACCGGCACCGTGAGGTTTTCGCGCGCCAGCCCCGGCCAGAACCACACCAGCAGCGCCAGACACGCTACGCACGTCGCCGCGACCGCCAGCAGACGCGGAAGGGACCGGGCCGCCAGCGGGACCAGCGCCCCCAGAAAACACAGGTGCGCCAGCAGGAACGACGCCAGCCCCAGCACGAACGACATCGGCCACCACGGGATGGCCAACAACACGTCGCCGATCGCCGAAAACATCAGCGCCGGCATCAGCCAGCGCCGCTCGCTGACAATCGGATGCGCAACTGCCGCGCCGACCAGTAGCAGCGCCATCGAGGCTTTGACTATCGGCTGGCCGGTGAACCGCCCGGTCAGTTCGGCGCCCGGCAGCGAACGTAGTGCCGTCACTGTCAGAAATAACCCGTAACCGACCCCTGCCCAGCCGGCGAGCACCCAGGCGCCGCTCACCATGCGCGGTGCGTACGGTGTCTGCATGCCCGACGACACCGGTTCTGCTATCGACCCCATTCTGCTGAAGGTACTGGATAAGGTGCCGTTCCGGTTATCGCTCGACGACGGGCTCGAGGCAGCCCGGAAACGGTTTCGGGACCTGCCGCGGCGTTCCGTGCACCCGGAGCTGCGAGTCGACAACCGCACCATCGTCGGCCCTGACGGACGTATTGACATCAGAATCTATTGGCCCTCAACGGATGCCGTATTGCCGGTGGTGGTGTACTTCCACGGCGGCGGCTTCGTCGTCGGCGATCTGGACACCCATGACGGCACCTGTCGCCAGCACGCCGTCGGCGCCGAGGCGGTCGTGGTATCGGTGGACTATCGGCTGGCACCCGAGCACCCCTATCCCGCGGCCATTGAGGATGCCTGGGCCGCAACGCAATGGGTCGCCCAGCACGGCAACGAGCTCGGAGCCGACGTCACCCGGTTAGCAGTGGCCGGGGACTCGGCGGGCGGCACCATCGCCGCGGTGATCGCACAGCGCGCTCGCGACGAAGGCGGCCCGCCGATCGCCTTCCAGCTGTTGTGGTACCCGTCCACGCTGTGGGATTCGTCGCTGCCGTCGTTCACCGAAAACGCCGCGGCGCCGGTCCTGGGCCGCGACGCCGTCGCCACGTTCTCCCGTTGGTACGCAGGCGAAGTCGACCTACGCGAGCCGCCAGCGGGGATGGCGCCGGGACGGGCGAAGAATCTGGCGAACTTGGCACCGGCGTACATCGCCGTCGCCGGACATGACCCGCTGCGCGACGACGGGCTGCGCTACGGCGAGCTGCTCGGCGCCGCCGGTGTCTCCGTCGAGGTGCATAACGCCGCGACGCTGGTACACGGCTACGTCGCCTACGCCGCTGTGGTGCCCGCTGCCACCGAGGCCACGGACCGTGGACTGGCGGCGCTGCGCAATGGGCTTCACCGATGATCGCCGCCCCGAGATAGACCCCACCCTCAAGGCGCTGCTGGACGCGGCATCGCTGACGTTCACTGCCGGCGACGGTGTGGAAGTCGCGCGGGCAAAGCTGCGCCAATTGCAGGCTCCGCCAGAGATGTTGCCGCAGTTGCGGATCGAGGAACGCACAATCGGGGCGGGTGTCCCGGTGCGCATCTACTGGCCGCCGGACGCCGAGCACACCGATCTGCCCGTCGTCGTCTTCTACCACGGCGGCGGATGGTCGATCGGCGACCTGAACACCCACGACCCGGTTGCCCCGCCTGCATGCCCTGGGCGCTGAGGCCATCGTGGTCTCGGTCGACTACCGGCTCGCGCCCGAGCACCCGTTCCCGGCCGGGGTCGACGACTGCTGGGCCGCATTGCAGTGGGTCGGTGAGCACGCCGGCGAGCTGGGCGGTGACCCGAAGCGGATCGCCGTGGCCGGCGACTCCGCCGGCGGCAACCTGTCGGCGGTGATGGCGCACCTGGCCCGTGACCACGGCGGGCCGACGCTGGTGCACGGCTTCGTCAGCTTCGCGCTGTTGGTCCCCGCCGCGGCCGAGGCAACCAACCGTGGGCTGGCCGCGCTGAAGAAGGCGCTGCACGGATAGGGCGTCACCGTTCCTGGCCTGGGTCGATGCGAGCGTACCCATCCGCCACTACAGTGGGCGACTTCGGTGCACACGAACGTCGAACAGTCGAACAGGAGCCGAATCATGCTTGTACTGACACCCGCGGCGGCCCAGGCCGTCAAGGCCGTGACCACCGACCCAAACGTCCCGGAGGTTGCCGGGCTGCGGATCGCGTCGACCGCGGATGAACAGAACGCCTTGCAGCTCAGCGCGACGGAGGGGCCAGGCGACGGCGACCAGGTCGTGGAGGGCGAGGGCGCCCGGGTGTTCCTCGAACCGCGGGTCGCCGAGTTTTTGGACGACAAGGTGCTGGACGCACGAGTGGACGAAGAGGGCGCCCACTTCGTGTTGCTTGACCAAGCATGAGTTGATCCCGCAGGTCCGCAACGGGCCGACGTCGTAGCTCATAGAGTTGCTGCATGATCACCGCATGGGGCGCGCATCGTCGGGAGCGGCGGGCATGACGACGAGTACGCAGCCCGACTACCACACCCTTGTCGTCGGCGCCGGATTCTCCGGCATCGGCGCCGCCATCAAACTCGACGTGGCCGGACTCGGTGACTATCTGGTGATCGAAGCGGGCGACGGCGTCGGCGGCACCTGGCACTGGAACACGTATCCCGGTATCGCCGTGGACATTCCGTCGTTTTCCTACCAGTTCTCGTTTGAGCAGCGGCCCGACTGGTCGCGAACGTATGCACCGGGCAACGAGCTGAAGGCCTATGCCGAACACTGCGCCGACAAGTACCGCATTCGGCCCAAGATCCGGTTCAACACCAAGGTCTTGTCCGCGGAGTTCGACGACGAGCAGGCGCTGTGGCAGGTGCACACCGATCCCGGCGGCGTGGTCACCGCGCGGTTTTTGATCAACGCCAGCGGTGTGCTCACCGTGCCCAAGCTGCCTGACATCGATGGCGTCGACTCGTTCGACGGCATCACGATGCATACCGCGCGCTGGGACCACCAGCAGGACCTGAGCGGTAAGCGGGTCGGCATCATCGGCACCGGCGCCTCGGCCGTTCAGGTGATTCCGGAGATCGCGCCAATCGTCAAGCAGCTCACCGTTTTTCAGCGCACACCTATTTGGTGTTTTCCGAAGTTCGACGTGCCGCTGCCCAAGCCGGCGCGCTGGGCGATGCGGATCCCGGGCGGCAAGGCGGTTCAGCGGTGGGCCAGCCAAGCCTATGTCGAGGCGACCTTCCCGATCCCGGCGCAGTACTTCACGGTATTCCCGATGGCCCGGTGGATGGAACGGGCCGGGCGGGCCTATCTGCGCCAACAGGTCGAGAATCCGGAGGTGCGTGGACAGCTCACACCCCGTTACGCCGTGGGTTGCAAGCGGCCCGGCTTCCACAACAGCTATCTGTCGACGTTCAACCGCGACAACGTCCGGCTGGTGACCGAGCCGATCGACAAGATCACGCCGTCGTCGGTGGCCATCACGGGTGGCGACAGCCACGAGATCGACGTGCTGGTGCTGGCCACCGGCTTCAAGGTGATGGACACCGACAGCGTGCCGACGTTCGCGGTCAGCGGCAGCGGCGGGCGCTCGCTGAGCCAGTTTTGGGACGAGCACCGGTTGCAGGCTTACGAAGGGGTCAGCATTCCCGGCTTCCCGAACCTGTTCAGCGTGTTCGGCCCCTACGGCTATGTCGGGTCATCGTATTTCGCGCTGATCGAAGCGCAGACACACCACATCGTGCGGTGTCTGAAGCGGGCCGGTCACGACGGCGCGATCCGCGTCGAAGTCACCGAGCAGGCCAACGACCGGTACTTCGCCGAGATGATGCGACGTCGGCACCGCCAGGTGTTCTGGCAGGACAGCTGCCGGCAGGCCAACAGCTATTACTTCGACAAGAACGGCGATGTGCCGCTGCGGCCCACTACTACCGTCGAGGCCTATTGGCGCAGCCGTCGTTTCGACCTCGACGACTACCGGTTCACGGCTTAGGTACGCCAGCAGACAGAGAATCGCACTGCGCGGGCGTTTCGCATGCGATTCTGCGTCTGCTCGCCGCTAGATAGCTGATTTCAGCGCGTCGACCTTGTCCAGCCGCTCCCAGGGCAGGTCGACGTCGGTGCGGCCGAAGTGGCCGTAGGCGGCGGTCTGCGCGTAGATCGGCCGCAGCAGGTCGAGGTCGCGGATGATCGCGCCGGGCCGCAGGTCGAACACCTCGCCGATGGCCTTCTCGATTTTGATCGGGTCGACGGTCTCGGTGCCGAACGTCTCGACGAACAATCCCACCGGGGCGGCCTTGCCGATGGCGTAGGCGACCTGCACCTCCACCCGCTCGGCCAGCCCGGCGGCCACGACGTTTTTGGCCACCCAGCGCATCGCGTAGGCCGCCGAGCGGTCCACCTTCGACGGATCCTTGCCGGAGAACGCGCCGCCGCCGTGGCGGGCCCAGCCGCCATAGGTGTCGACGATGATCTTGCGGCCGGTCAGCCCGGCGTCGCCCATCGGCCCGCCGAGCACGAACTTGCCGGTCGGGTTGACCAGCAACCGGCAGTCGGAGGTGTCCATGGTGTCGTGCGCAAGGTCGGACAACACCGTGTTGACGACCTTCTCGCGAATGTCCGGGGTCAGCGTTGCTTCCAAGTCGATGCCGTCGGCATGTTGGGTGGACAGCACCACGGTGTCCAGCCGCACCGGGACGGCGCCGTCGTACTGGACGGTGACCTGGGTCTTACCGTCCGGCCGGAGGTAGTCCAGCACGCCGTTCTTGCGAACCTCGGTGAGCCGGCGCGACAGCCGGTGCGCCAGCGCGATCGGCAGCGGCATGTACTCCGGGGTGTCTTTGATCGCATAGCCGAACATCAGGCCCTGGTCACCGGCGCCTTGCGCGTCCAGCGGGTCACCCGCACCCTCGACGCGGGTCTCATGGGCGGTGTCGACGCCCTGGGCGATGTCGGGCGACTGGGCGCCGATGCCGATGTTGACACCGCAGGTGGTCCCGTCGAAGCCCTTGTCCGATGAGTCGTAACCGATGTCGAGGATGCGACTGCGGACGGTGTTGGTGATCTCGGCGAACGCTTCCTTCGCGGTCGTCGTCACCTCCCCGACCACATGAACCTGGCCGGTGGTGACCAGCGTCTCGACCGCCACCCGGGACCTCGGATCGTCGGCCAGCAGCGCGTCGAGCACCGAGTCGCTGATCGCGTCACAGATCTTGTCGGGATGGCCCTCGGTTACCGACTCACTGGTGAACAGCCGACCCTTATCGCTCACACCCAGATCCTTCCCATTCTCCACAAAATGTTAGTTAGGCGAAGTATATCGCCATGTCCGTCGTCCGGCCTGCGGGGCCGGGCGTCACACGATAACGCGCCTACCCGCTGCCGCCCTGCAGAAAGGTGGCGATTGCGTCCACGATACGACTGGCCATCAGCGTCTTGGAGCCGTGCTGCAGCGCTGTCTCGGTGCCGTCGGAGCTCAGCAACCAACCGTCGTTGCTGTCCACCTCGAAAGCCTTACCCTCGCCGACGGCGTTGACCACCAGCAGGTCGCAGCCCTTGCGGCGCAGCTTGGCCCGGGCGTGAAACAACACGTCGCCGTTCTCGTCGCCGGTCTCGGCGGCGAACCCGACGATGGCCCGCATGTTGGGCAGTTGGCCGTCGGCGCGGGACCGCACTGCGGTGGCCAGCACGTCGTCGTTGCGGACGAGTTCGATGACCGGCGGCGCCTCGGCGCCTTTCTTGATCTTGGCGGTCGCCACCTGCGACGGACGGAAGTCGGCGACGGCCGCGGCCATCGCCAGCACGTGGGCGTCGGGTGCGTGCTTGGAGACCGCGTCGCGCAGCTGCTGCGCGGAGCTGACGTGCACCACCTCGACGCCGGCGGGGTCGATGAGCCCGGCGGTGTGTCCGGCGATCAGCGTCACCTCAGCGCCGCGCTGGGCGGCCACCCGCGCCAGCGCATAGCCCTGCTTTCCCGAGCTGCGGTTGCCGATGAAGCGCACCGGGTCGATCGGCTCGCGGGTGCCCCCGGCGGTCACCAGCAGCCGGCAGCCGGCCATGTCGTAGGGCAGCGCGTCGTGCCGCTCCAGCAGCAGGTGGACCAGTGTGGTGATCTCCTCGGCCTCGGGCAGCCGGCCGGCGCCGCTGTCGGCGCCGGTGAGCCGCCCGGACGCGGGTTCCAGTACCACTGCACCGCGACGGCGCAGAACCGCGACGTTGTCGACGGTGGCCGGATGTAACCACATCTCGGTGTGCATGGCGGGCGCGAACAGGACCGGACATCGCGCGGTCAGCAGGGTCGCGGTGAGCAGATCGTCGGCCCGCCCGGCGACGGCCCGGGCCAGCAGGTCGGCGGTGGCCGGCGCGACGACGACCAGATCGGCCTGCTGGCCGATCGCGACGTGCGGCACCGCCGGGACGTCGTCGAAGACGCCGGTGCGCACCGGCTGGCCGGAGAGCGCCTCGAAGGTCGCTGCCCCGACGAAGCGCAGGGCGGATTCGGTGGGGATGACCTGCACGTGATGGCCGGCCTCGGTGAGCTGGCGCACCACGGTGCACGCCTTGTAGGCGGCAATGCCACCCGAAACGCCGACGACGATCCGTTTGCGGTCCATCACTCCCGCTCTTCGAGCATGCCGTGGCGCCTGACCGTCTTATTCGCCTTCGGTGTGCTCGAGCAGGTCGGCGTGGATCTCGCGCATCGCGATCGACAACGGCTTTTCCTGCAGCCCCGGCTCGACCAGCGGCCCGACGTACTCGAGGATGCCCTCACCGAGCTGGTTGTAGTAGTCGTTGATCTGCCGGGCGCGCTTGGCCGCATAGATCACTAGCGCGTATTTGCTCGACACGCGGTCCAGCAGCTCGTCGATGGGTGGGTTGGTGATGCCCAGCGGCGTGTCGTAGCCGACCGCGCCGGACGCCGGATCCAGCTGATCCATGGTGGAGACGGCGGCAAGTTGGGCGTCGGATTGCGGGGTGCTCACGTAAGTCTTTCTCCTGGCGGCGTAGAGCGGCGGACAATGTGTGGTGGTGAATCGGCTCTAGATGGCGGATCACGCCGTATCCGGCGCGGTGCCCACCAGCAAGGATACCAACTCCGAGCAGGCAGTTTCCAATCGACTGTTCACCACGATCTCATCGAAATCACCCTGAGCTGCCATTTCGGTCCGCGCGGTGGTAAGCCGACGACGGATTACGTCGGCGGTCTCGGTGCCGCGGCCGACCAATCTGGCCTCCAGCACTTCCCAACTCGGCGGCGCCAGGAACACAGTGATCGCCTCTGGCAGCGCCTGCTTGACCGCGCGCGCTCCGGCCAGGTCCACCTCGATAAGCACCGGATGGCCGGATTCGGTGGCCTCTCGGACCGGCTGGGCCAGCGTGCCGGACCGGTGTAGCCCGCCGTGGATGTCAGCCCACTCCAGCAGCGCGCCCTCGTCGATCAGCTGCTGAAATCGCGCAGCCGTCACGAAGTGGTAGTCGACACCGTCGACCTCGCCTGGACGGGGTTCCCGAGTCGTTGCCGACACGCTGAAATGCAGGTCGGGGATGCGCTCACGCAGGCAGCGGACCAGCGTCGATTTGCCGACCGCGGAGGGACCGGCCAGCACGACAATCCGTCCTGCGGCGTGCGGCCGCAGTCGTTCGTCGCGCTGGCCGCCCGGTCCTCCGTCGGCGGTCACCGACTCCCCTCAACTAACTCGCCCGACTGGTGCTCAGGCCCTCCGGCCCGCATCGTCGTCGGGTTAGGAGAAGTCGAACTTTTCCAGCAGTGCCTTGCGCTGACGATCGCCGAGCCCACGCAGGCGGCGGGTCGGTGCGATTTCGAGCTCGGTCATGATTTCCTGCGCCTTGACCTTGCCTACCTTCGGCAACGCCTCCAGCAGCGCAGATACCTTCATCTTGCCCAAAACCTCGTCGGTCTCAGCATCCTTGAGCACCTGCTTGAGGTTGGTGCCGCCGCGCTTGAGCCGGTCCTTGAGCTCGGCACGTGCTCGACGCGCGGCAGCAGCCTTCTCCAACGCGGCCGCGCGCTGCTCGTCGGTCAACTGGGGAAGGGCCACGATTCCTCCGTCTCATCGATCTTTGGTTTATCTCAGCCGGGTACTCCAGCCAGCGGAGACGACCGTACTCACGGTGCCAGACGAAATCTAACCCGCCCCCCTGGTTAGAGCTACAAAGGCCCAGCGTGCGGGGCGGTGCGGCGGTACTTCGGCAGGTCGCGCGGCGACTTGGCCAGGCACCGTCCCGACGAGCTACCGCTTCGTAAGCGGAGCCCGGATCCGGCTGTCTAGCAGGGGCTTTGGGCTATCGGTCCAGCCTGATACTGGGCGGGGCCGCAGGGTCGGGACGGCCTCAAAAGGTGCTGACAACCCGAAATTCGAACAATTACGCACGTCACGGCGTGTCGCGCGTGTCGCGCGGCGCGTCGCGCTGGGGCCGGCAACGCGGCTCTCGGCGTTTACCGGGCTCTGGGCGGCGGGATGCCGCGTTTCGGGGCATGCGGCGGGAGCTACTACGCTCTGTAGTAAGCGGTGGATTTGTGCCGGCGTGCGGGTCCGACGTACCGCAGCCGCTCCCCCGACCACCCGCCAACTGCGGTTATAGCGATGCCCTACGTCGCACAGGCGTGCGTACAAGCCACGTCGCCGGTAGTCGCACAGGATAGGATCGGTTCGTGCCGACGATGCGGATCCGTGAGGCCGCCGAGCTGCTGGGGGTCAGCGACGACACCGTCCGGCGGTGGATCGACCAGGGCACCCTGTCCGTCAGCCACGACCAATCCGGCCGAAAGGTGATCGCCGGCGACGTCTTGGCGGAATTCGCGCGGACCAACGCGCCGCTACAGCCGCCAAACCCGCTGGGCGTCGGCAGTTCGGCACGCAACCGCTTTGTCGGCTTGGTCACCAAAGTGGAGACCGACAAGGTGATGGCCCGTGTCGAGATGCAATGCGGACCGTTCACGGTCGTATCCCTGATGAGCGCCGAGGCCGCTCGCGAGTTGGAGTTGGAGCCTGGCAGCGTCGCGGTGGCCGTCGTCAAGGCCACCACCGTGATCGTCGAAACACCCGGACAGTCCGCCTAACCAGACGCAAGGCGGGTGCGCGCTAGCGCGCCGTCAGGTATGCGACCGCATCGCGCATCTGCTCGCCGGCCGCGCGGAGAGCGACGACGTCCGGTCCGGCCCGCAGCACGTCGCGCGACACCGCGGGCCACAGCTGATTTGAGCTCGCCCCACCCAGGCGCGACAACGCGTCGGGCCGGCCGCCCTGGGCGCCGATACCAGGTAGCAGCACCGGTCCATCGAGGTCGCTGAGATTGGGTACCTCGGCCAGCGTGGCGCCGACGACAACCCCGACCGAAGCTGGCTGGCGGGTCCGGTTCCACGCGGCGACGTCGTCGACCACGGTCTGCGCAACAGTGCGACCGCCGCTCATCGCCCGCTGCACGCCGGCACCTTCCGGGTTGGACGTCGCGGCCAGTACGAACACTCCCCGCTCGCGGGTCGCCGCGGTGTCCAGCAGCGGCTGCAGGGAACCGAATCCCAGGTAGGGCGAGGCTGTCACCGCGTCGGCCGTCAGCGGCGACTCGCCCAGCCACGCTTCGGCGTAGGCGGCCATCGTCGACCCGATGTCACCCCGTTTGGCGTCGGCCAGCACCAGCACACCAGCGGCACGCAGTGCGCCGATCGTGCGCTCCAAAACCTGGTATCCGCCGGCACCATATGCCTCGAAAAACGCCACTTGCGGTTTGACCATGGCGAATCCGGCGAACGCCTGCACACAGGTATCGCAGAACGCCGCCAAACCGTCGGGTGTCAGCGGCAGATCCCATCTGCGCAACAGTTCAGGATGCGGGTCTATACCAAGACATAACGGTCCGCGCTGCGACCTGGCCTCGGCCAGTTTGGCGCCGAATCCGGTCATGGTCGATGGTCGCCGATGGCGCTGTGCAGCTCTTGCAGCGAGCGCACGCCGATGTCTCCGCGGATTCCCGCTTCGATGCCCTGGACGGCAGCCGAGGCGCCCTGCACCGTCGTCACGCAAGGGATGTTCATTCCCACTGCCGCCGAACGGATCTCGTAGCCGTCGATGCGAGGCCCGGAGTTGCCGTAGGGCGTGTTGATCACCATGTCGACCTCACCGGCGCGGATCGCGTCGACTGCCGACAGCGGCGGCCGGTCCGGTTGCGGCGGTTCGAAATGCTTGCGCACCTCGTCGCAGGGGATACCGTTACGGCGCAACATCTCCGCGGTGCCTTCGGTGGCCAGCACCCGAAAGCCCAAGTCGGCCAGCCGCTTGACCGGGAACACCAGCGACCGCTTGTCGCGGTTGGCCACCGACACGAACACCGTGCCCTGTGCCGGCAACGAACCGTAGGCGGCGGTTTGGCTTTTGGCGAATGCGCTGCCGAAGTCGCGGTCGATGCCCATGACCTCGCCGGTCGATTTCATCTCAGGGCCCAGCAACGAGTCGATTCCGGACCCGTCGGCGGTGCGGAAACGGTGGAACGGCAACACCGCTTCCTTGACCGCGATGGGTGCGTGCGGCGCCGCGCTGGCACCGTCACCGGAGACCGCCAGCAGCTTCTCGGAGCGCAGCTGGGCAATGGTGGCGCCCAGCATGATTCGCGCGCAGGCCTTGGCCAGCGGTATCGCCGTCGCCTTCGAGACGAAGGGCACGGTGCGGCTGGCGCGGGGGTTGGCCTCCAGCACGTAGAGCACGTCGTCCTTCAGCGCGAATTGCACATTGAGCAGCCCCACCACGCCGATGCCGTGCGCGATCGCCTCGGTGGCCTGTCGCACCTTGTCGATATCGGTGCGCCCCAGCGTGACCGGAGGAAGCGCGCACGCCGAGTCCCCGGAGTGGATGCCGGCCTCTTCGATGTGTTCCATGATGCCGCCGATATAGACTTCGCTGCCGTCGCACAATGCGTCGACGTCGATTTCGATCGCATCCTCGAGGAAGCGGTCGACCAGCACCGGGTGCTCGGGCGACAACTCGGTGGCGCGGGCGATGTAACCCTGCAACGTCTCGTCGTCGTAGACGATCTCCATGCCCCGACCGCCCAGCACATACGACGGCCGCACCAGCACCGGGTAGCCGATCTCGGCAGCGATCCGGCGGGCCTGCTCGAAGGTTGTCGCGGTGCCGAACCGTGGTGCCGGCAGCCCGGCCGCATTGAGCACGTCGCCGAAGGCGCCGCGGTCTTCGGCCAAATCAATGGCTTCCGGCGGCGTTCCGACGATCGGCACGCCGGCGTCGGCGAGCCGTTGCGCCAGACCAAGCGGCGTCTGGCCGCCGAGCTGCACGATGACACCGACCACTCCCGGACCACCGATGCCCGACTGGGACTCGGCGTAAAACACCTCCAGCACGTCCTCGAAGGTCAGCGGCTCGAAGTACAACCGGTCGGCGGTGTCGTAGTCGGTGGAGACGGTCTCCGGGTTGCAGTTGACCATCACGGTCTCAAAGCCGGCCCGCGACAACGTGGTTGCCGCATGTACACAGCTGTAGTCGAACTCGATACCTTGCCCGATCCGGTTAGGGCCCGACCCGAGGATGAGCACCTTGGGTTTGTCGGTCTGCGGTGCCACCTCGGTTTCGGCGGCCGGGTCGAGCTCGTAGCTGCTGTAGTGGTACGGCGTCTTGGCCTCGAATTCAGCTGCGCAGGTGTCCACCGTCTTGTACACCGGGTGGATGCCCAGCCTTCCCCGCAATGACCGCACGCCGTCCTCGCCGGCCAATTCCGGTCGCAGCGCGGCGATCTGGCGGTCGGACAGGCCGTTGTGCTTGGCGCGCTGCAGCAGATCCACGTCGAGCACCGCGGCGTCGGCCAGCTCGCGCCGCAGTCCCACCAGCTCGGCGATCTGTGCGACGAACCACGGATCGACGCCGGATGCGTCCGACACCTGCTCGACCGAGGCGCCCAGCCGCAACGCCAGCTCGATGTCGTAGAGCCGGCCCTCGGTCGGGGTGCGCAGCCGTTGCAGGGTGTCCTCGACGCCCGTTTGCGGGTCCGCCTTGGTCCAGAACCCGGCACGACTGGTTTCCAGCGACCGCATCACCTTGCCGAGCGCCTCGACGAAGTTGCGGCCCAACGACATTGCCTCGCCGACGGATTTCATCGTGGTGGTCAGCGTCGGATCGGCACCGACGAACTTCTCGAACGCGAACCGCGGCGCCTTGACCACGACGTAGTCCAGCGTGGGTTCGAAACAGGCCGGGGTTTCTTTGGTGATGTCGTTGAGGATCTCGTCGAGGGTGTAGCCGATGGCCAGTTTGGCCGCGATCTTGGCGATCGGGAATCCGGTGGCCTTGGACGCCAGCGCCGAGGACCGCGACACCCGCGGATTCATTTCGATGACGATCAGCCGACCGTCGCGCGGGTTGACCGCGAACTGGATGTTGCAGCCGCCGGTATCCACGCCGACCTCACGCAGAATCGCGATGCCCAGATCCCGCATCCGCTGGTATTCCCGATCGGTCAACGTCATCGCCGGCGCGACGGTCACCGAGTCACCGGTGTGCACACCCATCGGGTCGACGTTTTCGATCGAGCACACCACCACGACGTTGTCGTTGCCGTCGCGCATCAGCTCGAGTTCGAATTCCTTCCAGCCGTAGATCGATTCTTCGATCAGCACGTTTGCGCTCGGTGAGGCGGCCAGCCCGGCGCCGGCCATCCGATCGACTTCCTCAGCGCTGTGCGCCATTCCCGAGCCGAGACCGCCCATCGTGAAGCTCGGCCGTACCACCACCGGCAGCCCAAGCTCGTCGACGGTCTCGCGGACCTCGTCAAAAGTGAAACACACGCGGCTGCGCGCGGATTCGCCACCGACCTTGGCGACGATGTCCTTGAACCGCTGCCGGTCCTCGCCGCGCTGGATGGCGTCGAAATCAGCGCCGATCAGCTCGACGCCGTAGCGCTCTAAAACCCCGTTCTCGTAGAGCGCGACCGCGGTATTGAGTGCGGTTTGGCCGCCCAGAGTGGCCAACAGCGCGTCGATCTTGTTGCCGCGCTCGGCCTGCTGGGCGATGACCCGTTCGACGAAGCCCGGGGTGATCGGCTCGACGTAGGTGTGGTCGGCATACTCCGGGTCGGTCATGATGGTGGCCGGGTTGGAGTTGACCAGGCTTACCTGCAGCCCCTCGGCGCGCAGCACTCGGCAGGCCTGAGTGCCCGAATAGTCGAACTCGCAGGCCTGCCCGATGACGATGGGGCCCGAGCCGATCACCAAGACATGGTTGAGGTCATTGCGACGCGGCACTAGTTGCCCACCTTTCTGGCGCGAGCGTGCGTGTTCCCGCCCGCACGCCCGGCGTGTCGGGCGGGAACACGCACGCTCGCGGTAGTGATGAGAGGGCTCATCGCCGGGCCTCCATCAGGTCGACGAACTGGTCGAACAGGTATTCCGCGTCGTGCGGGCCGGCAGCGGCCTCCGGATGATATTGCACCGAGAAAGCCTGCCCATCAACAAGTTTGACGCCTTCCACGACACCGTCGTTGGCGCAGGTATGGCTGACGACCGCCGGGCCGAATGGTGTGTCGAACCGCTGCCCTGCCTCGCCCTCCAGGGCGAAGCCATGGTTCTGCGCGGTCACCGCGACCCGCCCGGTGGCATGGTCCATCACCGGGATGTTGATCCCGCGGTGGCCGAACACCATCTTGTAGGTGGACAGGCCCAACGCGCGGCCCAGGATCTGGTTGCCGAAACAAATGCCGAACAACGGGATTCCGGCGCCCAGCACCTCTCGGGTCACCTCGACGATATGCGCGGCGGTGGCCGGGTCGCCCGGACCATTGGACAAGAACACGCCGTGCGGCCTGATCTCGGCGATCTGGTCGAAGGTCGTCGACGACGGCAGCACGTGGCTGCGGATGCCGCGGCGGGCGAAGTTGCGCGGCGTGTTGGTCTTGATCCCGAGATCCAGCGCGGCCACGGTGAACCGTTGCGGCCCTTCAGGATCGACGACATAGCTGCCGTCGGTGCTGACTTGGCCCGCCAGGTCGGCGCCCAGCATCGGCTGCTGGCCCTGCACCCGTTGTAATAGCTCCTCGGGGTCGGCGAGCGCCGCGCCGGAGAACACACCCGCCTTCATCGAACCGCGGCTGCGCAAATGCCGCACCACCGCGCGGGTGTCGATGCCGGCGATCCCGACAATCTGTTGGCGCACCAGTTCGTCTTCGAGCGTGGTGGTAGCCCGCCAGTTCGACGGGCGCGGCGAGGGATCCCGCACGGCGTAGCCGGCGACCCAGATTCGATCGCCGCGGCTCTCGGCGTCCTCGTCGTTCCAACCGGTGTTGCCGATCTGCGGCGCAGTAGCTATCACGATCTGACGGTGGTAGCTGGGATCGGTCAGCGTCTCCTGATAACCCGACATCCCAGTGGAAAACACCGCTTCACCAAGCGTCTGGCCGATCGCCCCGAACGGAGTCCCGGTGAACATCCGGCCGTCCTCGAGGACCAGCACTGCTTTACTCATGACGCTTCCTCCGGCAGCCAGCGGGCGTAGTCGTCGCGGTTGTCGCCGCAAAAGCCGGTGTCGATCTCGGCGCCGGACGGCAGCCGCCAGCGGATCGCCAGGATCCCGTTGCGCGGGGTTACCTTGCCGACTATGCCGCGTTCAGTGCGGATGGCGCTGATCGACTCTTGCGGAATCCAGATCGGCCGGGCGCCGCTGCGTTGCACCATGATCCCTTCCGGATAGCGGGTGAGTACCGCCTTGGTGCGGTAGCCCAGATCGCCGACCGCGACCCGGTCGTGCCAGCTGGGCACCAGCGTGCAACCGACGTAGATGCCGCGTGTCGGCGCAACAGTGGGCGCGCCCACCGTGTCGGGTACCGGCGGCAGCGTGCCGACCAGCGCAGCCTGCCGTTCGCCGCGGCGGCGCCAACCGCGGATCATCAGCTGGATCACGAACGCGATTCCCACCACCAACACGGCGGCGAAGATCAGCGAGATGACCAGCGTCCCGGAGTTCACGCCGGGCTCTTTCCGTCGCGGGCAGTGACCTTGCCACGCAACAGCGTCGCGGTCACCGCCGCAGGCAGCGTCATCGATTCGTAGGGCGTGTTGGCCGATCGGCTGGCCAACTCCGCGCCGGTTACCGTCCAGCTGGCGTCCGGATCCACCACGGTCAGGTTCGCCGGTTCGCCAACTTCCAGCGGGCGGCCCTGATCGGGCAGCCGCGCGATGCGGGCGGGATTTTCGCTCATCACCCGCGCCACGTCCCGCCAGGTCAGCAGGCCTGGAACCACCATCGTCTGCACCACCACCGATAGCGCGGTCTGCAATCCGAGCATGCCGGGCAGCGCCGTGGCGAACTCGACGCACTTCTCGTGCTCGGCGTGCGGTGCGTGATCGGTGGCCACACAGTCGATTACCCCGTCAGCCAAGGCCTGACGCAGCGCGATGGCGTCGGCGGTCTCGCGCAGCGGCGGGTTGACCCGGTTGGTTCCGTCGTAGCTGGCGAGCCGGCTGTCGTCGAGCAGCAGGTGATGCGGTGTCACCTCGGCGGTAATGGAAATCCCTTGCTGCTTAGCCCATTTCAGGAGCTCGACGGTGCCGGCGGTGGAGGCATGGCAGATGTGTATCCGGGCACCGGCGTCGCGGGCCAGCAGCGCGTCACGGGCGACGATCGACTCTTCGGCCGCCCGAGGCCATCCCGACAGCCCCAGCCGCGCCGCATTGGGGCCCTCATGGGCGACGGCGCCGGCCGTCAGCCGTGGCTCCTCGGCGTGCTGAGCGACCAGCACACCGAGGCCGGTCGCATACTCCAGGGCGCGGCGCATCACCAGCGGGTCGTAGACGCACTTGCCGTCGTCGGAGAACATCCGCACCTGTGCGGCGCCGGCGGCCATCATGCCCATCTCGGTGAGCTGGGTGCCGGCCAGGCCGACGGTGACCGCTCCGACCGGGTGCACGTCGACCAGGCCGACCTGCTGGCCGCGATGCCAGACGTGGTCGGTGACCACCGGGCTGTCGGCGACGGGATTGGTGTTGGCCATGGCGAACACCGCGGTGTAGCCGCCGAGCGCGGCTGCGGCCGAACCGGTTTCGATGTCCTCGGCGTATTCGCGGCCCGGTTCACGGAGATGGGTGTGCAGATCGACGAATCCCGGTAGCAGTACCTGCCCGGTGGCGTCGATCACATCGGCGGAATCGGGAATCGCCAGTCCCGCGCCGATTGCGGCGATCTGACCGTCGTCGACCAGCACGTCGACCCGGTCTTCCGCGCCGTAGCGACGCACACCGCGGATCAGCACACTCACGCTGCGATATCCTCCGCCCCCACCAGCAGGTGGAACAGCACTGCCATTCGCACATGCACCCCGTTGGAAACCTGCTGCAGCACCGCCGATTGCGAAGAGTCGGCCACCGAGAACGCGATCTCCATGCCGCGCAGCATCGGGCCCGGATGCAGCACCACGGCGTGGCCGGGCAGCATGGCCTGCCGCCGGTCGGAGAGCCCGTAGAGCACCGAATACTCGCGCGCAGTGGGGAAAAAGCCGCCGTTCATCCGCTCGGCCTGCACCCGCAGCATCAGCACCGCATCGGCGGCGGGCAGTTCGGCGTCCAGGTCGTAGGACACGGTGACCGGCCAGTCGGCGACCCCGACCGGCAGCAGCGTGGGCGGCGCCACCAGCACCACTTCAGCACCTAGGGTCGCCAACAGCATCACGTTGGAGCGGGCGACCCGGCTGTGCAGGATGTCGCCGACGATGACGACCCGTCGACCGTCGATGCCGCCGAGCCGCTGACGAATGGTCAGGGCGTCCAGCAGCGCCTGGGTCGGATGCTCGTGGGTGCCGTCGCCGGCATTGATCACCGACGGCCCGCCCTCGGAACTGGCAGTCCAGTCCGCGAGCCGATGCGCCGCACCCGAGGCCGGATGGCGGATCACCAATGCGTCGGCGCCGGCCGCACGCAACGTCAGCGCGGTGTCCCGCAGCGACTCCCCTTTGGCCACCGACGATCCCGTCGAATTGACGTTGATCACGTCGGCGCTCATCCACTTGCCGGCCACCTCGAACGACACCCGGGTGCGGGTGGAGTTCTCGTAGAACATGGTGATCACGGTGCGCCCGCGCAGCGTGGGCAGCTTGCGCACCTCGCGACCGACCAGGGCCTCGGCGAACCGGTCGGCGTCGTCGAGGATCGCGGTGGCGTCGTCGCGGGACAGGTCACCGGCCGCCAACAGGTGCCTCGGGCTCATCGGGAGATCACCACCCCATCACGGTCGTCGTGCTCGACCATCAGTACGTGCACACTCTCGCTGCGGGAGGTCGGCACGTTCTTGCCCACGTAGTCGGCGCGCACCGGCAGCTCACGGTGGCCGCGGTCGACCAGCACGGCCAACTGCACGGCCCGCGGCCGGCCCTGGTCGCGCAGCGCGTCGAGCGCCGAACGCACCGACCGTCCGGAGTAGAGCACGTCGTCGACCAGGATCACCAGCGCGTCGTCGATGCCGCCGACCGGGATCGAGGTGGCCTCCAGCGGGCGCGGCGGCTTTTGCATCAGGTCGTCGCGGTACAGGGTGATGTCCAAAGCACCCCAGGCGACCTCGACGCCGGCGAACTCGGCGATGTGGGCGGCCAGCCGCTCGGCCAGCGCCACCCCGCGGGTCGGGATGCCCAACAGCACCACCCTCGGCGCGTCGGGTCCGTCCAGCGCGGTCTTTTCGATGATCTGGTGCGCGATACGGGAAATGGTGCGGCTCACGTCGGCCGCCGACATCAATTCGCGGCCGGTGCCGGTGTCACCCGCAGCACCCATGCGAGACCTTGACCTCCTTCTCCGCCTCACCGGACGGATCGTTAAAGGATGTCGACTGCCCGGCAGCCTAGCACTGCCCACTACCCTGGCGAAAATGACAGGCACCGAATCGTCCGGCTTTTCCGGTATCGATTTTGACGCCCTCTACCGCGGCGAAAGCCCGGGCGGGGGCCGGCCGGCGGTGACGACGCCGCCCTGGGACACCAAGGCACCCAAGGACAACGTCGTCGCTTGGCAGGAGCAGGGCCTGGTGCACGGTGAGGTCCTCGACGTCGGTTGCGGTCTCGGTGACAACGCCGTCTATCTTGCCCGCCAGGGTTTCCGCGTCACCGGGCTGGACATCTCGCCGACCGCCCTGATCACCGCCGAGCGCCGCGCCAGGGACGCGGGCGTGCAGGTGACGTTCACGGTGGGCGACGCGACCACCCTGGCCGGCTACACCGACGCCTTCGACACCGTCATCGACAGCGGCATGTTCCACTGCCTCGACGAGGACGGCAAACGCAGCTACGCCGGCGCGGTGCACCGGGCCACTCGGGCCGGCGCCACCTTGTTGCTCAGCTGCTTCTCCGACGCCAACCCGCCGGACGAGGACTGGCCGCGGCCCGCGGTGTCTGAGCAGACGCTGCGCGACGTGCTCGGCGATGCGGGCTGGGACATCGAGTCGCTGGAACCGGCGGCGGTGTACCGGGAAGGGTGGGGCGGCGAGATGGTGTTCTGGTACGTCCATGCCCAACGGCGGGCCGAGTGAATCTCGAGGGAAATCAGACCTCCATCCGCGAGGCCTGCGACGCCGGGCTGCTCGCCGGCGCATTGACCATGGTGTGGCAGCGCGGAAAAGTGTTGCAGGTCAACGAGATCGGTTACCGCGACCTCGACGCCGGGCTGCCGATGCAGCGCGACACGCTGTTTCGCATCGCGTCGATGAGCAAGCCGGTTACCGTTGCCGCCGCGATGAGCCTGGTCGACGAGGGCAAGCTTGCGTTGCGCGCGCCGATCTCGCGCTGGCTGCCCGAGTTCGCCGAGATGCGCGTGCTCGACAACCCGGCTGGTCCACTGGATCGGACACATCCGGCGCAGCGGGCGATCCTGGTTGAGGACCTGCTCACCCACACCAGCGGTCTGGCATACGGATTCTCGGTCGGCGGTCCGATCTCGCGGGCATACGTTCGGTTGCCGTTCAGTCAAGGTCCCGACACCTGGCTGGCCGCGCTGGCGGAGCTGCCGCTGGTCCATCAACCGGGTGACCGGGTCACCTACAGTCACGGCATCGACGTGATCGGCGTGCTGGTCTCGCGGATCGAGGGCAAGCCATTTCACCAGGTTCTCGACGAACGGATTCTGCAGCCGCTGGGCATGACCGACACCGGGTTCTGCGTCTCGGTCGAGGGGCGGCGGCGAGCCGCGACGATGTATCGGCTCGATGAGAACGACCGGCTGCGTGACGACGCGATGGGGCCGCCGCACCTGACGATGCCGAATTTCTGCAACGCCGGCGGCGGACTGTGGTCGACGGCCGACGACTATCTGCGATTCGCCGAGATGCTGATGGCTGACGGAACTCTCGACGGAATACGCGTGCTGTCCGAAGAGTCGACGCGCGCGATGCGCACCGACCGGCTCACCGCCGAGCAGAAGCGGCATTCCTTTTTGGGAGCGCCGTTCTGGATCGGCCGCGGGTTCGGGCTGAACCTTTCGGTGGTGACCGATCCAGCCAAGTCGGCACCGTTGTTCGGACCCGGCGGCCTGGGCACGTTCAGTTGGCCGGGGGCCTACGGGACGTGGTGGCAGGCCGATCCAGCCGCCAACCTGATCCTGCTGTACCTGGTGCAGAATCTGCCCACGCTGTCATCGGATGCGGCCGCCGCGGTCGGGGGGAACACGTCGCAGGCCCGACTGCAAGCCGTGCAGCCGAAGTTCGTGCGCCGCACCTACCGCGCGTTGGGGTTGTAGGCCCCCGCTGAGTCAGATCATCGCGATCGGTGAGACTTTCACCCCGACCTCCAGCGCGCCGGCCAGTTCGCGGCTGACGTCGTAGTCGAACACCACATGCCCGGAGATGACGTCGACGTCGCGTTTGGCCCGTTGCAACGGATTGTCCAGAAATTGCGCGCTGGCCCCGGAGGCTTCCAGCAGATCGGCGATCACCGCACGCGATTCGTGCACGATATGCGCGGCGGCCACCCGGGCGTTCGCACGGGCCGCACGGCTGATCCGCTGCCCGCTACCGACGGTGTCCTGGATGCGATTTGCGGTGTCTTCGAGTAACGCGCGCAGCGCCCGCAGCCGTACCCGCGCCTGACCGAGTCGCAGTTGGGCGGCCGGTTGATCCTTTTGCGCCACACCGGAATATGCGAGCACCCGCTCGCCGAGTCGCCGAGCATAAGTGTCGGCGACCAGTTCCGCCGAGCCCAGCGCGGGCATCGCGGCTGTCAGGGCCAGTGCGGGCACCAGCGGCCAGCGGTAGGTCGGCGCGTCATGCAACTGGGCACCCGGTGTGGTGCCGGCGTAGATGTCGGTGACCTTGACCAGGCGGTGGCCGGGCACCCATACGTCGTCGACGACGACGTCGTTGGAGCCCGTCGCGCACATCCCGGCGGTATGCCAGACGTCGTCGACTCGGATGTCGGAGGCCGGCAGTAGCACCAGCGCCGGATCCGGGTCACAGAACGCGCCCACCAACACCCAATCGGCATCCATCACGCCGGTCGCCCATGACCACCGTCCGGTCAACCGGATGCCGCCGTCGACCGGTGTTCCCCGTCCAGTCGGTGCCAGCGGCGCCGGACACAGCACCGGCCCGTCGGCGAACACTTCGTCCTGGGCCTGCTCACTCAGCAGCGCCAGCATCCAGTTGTGCAGGGTGTAGAAGCCCAGCGTCCAGGCGCTCGACGCGCAGCCGTGGGCCATTCGCCGTACCGCATCGAGGATCTCGGGAAACTCCGCCTGCTGCCCGCCGTACCGCGCCGGTTGCAACAGCCGCGCCAGTCCGCAGGCCCGATAGTCGGCAATGGTGTCCTGCGGTAGTCGGCGCAGTTTCTCCGCCTCGCCCGCACGCGCTGCCAACCGGCCCACGAAGTCGTCGGTGATCCCCGGCGCAGCCGCGGGCGATGCCGTCATGCCAGGCACCATACCATACCTTTTGGTATGGTAGAGCGACCGCGAGGCCGCGGACGGTGAAAAGCCCGCGCGGAGGCCGGTTTTGGGCATCATTGCGCCATCAATGGCGCAACATCACCTCGAGGAACGCTTCGCGACGGCCGGCGGCCTGCGGGCTCGGTCGCGAACCGGACAGGTGCAGGAACCCGATCCCCGCGGCAAACGTGGCATTGGCCCGCATTTCGGCCTGGTCGGTGTCGAAACCGTCGTCGACGAAAGCCTGCCGCACGGCGGCGACGACACGTTGGTCCGAGGCGCGCACCGCATGAGCGACCGCAGTCTCCGAGCGTGCCCATTCCCGCATCGCGCGTTCCAGCATCCAGTGCCGCGGGCCGACCAGCGCGGTCATCATCCGCGACAGCCGCTGGCGGGGCGGGTCGCCCGCCAAGTCGTCGAAGTACCCGCGGTCCTCGTCGCGGACGGCCGCCCAGGCATCGATCAGCGCCGTGCGGTAGGCCTTCATGTCGCTGAAGTGCCAGTAGAAGCTGCCCTTGGTGACCCCGAGCCGACGGCAGAGCCGGTCGAGGGTCAATGCCTTGATGCCGTCCTCGGCGAGTACCCGGAAACCCTCCTGCACCCAGTCCTCCACGGAGAGCCGGGAATTGGCTGAACTACCCGAAGCCGCCACGCTCGCCAAGCCTAGCCATCCAGGCAGGCACCGATTGCCGAAATTCGCCGCTTTGGCCGACGGCCACCTGCACGTCGCGCGGCTGGGCTGGTCAGGAGCCGGTCGATGATTTCGAGCAGATCGTCGACGAATATCGTGCCGATGTCTTCCGCAACGGCGCCGGCTTTTCGGACTGGCAAAACGGATCGATTGACTTCTGCCGGATGCGCGTCGATCTTCGACCGCGGCTGCACACAATCTCGTGTCCCACGCTCTTCATCCAAGGAAGCCGCGACATCGGTGTTAATCCCAAGCACACACGCGCAGCCGCGAACGCGGTCTCCGGCGCGCATTTCGAGCTCATCGACGGCGCCGGGCACTCGGCCAACCGACAGCAACCTGAACGCGTGAACGCCCTCATCGCGACGTTCCTCAATTAACGCGGCGGCGCCCGCAGCGCGCGACTGAAGGCTAGTTCACCCCAGAGGTCGTTTCGGCGATGTCGGCGCCGCTGGCGCCAGACCGCACACCCAGGCCGTGAAGCGCGGCCGCGCGGCTGATGTCGCTGGGCGAGACGATGCCAACCACGTCGTCATCGCGGAATACGAGCGCCCTGCCATCTGCGCATCCTTTAAGCCGGGAGAGCAAGGCCGATAACGGTTCGTCCGGCCGGGCTCGCGGAATCTCATCCGGCGGGCAGGCCACTTCGCGCAACAGGGTGGTCGCCCGCCGCGCGGCCGGAACGGCGCGGATCCGGTTGAGGGTGACGAGGCCTTGCAGCTGTCCGGCGTTGTCGAGTAACGGGAATGCGGAATGTCGGTGCAACAGCGCGATGTCGCGCAGGAACTCGGCGATGCTGGAGCTGGCGTCCGCCGTTTCGGGGTGCTCGGTCATGACGTCGCGAACCCGGACTCCCGCCAGCGCCGCGCTTGTCCGGGCATGGTGCTCCTCGGCGCTGGCCATGGTGACTACGAACAAGCCGAGCAGGATCCACCACAGCCCGTTTCCGAGGCCGCCACCGATAGCTTGCAGTATGCCCAACGCGATCAGAGTGAAGCCGAAAATTCTGCCCGCCCTTGCGGCTACCACCGTCGCGGTGAGCCGATCGCCTCGCCACGCCCATACCGCGGCGCGCAGGATACGCCCGCCATCCAATGGCGCCGCCGGGATCGTATTGAAGACGGCCAGCACCACATTGATCACGGCCAAACAGCCGGGCACCGCCACCATCAAGGCGTTCATGTCGGCCAGATTGCCCAGCCAGGCCACTGCACCGAACACCGCTGCCAGCAGCAGACTAGTGAGGGGACCGATCGCAGAAATGCGGAAATCAGCACCGGGCGTGGCGGCCTCGCCGCGCAGCCGGGCGACCCCGCCCAGCAGCCACAGCGTGATGCCTTCCACTTCCACGCCGTTGCGTCGTGCCACGATCGCATGAGCTAGTTCGTGGGCCAGCAGCGACACCACGAACAGCACAGCGGCCACCACCGCCGCCAGCGGGTATGCGCCTGACGGGAACCCTGCGGCGAGCCGCGAAAATCGCACCGACAGACCGCCGATCAGCAGCACCACGATGGCCAATACGCTCCAGTGCACACCGACGGCCACACCGGCTACCCGCCCCAGCCTTACTGTCGACGTCATCGCTACCCCTCTGCCCTTCTCATCCGCGTTTACCAGCGCAGCAGCGCAGCCACACCGCCGGTGTCTCTCAGCACTCCATCGGCCGCGCCCTCGACGGGACTAATTCGGGCCCCAGTATTGAGTGCTCGTTCGACCAGCCTTTCGGTCAATCGGGGCTCCGGCGTTTCCGCTTGTCCGTCGGGGCCGACCTCCTCGCCGGCGTACAACGCCCCGCCGGCGCCTACCATCCCGGTGTAGCGGACCTGCGGGTCGTATACCAAGTGTGCGACTCTCCCGGCGTTCAACGCTGCAGCCACCTCGGACAACCCGAGGGCGGCGATACCCGACCCGGCGGCATCGCGGACATGTTCCAGGAGCTGCCTTTCCCGTTGGCCGTGCTGCGCATGTACCCATTCCGTGACGGCCATTGCGAGCGCAACATCATCCAGCCCGTTGAGAACCCGAGCGTCGGCGAATACCTTGCTGCGAAGCGTTTGGGGGAACCTCGCGACGGTCGGTTCGGTCCAGCGCTCGCCGCCGCTGATGAGGATCCGCTGCCAGCCACGATCATCGGCCATCTCCGCAGCGGCCTTGGTCACCTGGTCTAAGAACCGCTCGATCCGGTCGCGGTCGCGAGCTTGGCGCTGTTCGCGGACCGGTGTGTGGAACTGCCCTTCCGGGCCGCCGCCGACTTGGCCGGCACGCTCATGCGGCGCCTCAGCGTACGGCTGCGCCATCTCACTCAGCGTGCGAAGCGCCCCGACTCGCCACTCGAGCAGCCGGGCGTGCTCCGCTGACACCAGCACGACACCAGCCGTCCGACCTTCGTCGAGCAACTCCAGCAACGGATGGATGAACGGTCCATCGTCGAACACCACCCGATTGGCCACTGGCATGGCGCTCTCAAATCGCAGAATCCAGTCGCCATCCAACGCGGCGAAGGCGACGCGCCCTCGTCCCGATGCTGTCGGGCTTGCCAGGCTCTCTATCTGCGGCCAGAGTCGCTCGAGCGCGGCAGCCACGTCGCGGCGCTGATCAGAACCGGCAACCTCGGCAACCCGACGCTGCAACTCCCGAAAACGGTTTCTCAGGTCGATTGCGACGCCTTGCAGGTTCGGGTCTTGGCTGGGATCTGCGCTTAGGTAGACGGACAACACCCCGAGCTTGTCGGTTCGCTGGGATATTTCCCACAGATCGTCCTCATCGAGCCGCTCGATCGCGTTCATAGTTCGCCACCTCGTTCCCTTCGCGGGTCCTTCAAGCCATGTGCCACGCGTTGCGGTAGTCCTGCCCGCTCTGCCTCATCTGACCGCCGCTCGGCGACGCGATACCGTTGGCGCCCATGTCTGGTGATAAAGCGCCAGCAGCCGCCGGGCGCCCTTCAGGTCGGCTGCGATCGGCAATCGGTCGGTGCTGTCCATTGCGCGCAGCAGTCGGCTCACCGCTTCGTTGGCGACCAGAGCCCATTGCACGCCTGTCCGCTGGCAGTGTTGGGCGAATCTAATCAAGGCTTGGAAGCCTTGGCCACCAACGAAATTCACTCCGGAGAGGTCAACTATGAGAGATCGTCCTGGGTTAGCCAGCTCAATGACGTAATCGTTCAGCCGGGCGGCACCGTAAGAGTCGAGCACGCCACGCGCCTCGACAGCGGTCACATCCGGTTGGACATGTGCACTCAGCGAAACGCCGGGCCGAACGGTTGCCACACAACCACCTGGGGCAAGCTGGCGTGTGTGGCGCTTCACGCCACAAGTCTTGTTAGCGATAGACACTAGGCCTCCTGATTGTTTACTTCGCGGCAGCTGCCAAAGCTTTAGGGGACGGTGCTGTCAATGAACTTGACCGCCATAGACGCTCACTGCGCGCCGGTGAAAACGATTGAGGCTGCGCGCTTTTCCGGCTATGCGCGCGGTACGGCACAACCTTGAGCAAGGTCACGGGCAGGTGCGCGCCATCAGGGATCGCGTAGCTGCGCTGTTCGCCGGGGCGCGCACCTGCGATCGCACGACCTAATGGCGATGCCATCGAATAGGCCTTGATGCGCGCGTCTTCCGTGTCCTTAGCACGCCTGCCAAGCGAAAACGTTTCGGTTTCGCCGGTGGCGTCGTAGCGGATGGTGAGCACCGTTCCTGGCTGGGCGATGCCGTCGCCGGCAGCCTTCTCATCAACGACGGCGCTGGTGAGCAGATCCTGAATCTTGTGAATGCGCTTTTTCAGTGCCGGGTCACGGACGACGAGATTCCCGTCGTAATCCATCAAGTCGTCGGGGACTTCAATGCCGGGTCGGGAGCGCAGGGCAGCCAATTCGTTCTGCAAGCGGACATAGTCCTGCCGCGTCATACAAACTCGTTCGGTCGCAGTCATTTTGGGTCATATCCTTCTGTATCTACGGCTACCAAGACCCATTGTCGGCCAGGCTGGCACCGCAGCGCTTGCCACAACGCGACAAGCCCGCCGTGCGCTGTTGTCGCTTTCCGACAAGACCGCCGCTAAGGGCTGGCTGCTGTGCCCGTCACCGTCACGGACGGGGCGCCGATCGCGCTTCCACCAACCGCATAATGCACCCTTTCCCTATGGCGGCCCGGGGCGAACGTGCGTGGACCCGGCGACACGCTCGGCGTGTCGGCCGGGGACACGCACGCTCGCGGCGAGAAGGGAGCTACCCGAGGACGGCGCGCGTCGACGCCACAGCCACCTGCGCGGCGTTGCCGTTGCCGCTTGCCTCGGCCACGGCGCGACGAGCCGTGGTCATTCGTTGCAACGCTGCCTCGGTGAACACCGACAGTCCCAACTCCGGGTTGTAGCCGTGGATTTCCTTGACGTCGAGCTCGGCAAGGAAATACAGGATCTCCTTGGAGATCACCTGACCCGGCACCAGCACCGGGAAGCCAGGCGGATAGGGCACCACAAACGTCGTGGACACCAACGGCTTTCCCTCGGCTAGCCGGCGCCCGGCGGCGCCGAGCTGGACGTGTTCACGGTCGGCATCTTCGTACCCGGCGTAGAACGCCGATCGCATGTCGCCGAACAAACAGACCTTGTCCGGGCGGAATGCGTTGTCGAACTCGCTGAAGTCGGGCAGCGGCGGCAAGTCCTCGGTGATCTCCTCGACCCGGCGCTGTTGCAGGGCACGGTCATCCTTGCTGGCCGCGCATTGGCTCCGCTCGAGATCGCCGGCCACCCGGCGCAGCGCGTCGAGCAGATAGTGCACGCTCGACCAGGTGACGCCGATCGTGAAAATCAACAACACACTGTTGATCGAGGTCTTGTTGATCTGAATGCCGAACCGGTCCATCAGGACCTTCTCACGGAAGTCGTAGCCGTTCATCCCGGTCTTGCCGATGAACAACGTCACGCGGGTCGGGTCCAATACGAACTGATCGGAGCGCCAGGCCTCGTTCCACTCCGCCAGCGCGCCTTGCCGGACCTGACGGTAGGAACTGACCGTCGACGCCCGAAACTCATCGGGCACCAGGTCGGACTCGTCGAGGATGCGAAACCACTTGCCGATCAACCGGTCTTTGCGCACCCGGTGGCGAAAGACCAGCGCCATGTCGTAGACGTAGCGCACCATCTGGAAGCCCTCGATGTCGACCTGGCGGCGCGCCAAATCCAACGAGGCCAGCAGCTGCTGGTTGGGTGAGGTCGAGGTGTGGGTCAAAAACGCCTCACCGAACGCGTCACGACTGAGCGCCTTGAAATCCTGGTCGCGGACATGGATCATCGACGCCTGCCGAAGCGCCGACAACGACTTGTGGGTCGAATGCGTCGCATACACCCGGACCCGCGCCCGGTCGGGGTCGGGCAGCAGCCGCCGGGTACGCCATTGTTCGCGGTCGACTCCCTGCATCGACGCCTGCCACTCCCGGTACTGCTGGGCGTAGGCGGCAGACGACAGCATCGATTCCAGTTGCTCGGCGGCAATCATCGCCGTGCGCTGCCGCGCCCACGGCACCGCGGTGGCAAACGCGTACCACGCCTCGTCCCACAAAAAGCAGATGTCCGGTTTGATAGCCAGCACTTCCTCCATCACCCGGCGCGGGTTGTAGACGACGCCGTCGAAGGTGCAGTTGGTCAGCAGCAGCATCCGTACCCGGTCCAGCTGTCCGGCCGCCTCGAGATCGAGCAGCGCCCTTTTGATGGTGTCCAGCGACACCGCTCCATAGATGGCGAACGGCTTCAGCTCGTAGGCATCCAGATACAACGGGTAGGCCCCGGCGAGCACCAGGCCGTAGTGGTGTGACTTATGGCAGTTGCGGTCGATCAGCACGATGTCGCCGGGCCGGGTCAGCGCTTGCACGACGATCTTGTTGGCGGTCGAGGTGCCGTTGGTGACGAAGTAGGTGTTGTTGGCGTTCCAGGTCAGCGCGGCTTTGTCCATCGCCGCCCTGATGGTGCCGTGTGGGTCCAGCAGCGAATCCAGTCCCCCCGACGTCGACGACGTCTCGGCCATGAAGATGTTGCGGCCGTAGAACTCTCCCATGTCCTGCAGCGACTTTGAATTGAAGATGCTGGCGCCACGGGCGACCGGAAGAGCATGAAACTGGCCGGCGGGCCGCGCCGCGTAGGCGCGTAGCGCGTCGAAAAACGGTGTGGCGAAGCGATTCCGGATCCCGGCAAGGACGGTGCTGTGCAGGTCGGTGACATCGTTGAGCCGGTAGAACGTGCGGTCGTAGATGTCCGGTTCGTCCTCGGTGTCGGCGGCGATCGACTCGTCAGTGAGCAGGTACAGGTCGATGTGCGGCCGCAGCTCGCGGATCCACTCGCCGCACTCCACCCAGTCGTGGGTGCGGTCGGTGGCGACCACGTCGTCGTTGCCGCCCAGCAGTGTGGTCATCAACGGCACCCGGTCGCGAGAACGCAGCGGAAGGTCATGGCGGATGATCGCGGCCTGGATCTCGCCGTTCAACGCCACCGCGGTGATGGCGTCCTCGACACTGGTCACCACCAACAGCTCGAACTGCACGTCGTCGGACGGATCGCGCAGCGCGCGCAGGCATTCGGCCAGGCTCTCCGGAGCCGTCTCCGGGGCATCGTCGCCGAGCAGCACGGTGTAGAACTGCTGTTCTTTGGCCCGGGCCACCAACTCCTGATCGGCCAGCGACGCCGAGGTGTCGAACAACGCTGCGCGGTCGCCGTATTCGGAGAGCAGCCGCACCGCAAGCGACACCCCGTCGGAGAGGCTGACGGTGGCGAGGTTGTCGAGATACCGACGGAAGGTGGCGAGGTTCTCCGCGCCGGGGTAAA
Organism: Mycobacterium sp. NGS51; assembly: GCF_059812525.1. Lineage (NCBI taxonomy): Bacteria > Bacillati > Actinomycetota > Actinomycetes > Mycobacteriales > Mycobacteriaceae > Mycobacterium > Mycobacterium sp. NGS51. Next base: position 77,615 of record NZ_JCALCV010000008.1, read on the forward strand.
GCCAATACCGCTCGTAGGCGCCGAGGCGATTAAGCAGACGCTTGACCCGGGCCGCTTCATGAGTGGTGTCCAACCCGGCACGGTTGACCACCGCGAGCTGATGGCAGGCGTCGTCGAGCAGGTTCCAGGTATCCATCCGCGAGTACGACGGGTTGGCTACCGCCGCCAGCGCGGAAACACGAAGTCGTCTCGGGCGCTCGCCGTTTCGATCCATGTGGCCAGTGTGTCTCGCCGGTGATCACGATGAGGCGGTTTCGCCGACGCGGGCCGCCGTCAGCTCTCCAGTTCGTCGTCCGGGGAACCGCGGCTGATGGCCATCCACCGCCACCCCCGCGCCGGCACCTCGGTGACGTCGGACAGCGAGCGCACCACGGCCTGCGTCAGCCCCATGATGGCGGCCATCACCGGAAGCAGCGGCGAGAGCGGCTTGGCCACTGAGCGAACCGTATTGATGCGCCGGGCCACCACGTAACGCTCGATCGAGTGATACAGCCACGCCCCCACCCCCAGCGCGTAAATCGCCAGCGCCGCCGCGATCGCCGCCTGCCCGTAGGCCGCGCACACGACGGCGCCCAGCACCACCGTCGCCGCCAGCACGCCAGCGATGACCACCCGCAACTCCAGCCGGGTCACGACTGGTGGTTCCCTCCCCGGAGGGCTTGCGAGGCAGCGCGGATCTGCGGTGTCACCAGCATCACCTGGCCGAGCACGCCGTTGACGAATCCGGGCGAGTCGTCGGTCGACAACTCCTTGGCCAACTGCACCGCCTCGTCGACTGCCACCGGCTCCGGCACGTCGTCGGCGTGCAGCAACTCCCACACCGCGACCCGCAGGATGGCCCGATCCACCGCCGGTAGACGTTCCAGAGTCCAGCCCTGCAGGTGCGACGCGATCAGTTCGTCGATATGGGCGCTGTGCTCGGCGACCCCGCGAGCCACCGTCTCGGTGTACGGATGCAGCGGCGCGACGTCGGGTTTCGCCGCTGCCAGCGCGGCCCGGGCGTCGGCGACCTCAACCGGTGTCAGACCGCGGGCTTCGGCCTCGAACAACAGGTCGACGGCGCGTTTGCGGGCCTGGTGTCGTCCCTTGATAGGCCTCGCCGGCTTGGCCTCAGCCATCATCAAGCACGGCCGAGGTAGCTGCCGTCGCGGGAGTCGACTTTGAGCTTGTCGCCGGTGTTGATGAACAGCGGCACGTTGATCTGCGCACCGGTCTCCAGAGTCGCCGGCTTGGTGCCCGCGCTGGAGCGGTCGCCCTGCAGGCCCGGGTCGGTGTGGGTGACCTCCAGCTCGACAGTCACCGGCAGATCGATGTACAGCGCCGACCCGTTGTGGAAGGCGACCTGCACCGGCATGCCCTCCAGCAGGAAATTCGCGGCGTCGCCGACCAGCGACTCCGGTAGCGGGTGCTGCTCGTAATCCTGGCTGTCCATGAACACGAAGTCCGAGCCGTCGCGGTACAGATAGGTGGTGTCGCGGCGGTCGACGGTGGCCGTCTCCACCTTCACCCCGGCGTTGTAGGTCTTGTCGACCACCTTGCCGGAGACGACGTTCTTCAGCTTGGTGCGCACAAACGCCGGCCCCTTGCCGGGTTTGACGTGCTGGAATTCGACGATCTGCCACAGCTGGCCGTCGATCACCAGCACGAGTCCGTTCTTGAAGTCGGCAGTCGATGCCACGAGTCTCCTAGAGAATGGCCAGTTCCTTGGGGAACCGGGTCAGCAATTCAGGGGTCTGCCCAGGGGCTTGCACCGCGTCCGACACAACGAGGGTGTCTTCGATGCGAACACCGCCGCGGTCGGGCACATAGACACCGGGCTCCACAGTCACCACGGAGCCCGCCAGTAGTGTACCGGCGGCGCCGGCACTGATCCCCGGCGCTTCGTGGATCTGAAGCCCCACCCCGTGGCCGAGCCCGTGGCCGAAATGGTCACCGTGCCCGGCGTCGTCGATAACCCGCCGCGCCGCGCCGTCGACGTCGGCCAGACTCGCTCCGGCCCGCAGCGCCTCGCGGCCGGCTTGTTGGGCGGCAGCGACCAGTTGATACATGTCGTGCTGCCAATCGGCGGCCGCACCCAGCACGAAGGTACGGGTCATGTCGGAGTGATAACCGCCGACCAGCGCCCCGAAGTCGATTTTGACGAAGTCGCCGGTGGCCAGCACCGCGTCGGTGGGCCGGTGATGTGGGATCGCCGAATTGGCTCCGGCGGCCACGATCGTCTCGAACGAAGCGCCGTCGGCGCCGTGGTCGAGCATCAGGGCCTCCAACTCGCGGCCCACCTGGCGTTCGGTTCGGCCCGGCCGCAGCCCGCCGCGCTGCACCAATTCGGTCAGCGCGGCATCGGCCGCCTCGCAGGCCAGCCGCAGCAGGGCTACCTCGCCGGCATCTTTGACCTCGCGCAGCGCTTCGACGGTCGCCGACGCGCGGACCAACTCGGTGCCCATGGCCTCGCGGGCCAAGGCGTCGAACCCGTCCACGGTGACGACGTGGCTCTCGAAGCCCAACCGCTGCACGCCGGCGGCGGCGGCCCGTCCGGTCAGGTAACGACCGCAGGCCCGCTCGATGGCCACCTCCACGTCGGGTGCCTGCGCAGCGGCCTGGGTGCGGTAGCGGCCGTCGGTGGCCAGCACCGGGGGCCGGCGGTCGGCGAAGACCAGCAACGCGGCGTTCGAGCCAGTAAATCCGGAAAGGTATCGCACATTGATCAGGTCGGTGATCAGCATCGCGTCCAGCCCGTTGCCGTCAATTCGGAGGCTGAGATTGTCTCGACGCTGAGAATGTGTCACGCCCGACGACGGTACTCGTCTACGCTGTGCCCTCATGACTAACTGGATGCTGCGTGGTCTGGTCTTTGCCGCCGCGATGGTCGTTGTCCGCCTGTTCCAGGGCGCATTGATCAATGCCTTTCAGACTGCGGCCGCCATGATCAGCATTGTGCTGCTGCTGCTCTTCCTTGCCGGCGTCGTCGTGTGGGGCGTGATCGACGGCCGCGCTGACGCCAGGGCAAACCCCGACCCGGACCGTCGTGACGATCTGGCGATGACGTGGCTGCTGGCCGGCTTGGTCGCCGGGGTGCTCAGCGGCGTGGTCGCCTGGCTGATCGGACTGGTCTACAAGGGCCTCTATGTCGGCGGGCTGATCAACGAGATCACCACCTTCGCCGCCTTCACTGCGCTGCTGGTGTTTTTGGGCGGCATCGCCGGGGCGACAGTCGGCCGTTGGCGCACTGACCGCAAGGGTGATTACGCCCCTCGCCCCGGCGCTGAAGAGGACCGGGTCGACACCGACGTGTTCGCCGCCGTCCGGCCTGACGACGCGACGGCTGCGGCTGAGGGCGGCGCAATGCCCGAGGAACGAGCCGGTGCGGTCGCCACCGCCGAGCGCGACGAGCACACCGCACCGCAGCCGGCCTACAGCGAGTCACCGACCGAAGAAATCAAGCTGGCCGATTACGACCAGGAGACCGCCGCGGCAGCGGAGGCGGAGCAGACCGAGCCGGTGCCCAAAACCGAGAAGGATCAGCGCTAAACGCCGGCCAGATAGCGCAGCGCCAGCAGATAGCCCTGCACGCCGAGGCCGACGATCACCCCGCTGGCGATCGGGCTCAGATACGAATGGCGCCGAAACTCCTCGCGGGCATACACATTGGAGATATGCACCTCGATCAACGGCGCGCGTAGCTCGGTGCACGCGTCGCGCAGCGCCACCGATGTGTGCGTCAGGCCGCCGGCGTTGAGGATCACCGGCTCTTCGGCATCGGCGGCGGAATGAATCCAGTCCAGCAACTGTGCTTCGTTATCGCTTTGCCGCACAACCACTTTCAGCCCAAGCTCGGTGGCCTCGCGTTCGATCATTGCGGCCAGGTCGTCGTGGGTGGTGTCACCGTACACGTCGGGTTCCCGGCGGCCCAGCCGACCCAGATTCGGCCCATTGATCACGTTGACGGTCGTCACTGGGCTGCGACCTCCGCATAGGCGGCCACCAGCAGCGCCGGGTCCGGACCCTCCAAGCGACCGGGCTTGGCCAGCCCGTCGAGGACCACGAACCGCAGCACGCCGGAGCGGGTTTTCTTGTCACCGGCCATGTATTCCAATAGCTGGGGCAGCGCGTCGGCGTCATAGCTGACCGGCAATCCCAGTGAGGTCAGGATTGTGCGGTGCCGGTCCGCGGTGGCGTCGTCGAGCCGCCCGGCCAGCCGGCCCAATTCGGCGGCGAACACCAGCCCCACCGACACCGCGGTGCCGTGGCGCCACTGGTAGCGTTCCCGCCGCTCGATGGCGTGACCCAAAGTGTGCCCGTAGTTCAGGATTTCGCGCAGCTGCGATTCCTTCTCGTCGGCGGCCACGACTTCGGCCTTGACGGTGACCGCGCGGCGGATCAGCTCAGGCAGCACGTCGCCGGTCGGGTTCAGCGCGGCCTGCGGATCGGCTTCGATGAGATCCAGGATCACCGGGTCAGCGATGAAACCGGCTTTCACGACTTCGGCCATGCCGGCCACGATTTCGTTGCGCGGCAACGTCTCCAGGGTGGCCAGGTCGACGAGCACGGCGGCCGGCTGGTGAAAGGCGCCCACCAGGTTTTTACCGGCATCGGTATTGATCCCGGTCTTGCCGCCGACGGCCGCGTCGACCATCCCGAGCAGCGTGGTGGGTATGTGCACAATGTCGACGCCCCGCAGCCAGGTCGCCGCCGCGAAGCCGGCCACGTCGGTGGCAGCTCCGCCGCCGAGGCTGATCAGCGCGTCCTTGCGCCCGACTCCGATGCGGCCCAACACTTCCCAGATGAATCCCACCACCGGCAGATCCTTGCCGGCTTCGGCGTCGGGGATTTCGATGCGGTGAGCGTCGGCGCCCTTGTCGGCCAAGCGCTTTCGGATTACCTCCGCGGTTTCGGCCAGCACCGGCTGGTGCAGGATCGCCACCCGGTGTCGACCAGAGAGCAGTTCGTCGAGCTCGCCGAGCAGCCCGGTGCCGATCACCACCGGGTAGGACGGATCGACAGCCACCTGCACAGTGACCGGGGTGGCTATGTCACTCATTTGCGCGCTCCGGCGCGGCGGGCGGCCAGCGCGGCGGGGGTGGCCGGAGTCGGTGGCGACGCCGGCTTTTGGGGTGCCGTGTCGGGGCTGTCGTCCAGCGCGGACGGCGCCGTGCGCCGCCACGGCGCGCGACGGCGACCCCGACCCGCCGTGCCCGGGTCCTCGAGCCGCGACACGATGTAGTTGACGACAGCGCCGGGATTGCGGCGATTGGTGTTCACCCGGATGGTGGCGACGCGCCGGTACAGCGGAATCCGCTGCGACATCAGCGCCTTAAATTTCGAGTATTTCTCGGCCTCGTCTTTCGCGGCCAGCAACGGGCGCACGGTGTTGCCGCCGGTGCGGCGCACCCCTTCGGCCGCGGTGATCTCGAGGAACACCACCGTGTGGCCGGCCAGTGCGTCTCGGACGCCCGGGGTGGTGACGGCACCGCCGCCGAGCGACAGCACCCCGTCGTGATCGGCCAGCGCCTGACGGATGACCCGCTCCTCGATCCGACGGAACTCCTGCTCGCCGTCGGTGGCGAAGATGTCGGCGATGCTGCGCCCGGTCTGCTGCTCGATCGCGGCGTCGGTGTCGAGCAACTCGACCCCGACCGCTCTGGCCAGCCGTCGTCCAATCGTGGACTTGCCCGATCCGGGCAACCCCACCAGTACGGCCCGCGGCGCCATTACCCCGACACCCGAGCTTCGGCGGCGGGTTGCCGCTCGGCGACAGTGCGCAGGTAAGCGTCGATGTTGCGGCGGGTTTCGGTCAGGGAATCGCCGCCGAACTTCTCCAGCACCGCACGGGCCAACACCAGCGCCACCATCGTTTCGACCACCACGCCGGCGGCCGGCACCGCACACACATCGGAGCGCTGATGGATGGCGACGGCCTCGTCACCGGTGGCCATGTCGACGGTGGCCAGTGCCCGCGGCACGGTGGAAATCGGCTTCATCGCCGCGCGCACCCGCAGCGGCTGGCCGTTGGTCATACCGCCTTCCAGCCCGCCGGCCCGGTTGGTCGAGCGGACGATCCCGTCGGGACCGGGATACATCTCGTCGTGGGCGCGGCTGCCGCGGCGGCGCGCGGTCTCGAACCCGTCCCCGATGCCCACGCCCTTGATCGCCTGGATGCCCATGACCGCGGCCGCGAGTTGGCTGTCGAGCCGGTTGTCGCCGCTGGTGAACGATCCCAGGCCGACCGGCAGGCCCACCGCCACGGCCTCCACCACGCCGCCGAGGGTGTCGCCGTCCTTTTTGGCGGCTTCGATCTCGGCGATCATGGCTTCCTCCGCCGCCTTGTCGTAGGCCCGCACCGGGCTGGCGTCGATCGCTGCGAGGTCTTCGGGCTGCGGCGGCGGACCGTCGTAGGGCTCCGACCCGCCGACGGACACCACGTGGGAGAGCACTTCGACGCCGAGGGCCTGGCGCAAGAACAGCCGGGCGATGGTGCCGGCGGCGACGCGAGCGGCGGTCTCGCGGGCGCTGGCCCGCTCCAGCACCGGGCGGGCGTCGTCGAAGCCGTACTTGAGCATGCCGGCATAGTCGGCGTGGCCGGGCCGTGGCCGGGTCAGCGGCGCATTGCGGGCAACCTCGAGCGCCGCCGCGTCGACCGGGTCGGCGGCCATCACCTCTTCCCACTTGGGCCATTCGGTGTTGGCGATCTCGATGGCAATCGGCCCGCCCAATGTGCTGCCGTGCCGGACCCCGGCCAGCACGGTGACCTGGTCGCGTTCGAACTTCATCCGCGCGCCGCGGCCGTAGCCGAGGCGCCGTCGGGCCAGCTGGTCGGCGATGTCCTCGGAGGTGACGGTGACTCCGGCGACCATGCCCTCCACCACGGCCACCAGCGCACGGCCGTGGGATTCACCAGCAGTGGTCCAACGCAACACGTGTCCCATCCTCCCACGCCGGGTTCTCGCCACCCAAAAGCCGGCGTGAACGCCCAACGTGAAGCTGTTGCGGAAAAATGCGCCTCAATCTGGCAATGGCGCTTCACGTTCGGCGGGCGATGCGGTCCAGTCAATACCTTCCCAGCCGAACCACGCCTGAGCGCAGTCCGGCCAGCGTACCGTTCTTGACGCTCAGCAACCGCGATTGAGGAGCGGACTCGATATGGGACAGCGGTATCGGATAGCACATGTCGGCACCGGTTACACCGGCTCTATCGCGCTCCGACAGATCCTTAGGTCGCCACGTTTCAAGCTGGTCGGCCAACTCGTTCACAGCCACGATAAGGTCGGCAGAGACTCCGGCGAACTGGTCAACGAGGCCGCCATTGGTGTGGTGGCCACTGACAGCCTTGATGATCTGCTTGTGCTGGACGCCGACTGCGTTAGCTACTTCGCAGCTGTATCCGGCCGCGAAGCTAGCGAGATCGCCGACCAGATATCCGCAATACTCGCCAGCGGAAAAAATGTCGTGACACCGTCATATCACGCGTTATTTCACCCACCCTCTCTTGACGACGCCTTGAGAGAAAAGCTAGAAGCGGCATGCCAGCAAGGGAACAGCTCCCTGCTGGCAACCGGTATCGCGCCGGGCTTCGCCACCGACATCCTTGCCGTGCACGCGGCGAGTATGTGTGAACTGCCCGCAAAGGTCTCTGTCGAGGAACGTATTCCGTGCGGGGCTTATCGGGTGCCCGGTTTCTTCGCCATGCTGGGCTTCGGTCGAACGGCTGAACAGGACGCGCGGATGTATCCGCCTGGATCAATGATCGCGACCGTCACCCCGCCCCTACGACTCCTGGCCCAAGGACTGGGCTTACGGCTTGACGAAGTCCGCGAGGACCGGGACATCGCGATTGCCGGTCGTCATTACCGCTTCGACGCCGGTGAGATCCCGGCCGGCACGATCGCCAGTGTGCGGATGCGCTTCGACGGCATCGTCGCTGGTCAGCCGCGGTTGCGTTATTCATCGATCTGGTCGATGCCCGATGAGGCGGTCGAAGACTGGCAGCCTGCGATTGCGTCCGGTAGCCCGACTCGACGGCTCACCCGGATTTCCGTCGAAGGCGATCCCCCGGTTCAGCTCGACTTCGCGCTCAATGGCGGCGAGCTGCCCGGCTCAACTGCTACCGCCGCCCGGGTGGTGAACGCAATTCCAGCAGTGTGTGCGGCCAACCCAGGTGTTCTCAGTGCGCTTGATCTCGTCGTTACCGCCCAAGCCGCGCCAAGCTAAGCGACCGGCGCCAGAGACGATCATCAATCACTGCCCCGCGAACGTGCGTTGTCGAGACACTCGGAGCTCCGGGCCTTCGTATTGTCAGTAATTTACAGCGGAAGGTCACTCAGCTTGTCCCGCACACTGCTCGCCGCCGCGATGTAGTCGCGCAGCTCGGGCGAAATCAGGTCGGCAACCATTAACAGATCCGCAAGCCGGTCGAGCAGATGGCGGGTCGTCAGGCTCAGTACACCTTGCCCCGGCTCGCGCCGCAGTAGCGGTTCATGGTGCGCGATCCGGTTGCGGAGCTGATGCAGTCGGCCGACCGGATCTTCCACCGCTCGCCGGCTCGTGCCAGGTCGGAAAGCCTTGTGTAGATGTGGAATCCACAGCGGATGGTGGTGCGCCGTTGTGGACAGGTAGCGCCAGAACCCAAACGTCAATTCGGCGATTACCTTGCCGGGTGGCGCACCAGGACCCGCCTCCCGTACGGCTCGCTCTATCTGCTCGCGCGGAGCACGGTTTGCATCAATTCGGGTGCCATCACGCGCTGCTCGCCATCGAACCGGAAACAGCCGGTATGGGTCGGTCGTCCAATGCGGCAGCCCCGCCGTTGTGCTAGCCGTGATCGCGGCGTCGTAAGCGTTGCGCAACGCCACTTCCAGGTGCGCCAAATCATGCAGAAATACAGCCGACAAGGCGGTGTTCCATTCGTAAAGTTCCAGCGCTCGTCGTCGATCCACACCCGCAGCCGCCAGATAGACCGCAAACCGCGGCCTCGACAGCCAGGCCTCCAACCATGTGCCAGGCTCCTCAGTGTCGGTCATTGCCGGTAGACTTCGTCGTGCACTGCCCCGGATGACCCCTGACCGTTGCGGGTCATGTCGCCGGGGCTTTGTTCACTTCCGATGATTTTCTTCCGCTGCGGCAGCAACTGTGCGAGACAACGCCCCAGCGTCAACGGCGGCCTTGAGACGTCGCCTACGACGGCAACCGGCCTAGGTTCCGCTGGATTGGGCCCTGAGTTGGGTTTGGCGTTGTCCATAGTCGACCTACCTACCAGGAAGGTACGACGACTACAGTGCCGCCAACCCCACCGCGGCCAGGCTGGCCAGGCACATCGCCGGGCCGTGCGGCACGGTGCGGACGCCCCGAAGCAAGGCGACCGTCGCCGTCGCCGCGGTCAACAGCGGCGCGCCCAGCGCCGCCAACACCCACACGTCGACGCCGAAGCGGCCGGTCAGCGCGCCCGTTGCGAGCGCCAGCTTCACGTCTCCGGCGCCCATCGCCGACGGCGACGCCACGTGCACCAGCAGATATATCGTGGCCAGCGCCGAGCCACCCGCCAGCGCCGGCACTCCGCGGTCGGCGATGACGGCGGCCAACAGAATCACCGCGGACCCGGGCAGCGTCAACCAGTTGGGTAGCCGCCGCGCTGCGATGTCGTAGCCGGTCAGTGCACCCATCCACAGCAATACGGCCGCCGTCACGGCGGGAGGCTAACCCAACGCCACGGTCATCGCCGCTCGGGGCGCGGGTTGGCCTGTGAATTGTTCGACCTGCGCGAACGCCTGGTGCAGCAGCATCTGCAGACCGTTGATCACCTGCCCACCGGCCGCGCCGACCGCAGCGGCCAGCGGCGTCGGCCACGGGTCGTAGACGGCGTCCAACAACACCGGCACCCGAGCCAAAACGCCCGCATAACGCTCGGCCACATCCGCCGGCAGCGTGTTGACCAGCACCCCTGCGGCGGCCACTTCATCGGCCAGCTCGGCGCTGTCCAGCTCGCAGAACCGGGTCGCGACGCCGATCCGGTTGCCCAGCTGCACCAACCGGGCGGCCTTATCGGGGTTGCGTGCGGCGACGGTGATGCCGCTGACACCGAGTTCGGCCAGCGCGACCACCACCGCCGGTGCAGTGCCGCCGGAGCCGGACACCACCGCGCGTCCCGGCGCGGTGCCGAGCGCGCCGATGACGCCGTCGACGTCGGTGTTGTCGGCCCGCCAGCCGCGCGGCGTGCGCAGCAGCGTGTTGGCCGAACCGACCAACTCGGCGCGCGGGGTCCGCTCGTCGGCGAACGCCAGCGCGGCGAACTTTCCCGGCATCGTCACCGAAACACCCACCCACTCCGGCCCGAAAGCGCCGACGACGCCCGGCAGTTCGTTGGCGCTGCATTCGATGCGGTCGTAGGTCCAGTCCTGCAGGCCCAGCGCGCGGTAGGCCGCCAGGTGCAACTGCGGAGAGCGCGAATGTGCGATCGGCGAGCCGAGGACGCCCGCGCGTCTAGCGCGCGGGGTCTGATTGCGCTCTTCGCCGCCGCGCTCCGCGCGGCTACGCTCATCGCGCGGAGTCGAGGACACCGTTGTGTTTGGCCAGCTCGATATTGGCCAGGTGCTGCTGGTAGTCCCGGGTGAACAGGGTGGTGCCCTGCGCGTCGATGGTGACGAAGTACAGCCAGTCACCGGGCTCGGGGTGTTCGGCGGCCGATAGCGCGTCGGTGCCGGGCGAACAGATCGGCGTCGCGGGCAGCCCCTCGGACATGTAGGTGTTCCACGGTGTGGGCTGCGCGCGGTCGGCGTCGGTGGTGGCGACCTCCCGGCGATCCAGCGGATAGTTCACCGTCGAGTCGAATTCCAGGGTGCGGTGCTCGGCGAGCCGGTTGTAGATGACTTGGGCGACCTTCGGGAAGTCCTCCGGGGTGGCCTCGCGTTGCACCAGCGACGCCACCACCAGCACGGCATGCGGTGACAAGTTCATCGCCTTAGCGGTATCGAGCAGCCCGGATTTCACGTAGCTCACCGCGCTGGTACTGATCAGCGTCGACAGAATCGTCTGCGGGGAGGCCGACGGGTTGACGTTGAACGTTCCGGGCGCGATCAAGCCCTCGATCCGGCGGTGATCGGCGCCCATCTGCGTCATCGGATCGACGGCCCAACCGGGCACTCCCAGCTTCGACGGCGGGGTGTCGGCGGCCGCGGTCCGCAGGTCGGTCACCGACGCGCAATGCCGGTCCCCGTCGAGTTCCACACAGGTGGCCCGCGAGATCAGGGTGAAAATGCCGGGCGTCGCGGCGTTGGTCTTGACGTCGGTGGTGTCGTCGAGTTGACGGCCCTCGGGGATGACCAGCCTGCCCACCCGGCTGTCGGGGTCGGTGAGTCGTTCGACCGCCGACGATGCGGGAATTTCGGTGCGCATCCGGTAGAAGCCGGGCTGAATGGCCGAGATGGCGGAATTGCCGTGCGCGGCGTCGATGAACGCCCGGACCGTGCGGACCACGCCGCGATCGTGCAGGGTCTCGCCGATCGCGGTGGTCGAGTCGCCGGCCTGGACCTGGATGACCACATCCTGTTTGCCGCTACCGCGGTAGTCGGTCGACGAGCCGAAGGTGTGCCACAACTTGGAACCGACGAAGACGGCCGCGACGACTACGACGATCAGCAGGACCGCGGCGAACCCTCCGACGATGCGTCGACGCCGGCGGCCCCGCTCGGCGCGGATCCGCTCGGCGCGCGTCATCGTGCGGCGAGGGGGCCCAACCGCAACCGGACCTGGTCGCGACCCACTGCGCCCGGCTTCGCGGGGCTGGCGATCGCGACGAGGTTGGGCCCGGCCGTGTCCACTGCCGTCACGCACCGTCGAGCTCCCCGGGCAGCGCGACGCGGCGTTGGTCGAGCCACCCCTGCAGGATCGCCACCGCCGCCGCCTGGTCGATGACTCCGCGCTGGCCCTTGGCCCGGACACCGGCCTCCCGCAGCGACCGCTGCGCGGCGACCGTCGTCAGCCGCTCGTCGGCCAGCCGCACCGGAACGGGCGCGATCCGGCGGGCCAGCAGATCGGCCAACTCGATCGCGTCGCGCGCCGATGGGCCGGTGCGGTCGGCCAGGGTGCGCGGCAGCCCGACGACCACCTCGACCGCGTCGAGTTCGGCGACCAGCTCACCGAGCCGGCGCAGATGGCCGCCGGACCGGTCGCGGCGCACGGTCTCCACCGGGGTGGCCAGGATCCCGTCCGGGTCACTGCAGGCCACGCCGATGCGCACGCTGCCGGCATCGACGCCCAGCCGCCGACCCCGTCCAGGATCGTCCCGGCCGGGCCGATCCGGCAGGCGGTGCGCTGTGGTATCCACTCAGCTGACCCGCGCTATCTGCGCCCGCAGCGCGTCGAGTGCAGCGTCGATGCCCGCCGGGTCCTTGCCCGAGCCCTGGGCGAGATCCGGCTTGCCGCCGCCGCGCCCCGCGACCGCTCCGGCCAGCTGCTTGACCAGGTCGTCGGCGTGGATCCCGAGGTCTTGGGCGGCAGGGTTGGCGGCGACCGCATACGGCACCGTGCCGCTGTCGCCCTCGGCGATCAACGCGACGACGGCGGGATCGTTGCCGAGTTTTCCGCGGATGTCGCCGACCAGCGAACGCAAATCACCGGCCGTCATTCCCGCCGACATCCGCTGCGCCACCACACGCACGTTACCGATGCGCTGTGCGCCGGCTGCGGCGTTCACCGCAGCGGCGCGGGCATTCGCCAGCCGGGCACGTTCGAGCTCCTTCTCGGCGGCTTTGAGGCGCTCGACGAGGTTGGCCACGCGGGCGGGCACCTCCTCCGAGGGCACCTTGAGCGACGACGCCAGCCCCGCCATCAGCGCGCGCTCCTTGGCCAGGTGCTTAAACGATTCCAATCCGACGTAGGCCTCCACCCGGCGGACCCCGGAACCCACCGAGGATTCACCCAGAATGGTCACCGGACCGATCTGCGCCGAATTGTGCACGTGCGTGCCGCCGCAGAGTTCCAGTGAGAATGGCCCGCCGATTTCCACGACCCGCACCTCGTCGGGGTAGCTTTCGCCGAACAGCGCCAGCGCGCCCATCGCCTTGGCCTTGTCGAGTTGTTCGGTGAAGGTGTGCACTTCGAAATCGGCCTGCACCGCCTGGTTGGTCACTTCCTCGATTTGGCTGCGCTGCTCATCGGTCAACGCGCCCTGCCAATTGAAGTCGAACCGCAAATAGCCCGGCCGATTCAGCGAGCCAGCCTGAACAGCATTGGGCCCCAACACTTGTCGCAATGCGGCGTGCACCATGTGGGTGCCCGAATGTCCCTGGGTGGCACCCTTGCGCCAACCGGCGTCAACCGCTGCGACGACGGTGTCGCCCTCGACGAATTCGCCGGACTCCACATTGACGCGGTGCACCCACAGGGTTTTGGCGACCTTTTGCACATCGGTGACCGCCGCCCGTGCGGTCTCGCCGGCGCCGGTACCGCTGATCGTCCCGGCGTCGGCGACCTGCCCACCCGATTCGGCATAGAGCGGAGTGCGGTCCAGGACCAGTTCAACGGCGCCTGCTGCCCCTTCTGGGCCATGCGCGATCACCGGCACCCGTTTGCCGTCGACGAAGATACCCAGAATCCGCGCGTCCGAGCTCAACTCGTCGAAGCCGGTGAACTCGGTGGGACCGGCGTCCACCAACTCGCGGTAGGCGCTCAGGTCGGCGTGTGCGTGTTTGCGCGCGGCGGCGTCGGCTTTGGCGCGACCGCGCTGCTCGGCCATCAACTCCCGGAAGCCGGCTTCGTCGACCTGCAGCCCGGCTTCGGCGGCCATCTCGAGGGTGAGCTCGATCGGAAATCCGTAGGTGTCGTGCAGGGTGAACGCATCCGGCCCGGCCAGCACCGTGGCACCCGAGGCTTTGGTGGCGCCGGCCACCTCCTCGAACAGCCGTGAACCCGACGCCAGGGTGCGGTTGAACGCGGTTTCTTCGGCCACCGCGATCCGGTTGATCCGGTCGAAGTCGGCGACGAGTTCTGGGTACGACGGGCCCATCGCGTCGCGGACGGTGGCCATCAGGTCACCCACGATGGGGTCCTCGATGCCGAGCAGTTTGGCCGAGCGGATCACCCGGCGCAGCAGTCGGCGCAGCACGTAGCCGCGGCCGTCGTTGCCGGGGCTGACTCCGTCGCCGATCAGGATCGCCGCGGTGCGGCTGTGGTCGGCGATGATCCGGTAGCGCACATCGTCGTCAGCGTTGCCGACATCATATTGACGCGGTGCGCGTGCGGCCACAACATCGATGACCGGGCGCAGCAGGTCGGTCTCGTAGACGTTGTGCACGCCCTGCAGCAGAAACGCAACCCGCTCGACTCCCATGCCGGTGTCGATGTTCTTGCGCGGCAATGGTCCGAGGATCTCGAAATCTTCCTTGGTGGTGCCTTCGCCGCGCTCGTTTTCCATGAACACGAGATTCCAGATCTCGATGTAGCGTTCCTCGTTGACCGCTGGGCCGCCCTCGACCCCGAACTCCGGTCCACGGTCGTAGTAGATCTCCGAGGACGGGCCGCACGGCCCGGGAATGCCCATCGACCAGTAGTTGTCGGCCATCCCGCGGCGCTGGATCCGCTCGGCCGGCAGGCCGGCGACCTCCTGCCACAATTGTGCGGCGTCGTCATCGTCGAAATAGACTGTGGCCCACATTCTTTCCGGGTCCAGGCCATATCCACCATGGGCGACGCTGTTGGTCAGCAGACTCCAGGCCAATTCGATGGCGCCACGCTTGAAATAGCCGCCGAACGAGAAATTGCCGGCCATCTGAAAAAATGTGTTGTGCCGGGTGGTGATGCCCACTTCGTCGATATCCGGCGTGCGGATGCACTTCTGGATGCTGGTGGCCGTCGGGTACGGCGGAGTGCGCTGCCCCAAAAAGAACGGCACGAACTGGACCATGCCGGCGTTGACGAACAGCAAGTTGGGGTCGTCGAGGATCACCGAAGCACTGGGCACCTCGGTGTGGCCCGCTTTCACGAAATGATCGAGGAACCGTTTCCTGATCTCGTGTGTCTGCACGTGTCCGTCGCTGTCCTAGTAATTAAATCGACCGCATTACCTTACCGGCCTGCACAGATCGGCGATCGTGCCGACCGGCCCCGCCCGGGTGGCTATCCGCCGACGAAACTCAACCGCACCGACCGCTTGGGGTTATCCCGGTTGAGGTCGACGAGGACCACGCTCTGCCAGGTGCCCAGCAGCGGTTCGCCACCGGCTACCGGCACCGTCACCGACGGCGCAACCAGGGCCGGCAGCACATGGTCGGCGCCGTGGCCCGGTGAGCCGTGCGCATGCCGGTAGCGGTCGTCACGGGGCAGCAACCGCTCCAGCGTCTCGACGAGGTCGTCGTCGGAACCGGCGCCGGTCTCGATGATCGCCACCCCGGCCGTCGCGTGCGGAACGAACACGTTGCACAATCCCTCTGCACGCGAGCCCTCCGCGCGGGACGCGCAAAACGAGCGCACCGCCTCGGTCAAATCCACGATGCGGCGACGCTTGGTGTCCACCTCCAGCACATCGCTGTCCACGTTGACCAGCCTACGGGCCGCACTCGGCTACCTCCCAATCGCAAGCCCCGACCCGCCGCAAAACCATTGCGACGCTTATCCGGTTGGAGGAAGGTGGTTACTGGACCGGTGGCGCCACCGGGGCGCTGCCGCCAAGCGGATTCGACCAGAAAGGGAGGGTGATCGTGTACGCGCGCTCTACCACCATCGAGGCGCAGCCGTCGTCCATCGACGCGGGTGTCGCGCACGTTCGTGATGTGGTCATGCCCACACTCCAGCAGATCGACGGATGTGTCGGTGTGTCGTTGTTGGTCGACCGTCAGGCCGGTCGCTGCATCGCGACCAGTTCTTGGGAGACCCAACAGGCGATGCAGGCCAGCGGCGAGCGAGTACGGCCGGTTCGTGATCAGGCCGCCGAGGCGTTCGGCGGCAGCCCGACCGTCGACGACTGGGAGATCGCCGTGCTGCACCGCGACCACCACTCCGGTCCGGGCGCCTGTGTGCGGGCCACCTGGCTCAAGGTGCGGCCCGATCAATTCGACAAGGCCATCGCGTTCTACCGGGAGTCGGTGCTGCCCGCGATCGAGGAACTCGAGGGTTTCTGCAGCGCCAGCCTGATGCTGGACCGCGCCTCCTGGCGGGCGGTGTCGTCGTCGACGTTCGACAGCGTTGAGGCGATGGAGCGCAATGGGGATGCGGCCCGTTCACTGCGCACTTCCCGGCTTCGCGACCTGGGCACCGACCAGTACGACGTCGGTGAGTTCGAGCTGGCGCTGGCCCACCTGCGGGTGCCCGAGTTGGTGTAGGCGATCGCAAGCGCGGCGAAGCCGGGCGCCGCGGGTCGCCGCCAGATCCCTAGCGCGCCCCGTCGATCAGGGCGGCGCGCGCCAGCGTCGCCTGCGCCATCTTGACATGGGCGGCGTCGACCAGGACCCCATTGACGCCGACCGCGCCCAGGCCCTTGTCCTCGCCGTCGCGATAGGCGGCGATGTTGCGCTCGGCGAGCTCGATCTCGGCCGGCGTCGGCGCATACACCTGGTTGGCCACCGGGACCTGGCTGGGGTGGATCGCCCACTTGCCGGTGTAGCCGAGCAGCCCGGCCCGCCGCGCGTCGCGCTCATACCCGTCGAGGTCCTGGTAGTCGGGATAGGGCGCGTCGATCGCTTCGATACCGGCGATGCGGGCAGCGACCAACACCTTGTTGCGGGCATAGTGCCAAAAATCGCCCGGGTAGTCGCCGAGCGGGACGAAATTGGTGTCCACCCTGGCTCCTTGGGACAGCGAGAAGTCGCCGACCCCGAAGATCACCGCGTCCAGCCTGGGGCTGGCCGCCGCGATCTGCTCGGCGTTGGCCAGGCCTTCGACTTCCTCGATCAGCACCTCGAGGGCGATCGGGCGCCGCAACTCCAACTTGGCTTCCAGCTGGGTCAGCAGCACGTCGACCCACCAGACGTCTCGGGCGGTGCGGGCTTTGGGGATGATGATCGTGTCGAGATGGTCGCGCGCCTGGGTGACGACCTCGATGAGGTCGTCGTGGCACCACTGGGTGTCCAGGCCATTGATGCGAATCGCTCGAACGGTGCGTCCCCAGTCCAATTCTCTCAGCGCCGCAATGGCTTTGGCGCGGGCTGTCTCTTTGTGCGCCGGCGCGACGGCGTCCTCGAGATCGAGGAACACCAGGTCGGCGCCGGAGGCGGCGGCGTGGGCGAACATGTGGTCGTTGCTGGCGGGGACGGCCAGCTCCGAGCGGCGTAACAACATCGGTGGATCTCCTTGGTCACAGCACGCCGCGGGCGTGCAGATCGTCGATTTCGGGGGTAGACAGGCCGAGCAACTCGCCGTAAACCTCGGCGTTGTGCTCACCGAGCCGGGGGCCGAGGTGCTCGACGCGGCCGGGTGCTGCGGAGAACCGCGGCACCGGTGCTTGCACGGTCATGGCGCCCAGCTGATCGTCGTCGACTTCGACGAACACTTCGCGGTGGGTCAACTGCTCATCGGCGACCAGGTCGGTGATGTCGTAAACCGGTGCGGCCGCGACGTTTTCAGCGTCCAAGATCTTCATGGCCTCGGCCAGTGTCTTGCCGGCCACCCAATCGGCCACCACCTGGTCGACCTCGCGCGCCCGCGCCAGCCGCCGCTGCGGATCGGCGAAGTCGGCGTCGTCGACCAGGTCAGCGCGCCCGATGGCCCGAAACACCCGCAGCGCCAACGCCGGTGAGCTGCCCGACATCGCCAGCCAGCGCCCGTCGGCGGTGCGGTAGGTGTTGCGCGGCGCCGAGATGTCCCAGCGGTTGCCTGCCCGGCTCGCCACCAGCCCGAGTTGGTCGTAGCCCAGCAGCGTCTGCTCCAACAGCCGCGCCAGCGGATCGATCAGGTTGACATCGATCAACTGGCCGGGTGCCCCGTGCACGTCGCGGTGATACAGCGCCATCATCACTGCGTAGGCGGCGTTCAGCGATGCCACCCCGTCGGCGAGCATGAACGGGGGCAGCGTGGGCGGTCCGTCGGCCTGGCCGGTGATGTTGGCGAATCCGCTCATCGCCTCGCCGAGGGTGCCGAAGCCCGGGCGGTCGCTTTTCGGGCCGGACAGGCCATATCCGGTGATGTGCAGCATGATGATTCGGTCGTTGACCTTGCGCAGCGCGCCGTAGTCCAGCCCCCAGTTCGCCAATGTCGAGGGCCGGGTGTTGGCGATCACGACGTCGGCCTGCCCGGCCAGACGACGCAACAGCGCTTGTCCCTCGTTGACCCGCAGGTCGCAGGTGATCGAACGTTTGTTGCGCGACACCGACTTCCACATCAGCCCGACCCCGTCGCGCTGGTGTCCCCAGCTGCGGATCGGGTCTCCGCCGCCGGGTTGTTCGACCTTGACGACCTCGGCGCCGAACTCACCGAGGTAGGTGGCCACCAGCGGCGCGGCGGCCAGCGTGGCCATGTCGAGCACCCGGATGCCGTCGAGCATCATGCGCTGCGGCAGGCCGGCCGCTGCAAACCCAGGTGGTCGCGCAGGGTCGCGCCGTGGTAGCCGGTGCGGAACAGCCCTCGCCGCTGCAACTCGGGAACCACCATCCGCACCACGTCTTCGAAGGCGCCGGGCAAATGCGTTGCGGCCAGGACGAATCCGTCGCAGGCACCGGTGTGGAACCACTCCTCCATCTGGTCGGCGACCTGCGTGCCGGTGCCGACGAAGCGGGGCCCCTGCAGCAGGGTGGCGCGGTGGCCGGCCAGGTCGCGCAACGTGACGGTGTCGCCGCCGATGTGGGCGCGCAGGTTCTGCACCAGCCCGCGGATACCGGATACCGATGTGATCAACTCGTCGGTGATCGGGTCGTCGAGGTCGTGGCGGGAGAAGTCGTAGTTCATCAGCTCGGACAGCAGGGTGAGCGACGCCATCGGGTGCACCAGGTCGTTGAGGAAGACCTGTTCGCGGTGCTTGGCGTGATCGTCGGACTCGCCGACCACCGCGTAGGCCATCGGGCACAGCTTGACCGACTCCGGGTCGCGGCCGGTGGCGGCGATCCGCTCCTTCTGGTCGGCGTAGTGGCTGCGGGCCACCTCGATTCCCGGGTCGCCGGTGAAAATCAAATCTGCCCAGCGCGAGGCGAATTCGCGGCCCCGGCCCGAGGAGCCGGCCTGGATGATCACCGGCCGTCCCTGCGGGCCGCGTGGCACGGTGAGCGGCCCGCGCACCGAGAAGTACTCGCCGACGTGACCGAGCTCGTGCACCTTGTCCGGGTCGGCATAGTGCCCGCCGGCCCGGTCGTGCAGCACCGCGTCGTCCTCCCAGGTGTCCCACAGGCCGGCCACGGCGTCGAGGAACTCGTCGGCGCGGTCGTAGCGCGCGTCGTGGCCCAGATGCGCGTCGACGCCGAAGTTCTGGGCCTCGCTGTCGTTGACCGAGGTGACCACGTTCCACGCCGCGCGACCGCCCGACAAATGATCGAGGGTGGCGAACGTGCGGGCCACGTGAAACGGCGGGTAGTAGGTGGTCGAGCAGGTCGCGCCCAACCCGATGCGTGATGTTGCCTGGGCAAGCACCCCGAGCACGATGGACAAGTCCAGCTTCACCGGCCGCGCGCCGTAGCGCACCGCGTCGGCGACCGACCCGCCATAGATTCCCGGCATCGCCAGCCGGTCGTCGAAGAACATCAGGTCGAAGCAGCCCTCTTCGAGTTGCCGGCCGATCTTGGCGTAATAGGAGGCGTCCAGGTAGCGGTGCTCGGTGGCGGGGTGGCGCCATGATCCCGCGTACACCGAGCTGTTGCCGGCCTGCATGAAGGCGACGAGCGCCATCTGTCGCGAAGTGGTCATGTTCTGATGTCTAACATCTGATATATCAGATTTCAAGTGTTAGATGTCTGGTTCGGCTACAGTCGCGCTATGACCAGCAGCGACGTCGATATCGCCGGTACCGTGCGGGAGCGCGCAGCGCGGGAGTTGCGCGACCGCATCCTCACCGGCACGCTGCCCGCCGGCACCCGGCTCGACCTCGACGCGATCACCAAGGAGTTCGCCACCAGCCGGACCCCGGTGCGCGAGGCGCTGCTGGAGTTGTCCTACGACGGGTTGGTGCGGGTAGCGCCGCGCAGCGGCGTCACCGTGATCGGCATCCGCCCCGACGACGTGCTCGACAGCTTCACCATTCTCGGCGTGTTAACCGGTCAGGCCGCGGCGTGGGCGGCGCAGCGGGTCACCCCCGAGGGCATCGAGCGGTTGCGCGAGTTGGCTACCGACGTGGAATCGCGCGCTGGGGAAGGCCGCATCGTCGACGCGAATTGGCGGTTTCATCGCGAGATCCACCGGGCCGCGCACTCGCCACGGCTGATGGCACAGATCCGCCAGGCCGTGCGAGTGGTGCCGTCGAACTTCCTGGCGGTATTTCCCGAACACGAGCATCACGCGCTGGACGACCACCAGGCCCTGGTCGCTGCTCTCGGCGACGGCGATGCCGAGCGCGCCCGCGATATCGCCGAACGCCATGTGCTGGACGCCGGCCGCTCGCTGGCCAGCTCGCTTGCGGCGGGCTAGCAGCTAGCCGCGTTTGCCGCGGATGATCGCGCGCAGCCGTTCCAGGCGGCCGGCGATTTCGCGTTCACCGCCGCGCGCGGTCGGGCGGTAATAGTCCGAACCGACTATTTCGTTCGGCGGATACTGCTGCGCGACAACG
Organism: Mycobacterium sp. NGS51; assembly: GCF_059812525.1. Classification (NCBI taxonomy): domain Bacteria; kingdom Bacillati; phylum Actinomycetota; class Actinomycetes; order Mycobacteriales; family Mycobacteriaceae; genus Mycobacterium; species Mycobacterium sp. NGS51. The sequence goes on from NZ_JCALCV010000008.1 coordinate 98,280, forward strand.
CCATCCGGATGGTCGTGGGAGTATTTGTAGCCCTGGGCATTGCCCAGCGCCGCGGCACCCGAATAGTGGCCATCACGCAGATGCGGCGGCACCAGGCCGGCCTTGCCGGCCTTGATGTCGGCCATCGCCGCGCTCAGCGCGGTGGTTACCGCGTTCGACTTGGGTGCGGTGGCCAGGTGCACGGTGGCATGCGCGAGAGTCAACTGGGCTTCGGGCATGCCGATCAGCTGGACGGTCTGGGCCGCGGCGACGGCAGTCTGCAGAGCGGTCGGGTCGGCCATCCCGATGTCTTCGCTGGCCAGGATCATCAGGCGGCGGGCGATGAACCGCGGGTCCTCGCCGGCGACCAGCATCCGCGCCAGGTAGTGCAGCGCGGCATCCACGTCGGAGCCGCGCACCGACTTGATGAACGCGCTGATGACGTCGTAGTGCTGGTCGCCGTCGCGGTCGTAGCGGACAGCGGCCTCGTCCAGGGACTGCTCGATGGTCTCGACGCTGACCTGCTCCCCCGCCTCGGCCGCCACTTCCAGCGCCGTCAGCGCGCGGCGAGCGTCGCCGGCGGCCAGTCGCACCAGTAACTCGACCGCATCAGCGGCCACCTGGACGCGACCGTTCAGGCCGCGCGGGTCCTCGATGGCGCGCTGCACCACGGTGCGGATGTCGTCGGTGGAAAGTGGCCGCAGTTGCAGGATCAATGACCGCGACAGCAGCGGCGCCACTACCGAGAACGACGGGTTTTCGGTGGTCGCCGCCACCAGCAGCACCACCCGGTTCTCCACGGCCGAGAGCAGCGCGTCCTGCTGCGTCTTGGAGAACCTGTGCACCTCGTCGATGAACAGCACGGTTTGCTGGCCTCTAAGGAGCGCCAGACGCGCCCCTTCTAGCACCGCCCGGACTTCCTTCACGCCGGCCGACAGCGCCGACAGCGCCTCGAACCGTCGGCCGGTGGCCTGCGAGATCAACGCCGCCAGCGTGGTCTTCCCACTGCCGGGCGGACCGTAGAGGATGGCCGACGCCACGCCCGAGCCCTCGACCAGCCGGCGCAGTGGCGAACCGGATTGCAACAGGTGATCCTGACCGACCACCTCCTCGAGGGTTGCCGGCCGCATGCGCACAGCCAGCGGCGCAGCCGCCGACCCGTCGTGAGCGGGTTCGGTGAGGCTCGCCGGGACGTCGAACAGACCGTCGGACACGAACTCAGGCATACCACGTCGCCGTCGACGGCGCGTTCCCGGCGATGAGCGCGAATTGTTGTTACGTTCGGCGGACGCGATATTTCAGCCCACCAGCTAGGAGCGGCAGATGAGCGGACCCCCGGAGCACCCCGGCAGCCCAACCGATCCGCCGGGCACAAACCCCGGCTACCCAGCGCCCGGGTATGGGCCGCCCCCGGGCTACGGGGCACCCCCGCCCCCGCCTCCCGGTGCTCCGCCCGGCTATGCACCCACCCCGCCCGGCTATCCGCAGACGGGCGGCTACCCGCCGCCGCGCCAGGGATTCGACGTCGGCGATGCGTTCAACTGGGCGTGGAACAAGTTCAGCCAGAACGCCGGCCCGCTGATCATCTCGACCTTGCTCTACGTTTTGCTGCTGATGGTGCTCGGCGGTGTCCTGGTGGCGCTGATCTTCGCCACCGCCGACACCGACACGGTGACCGTCAGCGGCGACGGGTACTACGACACCTCGGTCACCGGAACGCTGACTGCCACCTCGATCGTCGTCATGATCGTCGGCTACATCGTCATTTTCGCGCTGTCGATGTTCATCCAGGCCGCTTTCCTGACCGGCTGCCTCGACATCGCCGACGGCAAGCCGGTGCGCGTCGGATCGTTCTTCAAGCCGCGCAACTTCGGCGCGATGATCCTCACCGCCCTGCTGGTCGGTGTTGTGACCGCGGTCGGTTTGGCGCTGCTGGTCGTCCCGGGCATCATCATCGGATTCCTCGCCCAGTTCGCCGTCGCGTTCGTCGTCGACCGGTCCCTCTCCCCCGTCGCCGGGTTGAAGGCCAGCATCAGCACGGCCAAGAACAACGTCGGCGGGGCACTGCTGTCCTGGCTGGTGCAGTATGCGGTGCTGCTGGTCGGAACGGTGATTTGCGCCGTGGGTTTGCTGGTGGCCGGCCCGTTGGCGACGCTCATCCAGACCTACACCTACCGACGCCTCTCCGGCGGGCAGGTGGCGCCGCTCAGCTGACCTGCGGCTGGGTCACGAAGTCGATCAGCTCCTCGACCCGGCCGATCAGCGCCGCCTCCAGATCCTGCCAGTCCCGCACCTGGCTACGGATGCGCTGCCACGCCGCGGCGATGTCGGCTTGGCCGGCGTGCGGCCAGCCCAGCGCCTGGCAGATGCCGTGCTTCCAGTCCATGCCGCGCGGTACGACGGGCCACTCGGACACGCGCAGCCGGTTCGGTTTGACGGCCTGCCAGATGTCGACGAAGGGATGGCCGACCACCAGCGTGTGCGGGCCACCGGGTCCCCGGCGCACGGCTTCGGCCAACCGGGCCTCCTTGGAGCCGGGCACCAGGTGGTCGACCAGCACGCCCAGCCGCCGCGCCGGGCCGGGGCGGAACTCCCGGACGACGCCGACGAGGTCATCGACGCCGCCGAGATATTCGATCACCACGCCCTCGATCCGCAGGTCGTCACCCCAGACCTGCTCGACGAGCTCGGCGTCATGGCGGCCCTCGACGTAGATCCGGCCGGCTGACGCCACCCGGGCGCGGGCGCCGGCAACCGCCACCGAACCCGACGCCGTACGCGCGGGGGCCTTGGGCGCGTGGCCACGCGGCGCGGTCAGGATCACCGGCTTGCCGTCGATCAAGTAGCCGGGGCCCACCGGGAAGCCTTGGCGGCGACCGTTCCGGTCCTCGAGGTCCATGCGCCCGTATTCGATACGCACCACGGCGCCCACGTAGCCGGTCTGCGCGTCTTCGACGACCATGCCCAGCTCCACCGGCAGCTCGACCGAGCGGATTCGTCGTGATCTGTGCGGGTCATTGGCAAGAACGTCGGTTCCGTAGCGGTCGGTCACCCGAGCGATCCTAGGAACGCCGCAGCCGACTTGCGGTGCCGCCGCGCCGCACGGTCAGCACCAGTACGCCGGCCACCGTGATGCAGACCAGGTTGATCGCCAACTGCGCCACCGATTTTGCGACCACACCCCAATCGCCGGTGGTGGCCGCCACCACCGCGAATCCGGCGGCCGGGACCGTGGTGACCGAAATGAACACTCCGACCAGCGCCGCCGACTTCGCCGACACCAACGACAGCATGCCGGCGGCGCCGGCCAGTAGCGCGACCACAACCGACAACGGGCCCACCTGAAAGATGAAGTCGACGTGCCTGAACTCCCGCAGGTTGCCCAGGTCCACCCAACCGACCGCCTCGCCGGCCAGCGTGGCGATCGCAGTCACCACCATCGCCACCGGAAACCCGACGGCCAGCGCGGTAGACGCGCGCCGGGCCAGGTCCATCCGCCGTCGTACCAGCGCCACCGAGAGCGCCGCCAACGGACCGAACTCCGGACCGACCACCATCGCGCCGACCACTGTCACCGTCGAGTCGGTGATCACCCCGATCGCAGCGATCAGGCAGGCCAGGCACAAAAACAACAGGAACGTGAGGTTCAGCGTGGACTCCTCACGGGTCCGCCCGATGAGCTCCTCCCAGACCAGCGCGTCGGCGGGATCCCCCGGCGCTTTCTTCTCGGCCCGGTAGGCGGCCTTGGACACCACGGTGTCGATGGCCTCCATGGTGATCGCTCCACGATCGGCCAGCCCCAGTGCCTTGAGCCGCTCGACGACGTCATTGGCCACTTCCCGTGCGATGTCGGCGGTGAGCAGATCGCCGGCTGGGTCGATGCCGGCTTGCTTGTGCAGCGCGATGTGCGCGACGCCGGGTTCGCGCTCGAGCAGCTCCACCAGGTCGTCCCGCAACTCCGGCGGGGCGATCACCCGCAAGTGCAACACGATCCGCACATTAGCTTGCGGGCGCACAATTATGGGGTGGCCACCTGGGACGACGTCGCCGGTATCGTCGCCGAGCTCCCGCTCACCGAGGAGCGGTCACCCCACGATTGGCGGGTGGGCAAGAAACTGGTCGCCTGGGAGCGTCCGCTACGCGCGTCCGACCGAGAAGCATTGGCGGCATCGGGTATTGAGCCTCCTGCCGGCGACATCCTCGGTATCCGGGTAGCCGACGAGGGCGTCAAGTTCGCGCTGATCGACGACGAGCCGGACGTGTATTTCACCACTCCGCATTTCGACGGCTATCCGGCGGTGCTGGTTCGGCTGGCGGAGATCGACGAGCTCGGGCTGGCCGAACTGCTCACCGAGGCCTGGTTGACGCAGGCGCCCAAACGGCTGGTCGAGGAATTCCTCAACGAGCCGAACTAACGGTCCCGCGGGTTTGCGACGGGCCTGAAGACCCAGCTTGTGCTCGTCACTGATGTAACTCTGACAACATCTGCAACTCTAACCACTTGAGTAACATCAATCACAGGAATATAAATACGGCAACTCAAACATCAGTTATCACTAAAATAACAGAGGCAACATCTGTACCGATTTACCGTTTAAACCCCAGAACAACAAGCATCTCGCTAAGCGAATTCAGCCTCATCTGTTGACAGCTTTCACTATGGTTTGTTACATGTCGTTAATGGCGCATCACGGTGCAGCATCAATTTCGAAAACGTTGTGCAAGTCATTGATGAAAGGCGCAGTCGTCGTCATCGCCATTTCGCTGGTGATTGATCCGGCCACCGGCGTGGCTTATGCCGACGCGGTCAATTGGGACGCCGTGGCCGAATGCGAGTCGGGACGCGACTGGTCGGCTGATACCGGGAACGGCTTCTACGGGGGCCTGCAGTTCAAGCAGTCGACGTGGGACGCCAACGGCGGGGTCGGCTCGCCGGCGGACGCCTCGCGCGAGCAACAGATCGCGGTGGCCGAACGGGTGCTGAAGACCCAAGGGCCCGAGGCCTGGCCCAAATGCGGTCCCAACCAAACGCTGTTTCCGACGGAAGTGGTCAACATTTTGCGGTCGGGACATCCGGTCCGGACCACGCTGAGAAAACTGTGGTCGAAAGCGATCCCGCATTAGCGGCCGCTGGCCGCACCCGCCCGGCTATCCGGTCAGCACGGCCTGGGTCTGGGTGACCTGGGCGACCAATTTCCCGCGGTCGTCGGTGAGGTTGGTCTGCGCGACGATGGTGGTCCGCCCGACGTGCAGCGGCTCGCAAATTGCGGTGACGGTGCCCGCGCGCACGGCGCGGAATAGGTTCGTTTTCGACTCAATTGTGGCGGTGCCGGCTCCCGGCGGGAGGTTTGCCACCGCGCATAGTGCGCCGATCGTGTCAGCGAACGCCATCAGCGCTCCCCCATGCAGGATTCCGCCCGTGGTGCACCGGTCCTCGGCCCAATCCATGGTGGCTGTCACCCGCTGCGGGGTTACCTCGGCGACGTCGATGCCCAGGGTCCCGGCGAAGGGGATGAGAGCAGCCAGGTTGTTGGTGTCCATGTAGGCAGCTTGCCCGACCCGCGTTATCCGCTTCGCGGAAATCGACGTCAGCGCTCCAAATGAGCGCGGAAATCGGCGCTAGCGTCGATCTCGGTCCTCGGGGCGAGCATCGATCCCGGATTCCTTGCGCTGCTGCGCGGTGATCGGCGCCGGAGCGTCGGTCAGGGGGTCCACGCCGCCGCCGGATTTCGGGAACGCGATGACTTCCCGGATGGAATCCATGTCGGCCAGCAGCGCCGTGATGCGGTCCCAGCCGAACGCGATGCCGCCGTGCGGCGGTGCCCCGAAGGTGAAGGCGTCCAGCAGGAATCCGAATTTCTCCTGCGCCTCCGCCGCGTCGATACCCATCATCGCGAAGACCCGCTCCTGGATGTCGCGGCGATGGATACGAATCGAGCCGCCGCCGATTTCGTGGCCGTTGCACACGATGTCGTAGGCGTCGGCCAGCGCGCTGCCCGGGTCGGTGTCGAAGGTTGCCTCCGATTCCGGTTTGGGCGCGGTGAACGCGTGATGCACCGCGGTCCAGGCGCCGGCGCCGACGGCAACCTCACCGGCGGCGGCGGCCTCGTCGGCCGGCTCGAACAGCGGGAAGTCCATCACCCAGGTCAGCGCCCAGGCGGCCGGGTCGATCAGGTCCAGTCGCTTGGCGATTTCGATGCGGGCCGCGCCCAGCAGCGTGCGCGAGGACTTCGGCGGCCCGGCCGAGAAGAAGATGCAATCGCCGGGCCCGGCACCGACATGGTCGGCCAGGCCGGCGCGTTCGGTGTCGGAAAGGTTCTTGGCCACCGGCCCGGACAGCGCACCGTCCTCTCCCACCAGCACATAGGCCAGACCCTTGTGCCCGCGCTGCTTGGCCCAGTCCTGCCAGCCGTCCAGCGTGCGTCGCGGCTGCGACGCCCCGCCCGGCATCACCACCGCCCCGACATAAGGGGCCTGGAACACTCGAAATGTGGTGTCTTTGAAGAACTCTGCGCATTCGACGAGCTCCAGCCCGAATCGCAGGTCGGGTTTGTCGGAGCCGAATCGCCGCATCGCTTCGGCGTAGCTGATTCGCGGCAACGGCAACGGCAGGTCGTAGCCGATCAGCGCCCACAGCGCGCGGAGCACCTGTTCGGAGATCGCCAATACGTCGTCGGCGTCCACGAAGCTCATCTCCATGTCGAGCTGGGTGAACTCCGGCTGGCGGTCGGCGCGAAAATCCTCGTCCCGGTAGCAGCGGGCGATTTGGTAGTAGCGCTCCATGCCCGCGACCATCAGCAGCTGCTTGAACAGCTGCGGGCTTTGCGGCAGGGCGTAGAACGAGCCCGGCTGCAGCCGGGCCGGCACCAGAAAGTCGCGGGCGCCTTCCGGGGTGGAGCGGGTCATCGTCGGTGTCTCGATCTCGACGAAGTCGTGTTCGGCCAGCACCGCACGCGCGGCGGCGTTCACCTTGGAGCGCAACCGAATCGCACCGCCGGGCCCGTCGCGGCGCAGGTCGAGGTAGCGGTACTTCAGCCGGGTCTCCTCGCCGGCGGATTCGTCGAGCTGAAACGGCAGCGGCGCGCACTCGCCCAGGACGGTCAGCGCCGTCGCGTTGACTTCGATCTCGCCGGTGGTGATGTCCGGGTTGGCGTTGCCTTCCGGGCGAATCTCGACGACGCCCTCGACCGCGATGCAGAATTCGGCGCGCAGTCGGTGCGCCTGCTCCAGCACATCAGCTGCGCGGAACACCACCTGGGACACGCCGGATGCGTCGCGCAGGTCGATGAAGATCACCCCGCCGTGGTCGCGGCGGCGCGCCACCCAACCAGCCAACGTCACCTTCTGACCGGCATCGGCGGCGCGCAACGAACCGGCGACGTGACTGCGCAGCACGAACTACTCCTCTGCAAAACGGTTGGGAACGACAGCCCAGTCTAGAGGCGGTAATTTCAACGCTCGTCATGGATATTGCCCTTGTCGGTCCCGGTGCTGTCGGCACGACGGTCGCGGCGTATCTGCATGCGGCCGGTCATCGGGTGCTGCTGTGCGGGCGAACACCACGCGACCGGATCGAACTGCGGCCCGACGGCGCCGATCCGATCGTGGTGCCGGGCCCAGTGCACACCGACCCGAGCGAGATCAGCGCCCCGGTCCAGATCGTCATCCTCGCGATCAAAGCCACGCAGAACGACGCCGCAGCCGACTGGCTGGCCCGCCTGTGCGATGAGCGCACCATCGTGGCCGTGCTGCAGAACGGAGTGGAACAGGTCGAGCAGGTGCAGCCGCTTTGCCCGTCGTCAACGGTCCTGGCGGGCATCGTCTGGTACAGCGCCGAGACCGAGCCGGACGGGTGGGTGCGGCTACGCACCGAGCCGCGGCTGGTGCTGCCCACTGGTCCGGCCGCCGACCGGCTCGCCACGGTGCTGCGCGAGGCCGGCTGCGTGGTGGACGGCGAACCGGACTTCACCACCTCGGCCTGGCGCAAGTTGCTGGTGAATGCGCTGGCCGGGCTGATGGTGTTGACCGGCCGGCGGTCCGGCATGTTCGGGCGCGACGACGTTGCCGCATTGAGTCGCCGCTACCTCGCTGAATGCCTTGCCGTGGCCCGCGCCGAGGGCGCCGACCTCGGCGATGACGTGGTCGAGGAGCTGGTCGAGATATTCCGCCGCGCCCCGACCGATATGGGGACCTCGATGCTGGCCGACCGGGAGGCTCACCGGCGGCTGGAGTGGGATATCCGCAATGGGGTGATCGTCCGCAAGGCGCGCACGCATGGCCTGGCCACGCCGATCAGCGACGTCGTCGTACCGCTGCTGGCTGCCGCCAGCGACGGCCCGGGCTGAGCCACGGAGCGCTCATCCACCGGCGCGCCGAACCGTAGTGTGAAAAGCTGATCCGGCGACCCGATCTAGCGGCAAACGGAGCGTGCGATGACCTTCAACGAGGGTATGCAGATCGACACCAGCACCACGTCGTCGTCCGGCGGCGGCGGTCGGCGGATGGCGATCGGCGGCGGTCTCGGCGGGCTGGTGATCGTGGTGGTGGCCATGTTCCTCGGCGTCGATCCGGGCAATGTGCTCAGCCAGCAACCGATGAACACCAACCAGGACGTCGCGCCGGGCTTTGACTTGAGCACCTGCCGCACCGGGGCCGACGCCAACAAGTACGTCCAGTGCCGCGTGGTGGCTACCGGCAACTCGGTGGACGGCGTGTGGAAGCAGCTGATGCGCGGCTACACCCGCCCGCGCGTGCGGCTGTTCAGCGGCCAGGTCAGCACCGGCTGCGGCGCGGCCACTAGCGACGTCGGCCCGTTCTACTGTCCGCTGGACAAGACGGCGTATTTTGACACGGACTTTTTCGAAGTGCTGGTGGACCAATTCGGTTCCAGCGACGGGAAATTGGCACAGGAGTACGTGGTGGCGCATGAGTTTGGCCATCATGTGCAGAACCTGCAGGGGGTACTCGGCCGCGCCCAGCACGGTGCGCAGGGTGCCGGCGGCAACGGCGTGCGCACCGAGCTGCAGGCCGACTGCTATGCCGGGGTGTGGGCGCACTACGCGTCGATCACCAAGCAGGAAAGTACCGGTGTGCCATTTCTGGAGCCGTTGAGCGACAAGGACATTGACGACGCGCTGTCGGCAGCGGCGTCGGTGGGCGACGACCGTATTCAACGGCAGGCGACCGGACGCACCAACCCCGAGTCGTGGACCCACGGGTCATCCGAGCAGCGGCAGCATTGGTTCACCGTCGGCTACCAGACCGGTGACCCCAACCAGTGCGACACCTTCCGCGCCGCAGAACTCGGCTAGAACAGCGTGGGCTGCAAAGCCCCTGCGGGCACTGCTGCCGGCGCCGGGTCGGGGCGGCGCCGATCACCGGTCAGACCGTGTTTGGCGATCAGCGGCGTAACCCGGTCTCGTAGCTCGTCGCGGTACTGCTGCGGCAGATAGGCACTGCGCCGGTACAACTCGCGATACCCGCCGAGCAGCTCGGGGTGGGTGCGGCCCAACCACGACAAGAACCAACCGCGTGTCGATCCGCGCAGATGCAGGCCCAGCACCGTCACGCCGGTCGCACCGGCCGCGGCGATCTGGCGCAGCAGGCTGTCGAGCTGTTCGGCGGAATCGGTCAGGTGCGGCAGCACCGGCGCCACCATCACATGGCAGTCCAGGCCGGCGTCGCGGATCGCCGCGATCAGCCCCAACCGGGCGCGAGGCCCGGGAGTGCCCGGTTCCACGGCCGCATGCAACTCGGGATCGCCGACCGCCAGCGAGACGGCCACCCGGACCGAAATCTGCCCGGCGGCGTCGGCGAGCAGACGCAGATCGCGCCGCAGCAGGGTGCCCTTGGTCAGGATCGACAGCGGTGTGCCCGACTCCGCGAGCGCACCGATGATGCCGGGCATCAACGCATAGCGGCCCTCAGCGCGCTGATAGGGATCGGTGTTGGTGCCCAGGGCCACGGTCTCGCGGCACCAGGACTTACGGCGCAGCTCGCGCCGGAGCACGTCGACGATATTCGTCTTGACGACGACCTGGGTGTCGAAGTCGTTGCCGCAGTTGAATTCCAGATACTCGTGGGTCGGCCGGGCAAAACAGTAACGGCAGGCATGCGAGCAGCCGCGATAGCCGTTGACGGTGTACCGGAACGGCAAGACAGCGGCGTTGGCGATCTTGTTCAGCGCCGACTTGCACAGCACCTCGTGAAATGTGATGCCGTCGAACTGCGGGGTCCGCACACTGCGGACGAATCCGATGCGCTGCAAACCGGGCAGCGCGCCGTCATCGACGTCGATGCTCTGGGCGTCCCACCGCATACACTATTCGAACGCCAGTTCGAGTTCTTGTCAAGCGGGCAGCAATTTCTGCAACGTATCGCGGCCCGCGTCGTCCAGCGGCAGCAGCGGACGGCGCGGGTCTCCGACGCCGACACCGAGCAGCTCCAATCCGGCCTTGACGGTGGTGGCGAGCCCGCCGGCAACGATGAATTGCAACAGCGGCTTGAGGTCGTCGTAGATCTTTTGCGCCGTTTGCAGATCGCCGGCCCGCACGGCGTCGTACAAGTCGATGCATGGCTGCGGTCGCAGACACGGGGCCGCCGTGCACCATCCGGCGGCGCCGGCCCGCAGCGCGTCGAGCACCAGCGGGTTGCTGCCGTTGTAGAACGGCAGCCGGCCATCGCTGAGTTCGGCGATGCGCTGCATCCGGGACAGGTCGCCGGTGGACTCCTTGACCATCGTGAGGTTCTCGACGCTCTCGAACATGTGCACCAGCAGTTCCGGGCTCATGTCGATGCCACTGGTGGCCGGGTTGTTGTAGGCCATGATCGGAATTCCGATCGCCTCGCCGATGCTGCGGTAATGCGTGGCGATCTCGCGCTCGGTCAGCTTCCAATAGGACACCGGCAGGATCATCACCGCGTCGGCGCCGGCCTTCTCGGCCACCTGCGCACGCCGAATCGTGTTGGCAGTGGTCAGGTCTGACACACCGACGACGACGGGCACCCGGCCGTCGACAGCGGCGATGGTGGTGTCGACGACGGTGTCGAACTCGCCTTCGTCGAGATAAGCCAGCTCGCCGGTGCTACCGAGCGGGGCTATCGCGTGGACGCCGGCGCGCACCAGCCGGTCGACCAGCGCGGTCAACGCCGTGGTGTCGATCGTGCCCGAATCGGCGGCGAACGGAGTCACCGGGTAGGCGATGATGCCGTGAATTTTCGGCACTGCGGACTCCTTCGGTCAGCTGGTCAGGGCGTCGGGGTGTTGCGTGAGCGCGCGGCGCGCATAGTAGGCGAAATTCGCCCGGCTACGTTCCGGCCGCAGCGTCCAGTCGTGGGCTTCGCGGGCCAGCTTCTCCGGTAGTTCTTTGATCGTGCCGGCCGACATCGCGGCCAGCTGGAGTTTGGCCGCGCGCTCGATGAGCACCGCCAGCGAGCACGCCTCCTCGACGCTGGCACCGGCCACGATCTGGCCATGGTGAGCCAGCAGGATGGCCTTTTTGTCGCCGAGGGCAGCGCTGATGATCTCGCCCTCCTCGTTGCCGACCGGAACCCCCGGCCACTCCGCCAGAAATGCACAGTCATCGTAGAGCGGCGTGGTGTCCATCTGGGACACCACCAGCGGGACCTCCAGCATGGCCAGCGCGGCGACGTGGAAGGCGTGGGTATGGACGATGCACTGCACATCGGGCCGGGCGCGGTAGATCCAGCTGTGAAAACGGTTGGCGGGGTTGGCCATACCAGTATCGTCGGGGCCGTCGAGCACATTGAGGTCCTCGTCGACGAGCAACAGGTTGGCGTCGGTGATCTCGTCGAAGCCCAATCCCAGCCGCTGGGTGTAGTAGGTGCCGGGCTGCTCGGCGCGGGCGGTGATCTGTCCGGCCAGCCCTGAATCATGTCCTTGGTCGAACAGGGCGCGGCAGGTCAGCGCCAGCTTCTGGCGGGTCGACAACGCCGACTCACCCACATTGGCAGCCAAGCGGTCTTGTGCGCGCCGCATCAAGTCGGCTTTGGAATCGGTGAACGTGGTGGCCATCAGCGGCTCCCTGAATCGTAGGGATATGACACTAATTATTACGTTAGGACACACTGTGTCATCTTGCAACAGTTGGTGCTAGCGGAGCGTTACTGCCAACGCAGAAATCTGCTGTCGGGTGCGGTATGAAGCAGGGATGAGCGACGAGACGGGCATCAGCCGCCGCACGCTGTTGACGGCCGGGGCGGCGGCGATTGCGGGAGTGGGCATCGGCGGTGCCGGGGCAACGCTGCTGCGCTCGCCCGGACCGGCCGTGTGGACGCAGCCCGACGCCAGCGGTGCACCGCCGGTGCGGGGCCTGCATCTGCAATTCGGCCGGAATGCCGCCACCGACGTGGTGGTGTCCTGGCAGACCACCGACGCGGTAGGCAACCCCCGGGTGCTGGTGGGCATGCCGACGTCTGGCTTCGGGCGCACGGTCCAAGCCGAAACCCGCGTCTACCGGGACGCGAAGTCGCGCAGTGAAGTTCGCGTCCACCATGCGGCGCTGACCGATCTGGCTCCCGACACCGATTACGTCTACGCCGCGGTGCATGATGGCACCAGCCCAGAGCTGGGCACGGTGCGCACTGCGCCGTCGGGACGCAAATCACTGTGTTTCACCAGCTTCGGCGATCAGGCCACCCCGACGCTCGGCAGGCTGACGGGCACCACGTACACCAGCGACAACCTGGGCTCGCCGGCCGCCGCGGACACCACGACCGCGATCGAGCGCATCGGCCCGCTGTTCAACTTGGTCAACGGCGACCTCTGTTACGCCAACCTGGCCCACGACCGGATCCGCTCCTGGACCGATTGGTTCGACAACAACTCACGTTCGGCGCGCTACCGGCCCTGGATGCCGGCGGCGGGAAACCACGAAAACGAATTGGGCAACGGCGCGGTCGGATTCGAGGCCTACCAGACCTACTTTGCGCTGCCCGACTCGGGAGCCGACCCGGCGCTGCGCGGATTGTGGTATTCCTTCACCGCCGGGTCGGTGCGGGTAATCAGCCTGTCCAACGACGACGTGTGCTTTCAGGACGGCGGCAACTTCTATGTGCACGGTTATTCCGGTGGCACGCAGAAGCGTTGGCTGGAAGCTGAACTCGCCGATGCGCGGCACGACCCCGACGTGGACTGGGTGGTCGTCTGCATGCACCAGACGGCGATCTCAACCACCGACCGCACCAACGGCGCCGACCTCGGCATCCGCCAGGAATGGCTACCGTTGTTCGACCGCTACCAGGTCGATTTAGTGGTGTGCGGTCACGAACACCACTACGAACGCTCACATCCGGTGCGCGGAGCGTTGGACGGCGAAACCAGAACCCCCCGACCGGCCGACACCCGCGCCGACCTCATCGACGCCACCAAGGGCACCGTGCACGTAGTAATCGGCGGAGGTGGCACATCGGCGCCGTCGAACACGATGTTCTTCGACCGGCCCAAATGTCGGGTCGTGACCGGCGTCGGCCGACTCAACCCGGCGACCGGACGCAAAGCACCGATCTATGTCGTGGAGGACGCGCCATGGTCGGCGTTTCGCGACCGCACGCATCCCTACGGCTTCGCGGCATTCGATGTCGACCCGGGCCCTCCCGGGGGCAACACATCGATCACCGCGACGCACTACGCGATCACCGGATCACTCGGCGCGCTCACCGCCGTCGACCAATTCACCTTGACCAAGCCGCGGGGCGGCCCATGACCTCTGGTAACGTCATTTCCGTTTTCGACGAATGAGACTCTCGGGAGGCGCCGCATGCCGTCACGTGAGCTGCCGTCATGACCGCACCTCCCCGCACCAGCGAGTCGGTGGCCGCGTTCGCCGAGCGGGCCCGCGGATGGCTGGCCGAGGCGATGCCGCGCATCGATCCAGGCAATCCGCCGTTTGCCGATCGCGGCGTGCAGGAGTCATGGCAGCGGGCCCGCGAACTGCAGCGGCGACTCTACGACGGCGGGTTCGCCGGGATCTGTTTCCCGGTCGAGTACGGCGGGCTCGGGCTGAGCATCGAATATCAGAAGGCCTTCGACGCCGCGAGCGCCGGCTACGAGATGCCGCTGATACTCAACACACCGACCTTCACGATCTGCTGCGCGACAATTCTGGACACCGGCAGCGAAGAGCAGAAGCGTCAACACATTTCAGCGGCCCTGCGCGGTGATGAGGTACTGGTTCAGCTGCTCTCCGAGCCCAGCGGCGGGTCGGATCTGGCCGGCGTGATCACCCGCGCCGAGCGGCGCGATGGCAGCTGGGTGGTCAACGGCGCGAAGACCTGGAGCACCGGAGCGTTCGCCGCCGACTACGGGCTGCTGCTGGCCAGGACGAACTGGGAGGTCCCCAAGCACGACGGGCTGACCATGTTCTTGGTGCGCATCGACAGCCCCGGAATTACGTTGCGGCGCATCAAACAAGTCAACGGTTCCACCGAATTCTGCGAGGAGTTCTTCGACAACCTGGAACTCAGCGACGACGATGTGCTCGGCGAAGTCGACAAGGGCTGGGACGTCGCATCGCGCCAGCTCTATCACGAGCGGCGCGCCGTGGGCGGCGGCTCGGAGTTCGCCAGCGGCAGCGGCAGCGAGAACGCCCAGGAGAAGACACCCGACTACGGCGTGCTGCTGCAGGCGATCGGACAGACCGGCAACGACCGGGTCCGTGAGAAGGCCGGCCGGGCACTGGTGCATCGTGCGGTGCGTGATCAGCTGATCGACCACGTCTACCGCGGCGTGCTCGACGGCTCGCTACCGCCGGCCGCGGGCACGCTGATTCGGCTTTTCCATGCCGAGGCCATCGAACTCGAGGTCGACACCGCATTGGCGATCGCGGGCAGCTTCGGGGTGGTCGACGAACTGCTCGCCATCGGCGAACGTTATCTGTCCCGGCAGACCGCGGCGCTCGGGGGCGGCAGTACCGAGATGGCGCGCAATGTGATTGGCGAACGGGTCCTGGGCTTTCCGCGTGAATACGCCGCCGATCGTGGTGTGCCGTTCAACCAGGTCAAGCACTGACGCCATTGTGCGCGAGCGTGCGCGTCCCCGGTCGACACGCCGGGCTGATAGCCGGGAACACGCACGCTCGCGGTCAAGGGGTGAGCCGCGAAAGCACCTCGGCGACAACCGCGTCCGTCGCAACGTCCACCTGCTCGCCCGAGGCAAGATCTTTGACGCCGACGATGCCTTCCTCGATCTCGCGGTCACCGGCCACCAGCGCGAACCGCGCGCCGGACCGGTCGGCGGCCCGCATCGCACCCTTGAGTCCGCGGTCGCCGTAGGCCACATCCACCCGCATGCCCGCGGCACGCAGTTGACCGCCCAACGTCGCCAGCCGCAGCTTGGCCTGCTCACTCAGCGGTACTCCGAACACGTCGCACCGTGTCGTCGCGCCAACGGTTTTGCCTTCGGCCTGCAATGCCAGCATGGTGCGGTCCACGCCGAGACCGAACCCGATGCCGGAGAGGTCCTGGCCACCCAGCACGCGCATCAGCCCGTCGTAGCGGCCGCCGCCGCCGATGCCCGACTGCGCGCCCAGCCCGTCGTGCACGAATTCGAAGGTGGTCTTGGTGTAGTAGTCCAGACCGCGCACCATCCGCGGGTTGATCACATACGGCACGCCGAGCGCGTCGAGATGCGCCTGCACCGTCTCGAAGTGCTGCTTGGCGACATCGGAGAGGTGGTCGATCATCACCGGCGCATCGGCGGTCATCGTTTTGATCTCCGGGCGCTTGTCGTCGAGCACCCGCAGCGGGTTGAGCTCGGCGCGTCTGCGGGTCTCCGGATCCAAGTCGAGTTGAAACAAGAAGTCCTGCAATAGCTCTCGGTATTGCGGACGGCAGGTGTCATCACCCAGTGAGGTGATTTCCAGGCGAAACCCCTCCAAACCCAGAGAGCGGAAGCCGGCGTCGGCGACGGCGATCACCTCGGCGTCCAGCGCGGGGTCGTCGACGCCGATGGCCTCCACCCCGACCTGCTGCAGCTGGCGGTAGCGGCCGGCCTGCGGGCGCTCGTAGCGAAAGAACGGGCCCG
Source organism: Mycobacterium sp. NGS51 (assembly GCF_059812525.1). Lineage (NCBI taxonomy): Bacteria > Bacillati > Actinomycetota > Actinomycetes > Mycobacteriales > Mycobacteriaceae > Mycobacterium > Mycobacterium sp. NGS51. Next base: position 114,301 of record NZ_JCALCV010000008.1, read on the forward strand.
CGTAGCACAGCTTGACCGGCAGCGCCCCGCGGTCCAGCCCGTGCTCGATCACCGCGCGCACCACCCCGGCGGTGCCTTCCGGGCGCAGCGTCACCGACCGGTCGCCGCGGTCGGCGAAGGTGTACATCTCCTTGGACACCACATCGGTGGACTCCCCCACCCCCCGCGCGAATAACGCGGTGTCCTCGAAGATCGGCAACTCGATGTCGCTGTAGCCGGCCCGCCGCGCGGCGTCGAGCAACCCGTCGCGCACCGCGACGAACCGCGCCGAATCCGGCGGGACGTAATCCGGCACACCCTTGGGAGCCTGGAACTGAGTCACCCGCTCACAGCCCTTCGAGGAACGGGTTGTGCCGGCGTTCAGCGCCGATCGTGGTCTTGGGGCCGTGTCCGGGCAGGACCACGGTCTTGTCGTCGAGGACCAGCAGTTTGTCGGCGATCGAGCACAGCAGGTCGCGGCCGCTGCCGCCGAACAGGTCGGTGCGCCCAACCGAGCGCTCGAACAGCGTGTCACCGGTGAGCACGATGTCGGACCCGTCGACGGTTACCCGGAACACCACCGACCCCCGAGTGTGGCCAGGGGTGTGGTCGACGGTGACGGCGATGTCGGCCAGGTCGATCTTGTCGCCGTCGCGGTCGAGTTCGACGACCTGCTTGGGCTCGCGGAACATCGCCGCCAACAGGGCCTGGCCCAGCCGCGGGCCGAATCCCTTGATCGGATCGGTCAGCATGCACCGGTCCTCGGGGTGGATGTAGGCCGGGCAGCCGAAGGTGTCGGACACCTTTTGAGCTGACCAGATGTGGTCGATGTGGCCGTGGGTGAGCAGCACGGCCGCCGGGGTCAGCCGGTTCTCGTCGAGGATGCGCCGCAGCGGGCCCATGGCCCGCTGACCGGGATCGACGATGATGGCGTCGGCCCCGGGATGCGGCGCCAGCACGTAGCAGTTGCACTGCAGCAACCCGGCGGGAAACGCGGAAATCAACACAATCCCCAGTTTCCCACGTTGCGCCTGACTGCTGGCACTCTGGCACACTCTGTGCTGACCCACGCGAACGATCGAGGAGGGACTTCGGCGGTGCCGACCAACGAACAGCGACGGGCGACAGCCAAGCGCAAACTCGAACGCCAGCTGGAACGCCGCGCCAAGCAGGCCCGCCGGCGCAGGATTATGGCGATCGCCGGCGGATCGGTCGCCGCGGTGGTGGTCATCGCCGCAGTGGTCATCACTGTGCTGGTCACCAACAAGGACAAAAACGAGAAAGCGTCGGGAACCGAGGGCGGTGCGACGACCACGCAGAGCGCACCTCCGGCCGCGCCGCCGTTGCCGTCATTCAAGCCGTCGGCTGATCTGGGCGCCAACTGCCAGTACCCGCCGTCACCGGAGCTGGCCAGCAAGCCGGTGAAGCCGCCGCGGACCGGCAAAGTGCCGACCGAGCCGGCCCAGATCAGCGTCAGCATGGTCACCGACCAGGGCAAGGTCGGTCTGCAACTGGCCAACGCGAAATCCCCCTGCACAGTCAACAGTTTCGCCAGCCTGGCCCAGCAGGGCTTCTTCAACGACACTCAGTGCCACCGGCTGACCACCTCGCCGACGCTGGGCGTGCTGCAGTGCGGCGACCCCAAGGGCGACGGCACCGGCGGTCCGGGTTACCAGTTCGGCAACGAATACCCCACCGATCAATATCCGCCGAACGATCCCAAAGCCAAGGAGCCGGTTGTGTACCCGCGCGGGACGCTGGCGATGGCCAATTCCGGCCCGGACACCAACGGCAGCCAGTTCTTCATGGTGTACCACGATTCGCAGCTGCCGCCGGAATACACCGTGTTCGGCACGATCCAGGACGACGGGCTGGCGACGCTGGACAAGATCGCCAAGGCCGGCGTCGCCGGCGGCGGCGAAGACGGCCCACCCGCTACCCCGGTCACCATCAAGTCGGTACTGCTGGACTGACCGAAGGAGCTTGTGGCGCAAATGAATAAATCCGGCAAGACGTTGTCGACGCCGACAATCCTGCTCATCGCCGGCGGTGTCATCGCCGTGCTCGTCGCGGTCGTTGTGGTGGTCGCCGTCAACCGCAACTCGGAAAAGACGACCAGCACCGGCACCCCGGAAACCAGTGCGTCACCGTGGGCGCCGCCCAGCACGTCACCGCGATCGGCGCCGCAGGCGAATGGGCAATTGCCGCCTTTTACCCCGACCGAGCATCTGGGCTCCGACTGCCAATACCGGCCGTCGACGGATCCGGCCAGCAAGCCGGTAGATCCGCCCCGGACGGGCAAGGTGCCAACCGACCCCGCGCAGGTCAGCGTCAGCATGGTCACCGATCAGGGCAATGTCGGCCTGCAGCTGGCCAACAACCAATCCCCTTGCACGGTCAACAGTTTCGTCAGCTTGGCTCAGCAGGGCTTCTTCGACGGCACCCAATGTCACCGGCTGACCACCTCGCCGAGCCTAAGCGTGCTGCAGTGCGGCGACCCGAAGGGCACCGGCGCCGGCGGCCCGGGCTATCAATTCGCCAACGAATATCCGACCGATCAGTTTCCGCCATACGATTTAGCGCTGAATCAACCCGTCGTCTACCCGCGCGGCACACTCGCGATGGCCAATGCGGGGCCAGGGACCAACGGCAGTCAGTTCTTCATGGTGTACCAGGACTCGCAGCTGCCACCGCAATACACGATTTTCGGGACCATGCAAGACGATGGGCTGGCCATGCTGGACAAGGTCGCTGCCGCCGGTGTTGAGGGCGGCGGCACGGACGGGGCGCCGGCCACCAAGGTCACGATCACGTCGGTACGGCTGGACTGAGCAGCCCGCGAGACTGCAACCAGGGCTGTAGTTTCCGAGAAATCACGACCATAGCTGCAGTTTCGCGGAGCAAGCCGCCAACTCCCGCCGCGAGCGTGCGTGTTCCCGGCCGACACCCCGGCGTGTCGGCCGGGGACACGCACGCTCGCGCAAAAGGGCGCAAGAAATTACGCCGCGGAGGTCACCCGGTAGACGTCGTAGACGCCTTCGACATTGCGGACCACGTCGAGCAGATGCCCGAGATGCTTCGGGTCGCCCATCTCAAAGGTGAAGCGGCTGATGGCAACCCGGTCACCGGATGAGGTGGTCACCGAGGCGGACAGGATGTTCACCTTCTCGTCGGCGAGGACCTTCGTCACGTCCGAGAGCAACCGGTGCCGGTCCAGCGCTTCGACTTGAATGGCCACCAGGAACACCGAAGACGGCGACGGTGCCCAGTGCACCTCGATGATGCGCTCGGCCTGCTGCTGCAGCGACGCGGCGTTGGTGCAGTCGGTGCGATGCACGCTGACCCCGCCACCGCGGGTGACGAACCCCATGATCTGGTCCCCGGGCACCGGCGTGCAGCACTTGGCCAGCTTGGTCAACACCCCCGGCGCGCCGGGCACCGCCACACCGACATCGTCGGTGCTGCGCGGACGCCGCGGCATCGTCGCGGGCGTGGACCGCTCGGCGAGATCCTCTTCGGCCTGATCGATACCACCGAGTTCGGCCAGCAGGCGCTGCACGACGTGCTTGGCCGACACGTGGCCCTCACCGACCGCGGTGTAGAGCGCGGACACGTCGGTGTAGTGCAGCTCATTGGCCACCGCCGCCACCGATGCGCCATTCATTAAGCGCTGCAACGGAAGTCCGACGCGGCGAACCTCGCGCGCCATCGCTTCCTTGCCGGACTCCAGCGCCTCCTCGCGGCGCTCCTTGGCGAACCACTGACGGATCTTGGTCTTGGCGCGCGGAGACACCACAAACTGCTGCCAGTCTCGCGACGGCCCGGCGTTGAGTGCCTTAGAGGTGAAAACCTCGACGACTTCGCCGTTTTCCAGCTTGCGCTCCAGCGCCACCAGCCGGCCGTTGACCCGGGCGCCGATGCAGCGGTGGCCGACCTCGGTGTGCACGGCGTAGGCGAAGTCGACCGGTGTCGACCCGGCCGGCAGCGTGATCACATCGCCTTTCGGGGTGAACACGAAAATCTCTTGAACCGCAAGGTCATAGCGCAGCGACTCGAGAAACTCGCCGGGGTCGGCGGCTTCCCGCTGCCAGTCGAGCAGTTGCCGCATCCAGGCCATGTCGTCGATCTCGGCGGCAGCATGCGGATGCGGAACTCCGTTGCGGCCCTTGGCTTCCTTGTAACGCCAGTGTGCGGCGATACCGTACTCGGCGGTGCGGTGCATGTCGCGGGTGCGAATCTGCACCTCCAGCGGCTTGCCCTCCGGCCCGACGACCGTGGTGTGCAGCGACTGATACACCCCGTAGCGGGGCTGGGCGATGTAGTCCTTGAACCGGCCGGCCATCGGCTGCCACAGCGAATGCACCACGCCCACAGCGGCATAACAGTCCCGAATCTCCTCACACAGAATCCGGATGCCGACCAGGTCGTGGATGTCGTCGAAGTCGCGGCCCTTGACGATCATCTTCTGGTAGATCGACCAGTAGTGCTTGGGCCGGCCCTCGACCACCGCGTTGATCTTCGACGCGGCCAAGGTGGCAATGATCTCGGTGCGCACCTTGGCCAGGTAGGTATCGCGCGACGGGGCCCGCCCGGCTACCAGCCGCACGATCTCCTCGTACTTCTTGGGATGCAGAATCGCGAAAGCCAGATCCTCCAGCTCCCACTTGACGGTGGCCATCCCCAGCCGATGTGCCAGCGGCGCAATCACTTCCAGTGTTTCGCGGGCTTTGCGGGCCTGCTTCTCCGGCGGCAGGAAACGCATCGTGCGCATGTTGTGCAGCCGGTCGGCCACCTTGATCACCAACACCCGCGGGTCACGCGCCATTGCGGTGATCATCTTGCGGATCGTCTCGCCCTCGGCGGCGCTACCCAGCACCACGCGGTCCAGCTTGGTCACCCCGTCGACGAGATGACCGACCTCCTCGCCGAACTCCTCGGACAACGCGGCCAGCGTGTATCCGGTGTCCTCGACGGTGTCGTGCAGCAGGGCGGCCACCAGCGTGATGGTGTCCATGCCCAACTCGGCCAGAATGTTGGCGACGGCCAGCGGATGAGTGATGTAGGGATCCCCGGAATGCCGCATCTGGTCGGCGTGCCGTTGTTCGGCGACGTCGTAGGCGCGCTGCAACATCGACACGTCGGCCTTCGGGTGGATCTCGCGGTGCACCGCCACCAGCGGCTCGAGCACGGGGCTGAGCGTGCTGCGCTGGGCGGTCATCCGCCTGGCCAGTCGGGCCCGAACCCGCCTCGACGCGCTGCTGGACGTCTTGAGTGTCTCCGCGGCCGGCGGCGCCTGCGGGATATCGGCGATCTGCAGCGGTTGGGTCGGCTGCTGGACAGCCGTGCGCTGGTCATCCGCCACGTTCGTCACCTCCGACCACCCAGGATATCGCTCAATCTCGATTGTCCCGCTAGATGCGGCGCAAGCTGTGGACCGGCAGCGGCGCCACGACGTCGCGTCCGCCCAGTGCACCGAGTTCCAGCACCACCGCGGCCATCGTCACCTGAGCGCCGCTGTGAGTGAGCAGCCGGTGTGCTGCCGCGACGCTGCCGCCGGTGGCCAGCACGTCGTCGACGATGACGACGCTGCGGCCGGCCAACTCGACGCCGTCGGCGGGGATCTCCAGGGTGGCGGTGCCGTACTCCAGGTTGTAGGAGACGGCAAGCACCGGCGGCGGCAGCTTGCCGCCCTTGCGGATGGCCAGCATTCCGGTGCCGAGCCGGGCCGCCACCGCACCGCCGACCAGGAAGCCGCGGGCGTCGATGCCGGCGATCACCTCGGCGCCGGCGGCCACGTCGGCCAGCGCGTCGGTCACCGCGGCCAGCCCGCGCGGATCGGCGAACAGCGGGCTCAGGTCCTTGAATTGCACACCCGCCGTGGGAAAGTCGGCCACCTCGCGGGTCAACGACGCGATGATGTCGGCGACTTGGTCGCCAGCCTGAGTCACCGCACCAGCACCCAGCGGTCCATATTCCAGCCGGCGCCCCAGCGGCTGGGATTGGTGCCCACGGCATACATCTTCTTCGACATGAGCAGGCTGCGCTGCTGGCGGTACAACGGCAGCGTCGGCATATCGGCCCATAGCACCGGCGCGCCCTCGGCCAGCAGCCGGACCAACTCGGCCGGGTCGGCCGATACCGCCAGCGCACTGATGATCCCGTCGATCTGGCCGTTGTGATAGCCGGAGAGGTTGTTGCCGTTGCCGGCGCGCAGGGCGTAGGCGTCGATCGCCGAGGACCCGGTGGATCCGCTGCCGGTGGCGCCGCCGGTGCTGGCCAGCAGCACGTCGATCTGCCCGTCGAGCAACGTCTGCGGGCCGGTGGTGTCGGAGGTGACGTCGGAGACGGTGATACCGGCGGGCGCACACGCCTTGACGATCGCGCCGACGGTGGCGGCCAGCCGCGCGTTAGGTGCCCGGTAGCCGATCCGCACCGTCAGCGGCGCCTTGCCAAGCGCATCACGCGCCGCGTCGGGATTCGACCGGGCGAACTGCGCGGCCTCGGGAACATTTTCGGCCTGGCTGATGGCGTCTTCGGCGGCGGTGTGCAACCGCGCGTTGGCAATCGGCACCCCGGCGTCGCGGGCGATCACGTCGCGCGGGGTGCACAACGCGACCGCGCGGCGCGCACGGGTCTCCGACAATGGACCGCCCGGAGCGAAGATCAGCTGCTGGATTCCATCCGACGGCGCATCGATGCGCTGGTAGTCGTCCGGGGTGATCACCGACCCCGACGAACCGGTCGCGACGTCGACGACGTCGACGCTCTGGTTGTTGAGCCGGTCTTGGATGTCGGCTTTCTGCGGCCACACCGTGACCCGCTTGGTCATCGGCTTGGCGCCCCACCAGCGGTCATTGGCGACGAGCACCACCCCGCCGTCGTTCAGCACCGATTCGATCTTGTAGGGCCCCGACGACGGGAAATGCTTGATGTCCAGACCGGGTTTGAGGTCCCAGATCGTGTTCCAGAGCTGGGCGATGCGCTCGATGGCCGGCCCGTTGTTGACCATCACCGCGGCGGCCACGCTCATTTTCAGTTCGTCGGAGATGACGTGCGAGGGCATCATCGTGGTCGCCGTGAACAGCTGGTGGTAGTCGACCACGTTGCGGTCGGGCTGGAATGACACCCGGGCCTTCTTCTGCCCGGGCTGACAGTCGATGGTGGCGATGTCGACGTAGCCGGCCTGGCTGGCGGCGTGGAAGGCCGGGTACCTTCCGGAGTGAGCCGCCCACGCCAGCATCAGGTCGTCACAGGTGACCGGCTTGCCGTCGGAATAGACGGCCTTGTCGGCAATCTGGTAGTCGAGCACCAGCGGCGCGCCGCCCACCACCGACACCGTGCCGAAGTCGTGGTCGGCGACGACCTGCCCGTCGGGCCCGTGGTAGCCGAACCCGGTCAGGGTGCGGGCAAACGCCTGCGCACCGGCCGACGCGGCGCCGGTCACGGTGGTGGTGTTGTAGGTGACCAGCGCGCCGTCGACGACGTAGTCGACGTGCCCGGCGGCACTACCCGAGCAGCCCGACAGGCTCGCGAGCCCGGCTGCTGCCACGATGGCCGCCAGACAGCTGGCGGCCACGCGCCCGGGCCAGGCAGCCATCGGGCTAGCTCTTGTTTCGCTTGCCGGTTGGCCGTACCGGCCGCGCGCCGGGCGCCGGCTTGTTCGGCGCCGGCTTGTTCGGGGCCGCCACAGTGTTCTGCCGGTCCGGCTCGTCCTCGGCCGATTCCGCGGACTCCGAAGTCTTCTCGGAAGCTCCGCTGCGCCGGCGCAGCACCCGGCGGGTGTGCGTACGCACCAACTCGGTGCGCTCACGCAGGCTGACCAGCAGCGGGGTGGCGAAGAAGATCGACGAGTAGGTGCCCACGATGATGCCGACCAGCTGCACCAGCGCCAGGTCCTTCAACGTGCCCACACCCAACAGCCACACTGCCACCACCAGCAGCGCAACCACCGGCAGCACCGAGATCAGGCTGGTGTTGATCGAGCGCATGAACGTCTGGTTGACCGCCAGGTTGGCCTGTTCGGCGAAGGTGCGCCGGGTGGTGTGCTGGAAGCCGTGGGTGTTCTCCTCGACCTTGTCGAACACGATCACGGTGTCATAGATGGAGAACCCGAGAATCGTCATCAACCCGATCACCGTCGCCGGGGTGACCTCGAAGCCGACCAGCGAATAGATGCCCGCGGTGACGGCGACGTCGAAGAACATCGCGACCAGCGCGGAGATCGCCATGTAGCGCTCGTAGCGCGCGGTGATATAGATCGCGACCAGCACCAAAAACACCACCAGCGCGATCACCGCTTTCTTGGTGATCTGGCCGCCCCAGGTTTCCGAGACCGCCGAGTCGCTGATCGCCTGCTTGCTGGGCTTGCCGTCGGCGCCTTTTGGCTGGAACCTGTCGAACAGCGCGTTGCGCAGCTTGGCCGTCTGGTCGTTGTCCAGGGGCATGGAACGGATCTGCACGGTCGCCGAGGCGCCGTTGCCGACGATCACCACCGACTCGGGGTCAGAGCCGATGGTGTCGTGGTAGACCTCGGTCACCTGGCTGGTCTGGATGTCTCCCCTGGGCATCGACACCTTGGTTCCGCCTGCGAAGTCGATACCGAAGGTGAATCCGCGAAGCACGATACTGGCGATCGCGATCGCGACGATCGCCCCGCTGACGCCGTACCACAGTCGGCGGCGGCCGACCACCTCGAACGCACCGGTCCCGGTGTACAGCCGGGACAGGAAGTTGTGGTGCGGCAGCTGGGTGCCGCTGTCGTCGACTTCGGCGCTCGTCGTCTCGGTGATTTCTGCGCTGTTTAAGGCTTCGCCTGCTTTTGCGGCCATCTCGCTATCCCCGTCCTGTGTGGGCTGCGGCGCGCCGCTCGCGCGCGACCTGCTGTACCGCGCCCAGGCCGTTGTATGCGGGCTTGCCCAACGTCGGGGACTTCGACGCCAGGTACACCAGCGGCCAGGTCACCAGGAACACCACGACAAGGTCGAGGACCGTGGTGAGGCCCAAGGTGAATGCGAAGCCCTTGACCTGTCCGATCGCCAGGAAGTACAGCACCGCGGCGGCCAGGAACGTCACCGCGTTACCGGACACGATCGTCTTGCGCGCCCGCGCCCAACCACGCGGAACCGCTGACCGGAACGAACGGCCTTCGCGGATTTCGTCTTTGATGCGTTCGAAGAACACCACGAACGAGTCGGCGGTCGTGCCGATACCGATGATCAGACCGGCGATCCCGGCCAGATCCAGCGTGTAGTTGATGTAGCGGCCCAACAGCACCAGGATCGCGAAAACCATGGCGCCGGCAGCCACCAGCGACAGTGCGGTCAGCAATCCCAGCACCCGGTAGTACAGCAGCGAATACAGCAGCACCAGCACCAGCCCGATCGCACCGGCGATCAGTCCTGCCCGCAATGAAGTCAAACCTAGTGTGGCCGAAACGGTTTCGGCTTCCGAGGATTCGAACGACAGCGGCAGCGACCCGTACTTGAGCACGTTGGCGAGCTGACGGGCGCTGTCGGCGGTGAACGCCGGGTCGCCGCCGGTGATTTGGGTTCGGCCGCCGGGAATCGCTTCACGGATCTGCGGTGCGCTGACCACCTGGGAGTCCAGTGTGAACGCGGTCTGGGTGCCGATGTGGGCGGCGGTGTAATCCGCCCAGATGCCGGCCGCGGCACTCTTGAACTGCACGTCGACGACGTAGCCGCTGCGCGGGTCCAGGCCCGACGTGGCGTTCTGGATCTGGTCGCCGCTGATGATCGACGGCGCCAGCAGGTAGGCGGTTTTGTGGTCCTTGTCGCAGGTAATCAGCGGCAGGTTGGGATCGTCGTTGCCGGCCAGGATGTCGTCTTTGTCGCACTGGGTGGCCTGGTATTGCAGCCCGTAGAACTGGATGGCTTTGTCGGTGCTCTGCCGCCACTCCTTTTCTTTGGAGATGCGTTCGGCGAGGTCCTTGCGCGGATCCGGCGGCCCAGGCTGCACGGGCGCCGCCGTCTGATCCGGCGGAGGAGCCGGGCTCGGCGATGGCGGCGGCTCCTGCGGGTAGGGCCGCGGCTGGGGTGGTGGCGCCGGTTGGCCGGTCGGCGCGGGTTTGTCGCCCGGCTTTTCATCCGTCGGCGGCGGCGACTCCTCGGGCGGCGGAGCGGCCTGTGCGGGCATGCCGTTGATCACCGGCCGGACGTAGAGCCGCGCGGTCTGCCCCAGATTGCGGGCCTCGTTGCCGTCGTTTCCGGGCACGGTGATGACCAGGTTGTCGCCGTCGACGACGACCTCCGAACCCGAGACGCCCAGCCCATTGACTCGGGCACCGATGATCTGCTGGGCCTGCGACAGTGCGTCCCTGGACGGCCGGGAACCATCCGGTGTCCGTGCGGTCAACGTGACCCGGGTGCCGCCCTGCAGGTCGATGCCGAGCTTCGGTTCGGCCCGCTTGTCCCCGGTCAGGAAGACCAGCAGGTACACGCCGATGAGCATGACCAGAAAGATCGTCAGGTAACGGGCAGGGTGCACCGGCGCGGAAGGCGATGCCACGTTGTTGAGTCTCCTCGCTTACCGATCAGTTCGACTGCTCCCGCAAAGGGTACGTGCCGGTCGGCCGGACTTAGTCCTTGGGCAGTCGCTCTGGGTCGGCGGTGAGCTCGACGGCGCTCGCGTCGCCCTCGGTGATCTCCGGGTCGATACGGTCGCGGATCGCCATCTTGATCCAGGTGGTCACCACGCCCGGCGCGATCTCCAGGTCCACCGTGTCGTCGTTGAGGTCGGTGATCGTGCCCTGCAGCCCCGACGTGGTGTGCACCCGGTCGCCGACGCTCAGTGACTCGTGCAGGTCGATAGTCGCCTGCATGACCCGCTTTTGACGCCGCGACCCGAAGAACATGAACGCCGCCAGGATGATCAGCAGCGGCAAGAAGACGAGAAGGTCCATGACCGCCAGTGTGCCATTGCGGCGCCCTGGACCTTGACGAGCTACTCCATGATGAGGTGATGGAACTCCTCTCGGCGTTGCGCACTACCGGCGCAGTTCGCGACTTCACCGATCAGTCCGTCGACGACGCCGCTGTGGCGCGCGTGCTCGAAAACGCCCGGTTCGCGCCCAGCGGCGCCAACGCGCAGGCGTGGCGGATCGTGGTGCTCAAAGACCCCGAGCGGCGGCGCCGACTGCGGGATCTGTACCAGCGCGGTTCCCGCGATTACCTGGCCCTCAGCGCCGCGGGGCTGCGGCCCTGGTCACCGACCAACGACCGCGACGCCGAAGCCAGCGCCCTGGCCGCCGGACAGCCCGACACGCCAGGAGGGTTCGCCGGCCGCTTCGACCAGGCCCCGGTCCTGCTTGCGCTGTTCGCCGACCTGTCGCTGCTGGCGGCGGTGGATCGCGACGCCGACCGGTACACCTTCGCCGGCGGTGCCTCGATCTACCCGTTCGCCTGGAGCATCCTGCTGGCCGCCCGCGAAGAAGGCCTGGGCGGGGTCATTACGACAATCGCGATCCGGGAGGAACCGCAGGTCAAAGCTCTGCTCGCGGCTCCGGGCCCGCTGGCGCTGGCCGCGGTGATCGCGCTCGGGCACCCGGTTCGCCAGCCACGCAAACTGCGCCGCGCACCGGTCTCCTCGTTCGCCACTGTCGACACGATCGACGGCCCGGCGTTTGGCGCATGACGCGACCGTCAATACCTAAACTCATCGCACGGTTAACACGCTTTCCTGGAGGTCTGTCATGAATAACCTCGTCGGCCGGTTGGCGGCCGCAGCCATGCTGGCGGCAGCAACGATGGCGGTCGTGGTGGTCGAAACACCAGCCCTGGGCTCGGCGGAACCACTGAACTGCCCCGAAGGCCAGTACTGGGAGCCGACCGGCAACGTCTGCCGCCCGCTGGGCGTCGGCCCGCAACCCATCAATTGCCCCGACGGCCAGTATTGGAACCCGGCCGACAACGTGTGCAAGCCACTCGGCCAGCCCTGACCAGGCTAATCGGCCGCGTAGTCGACGATCGGCTCCACGAAGTGCCGACCGTCGGACAGCATGATAGTCAAGCCGTCGCTACGCACCTCGTATCGGGTTCCGTCGACCGGGTTGACGACGTCGAATCCGCCGGATGAGCGGACCGCGTTGGCGAGTTCGATTGCGGCGCCGTCGCTGAGCCGAACGCCCCGGTAGTAGTAGCGGCTGGGCCCGGCTTGGCAGATCACCAGCACCGACTCGTCGGTGCGGGCCAGCACCGCAGGCCGGTTTCCCGGGTCACAACGGGCACCGGGATAGTCGATGAAACCCTGCGCATCGGCGCCCGGCAAGCTGAGCACGGGTTGGGTGACCTGCGACGACGACGATGGCGGCGGCGACGACGGCGAGGGCGTGCTTGCTGGCGGCACCTCGACGTCGGCAGGGCGACCCGCCCCGAAACCCCACCACAGCGCGCCGGCCGCGGCGATCAGCACCGCAGCCGCTGCCGCGGCCAGCACCGGCCGCCGGCGCCGGGAAGGCATGGCCTGTTGTATGGGCGGGCCGGGATCGGACGGCCCCGGATCGGGCTGCTTCGCCGCGGGCGGCGGGGCCCCGGCCGACCAGACCCACGCCGTGTTGGCGGCCTGGGCAAGCTCGCCGGCAGACGGGAATCGCTCGCCCGGCTGTTTGGCCATCCCCCGGGCGATCACCTCGTCGAAGGCCGGACCGAGATCCGGCCGGATCTGGCTGGGCCGCGGCGGCGGAGTCAACAGGTGGGCGCCCAACAGCTGGTCCAGTTCGCCCTGCGGGAACGGCGGTTGGCCGGTGAGACACTCGTAGAGCACGCAGGTCAGCGAGTAGATGTCGGCGTGCGGCCCCACCGGTCCGCCGCTGAACCGCTCCGGGGCCATGTAGAGGTAGGTTCCGCTCAGCGTAGCGGCGTTGGTCCCGCTGGTATCCGAGGTCGACCGGGCAATACCGAAGTCGACGAGGTAGGCAAAGTCGGTGCGCGTCAACAGCACGTTCTGCGGCTTCACGTCGCGGTGCAACAGCCCGTCGGCGTGCGCGGCATCGAGCGCCGCCGCCACCTGCGCGATGATCGACACCGCCCGCCCCGGGTCCAGCGCCCCGCCCTGGCGCAGCATGGCCTTGAGGTTGCCTCCTTCTACCAGCCGCATCTCGATGTAGAGAACGCCGTCGATCTCGCCGAAGTTGTGCACCGGGATGACGTGCGGTTCTTGCAGCCGCGCCACGAGTCGTGATTCGCGGCGGAACCGCTGCTGAAAAGTGGTGTCTGCGGCCAGTTCTGGGCGCAGCAGCTTGAGCGCGACCGTCCGGTCTTTGCCGGTGTCGTACGCCCGGTACACCTCCCCCATGCCGCCGCGGCCCAGCAACGCCTGCAGCTCGTAGGGCCCGAACATGGTGCCGATGCGTGAGCCTTCCGCGGAGGCCATATCGGCATCTTCTCAGGCAGTTCCCATAGTGATTGCGGTTTCGAGCGCTCGCCCGGCGGCGTTTCGGGTGTGGCCGCAACTAGGCTCGGATACATGCCCACTCTCGAACAGAGTCGCCACCTCGTCACCGAAATCCCGGGCCCCGCATCGCTGGAATTGGCCAAGCGCCGGTCCGCTGCGGTCGCCCGCGGTGTCCGCAGCACGATGCCGGTCTATGCCGTGCGCGCCGGCGGCGGCATCGTCGAGGACGTCGACGGCAATCGGCTCATCGACTTGAGCTCCGGCATCGCGGTCACCACGGTCGGCAATGCCTCGCCCCGGGTCGTCGATGCGGTGCGCGGGCAGGTCGCCGACTTCACCCACACCTGCTTCATGGTGACCCCCTACGAGCAGTACATCGCCGTCGCCGAGCAGCTCAATCGCCTCACCCCGGGCTCCGGCGAGAAGCGCTCCGTGCTGTTCAACTCGGGCGCCGAGGCGGTGGAGAACGCGGTCAAGGTGGCCCGCGCCTTCACCCGCAAATCCGCGGTGGTCGCCTTCGACCATGCCTTCCACGGTCGCACCAACTTGGCCATGGCCCTGACCGCACAGTCGATGCCGTACAAGAGCGGCTTCGGGCCCTTCGCGCCGGAGATCTATCGAGCGCCGCTGTCCTATCCGTATCGCGACCGGCTGCTCGACAAAGAGCTGGCCACGGACGGCGAACGGGCGGCCGCCCGAGCGATCCGCGTCATCGGTAGGCAGATCGGCGCGGACAACCTGGCGGCCCTCGTCATCGAGCCGATCCAGGGCGAAGGCGGCTTCATCGTGCCGGCCGAGGGGTTCCTGCCGACCTTGCTGGAGTGGTGCCGCCAGAACGACGTCGTCTTCATCGCCGACGAGGTGCAGACCGGATTCGCCCGCACCGGTGCGATGTTCGCGTGCGAGCACGAAGGCATCGAGCCCGACCTGATCTGCACCGCCAAGGGCATCGCCGACGGGCTGCCGCTGTCGGCGGTCACCGGCCGCGCTGAGCTGATGGACGCCTCCCACGTCGGTGGCCTGGGCGGCACGTTCGGGGGCAATCCGCTCGCATGCGCGGCGGCGCTGGCCACCATCGCGACCATCGAAAGCGACGAGCTCATCGAGCGCGCACAGCACATCGGGCGACTGATGACCGAGCGGTTGTTCCGGCTGCAGGCCGACGACGACCGGATCGGCGATGTGCGCGGCCGCGGCGCGATGATCGCCGTCGAGCTGGTGAAATCCGGCGGCACCGAACCCGACGCCGAGCTGACGAACAAACTCGCGACTGCCGCGCGCGCCGCCGGCGTCATCCTGTTGACCTGCGGCACCTTCGGCAATGTGGTGCGGTTCCTGCCGCCGCTGGCGATCAGCGACGAGTTGCTCACCGAAGGCATCGATGTGCTGGCAGGGCTTCTCGCCGAGATGTGACGTCACACTAATCCCAGCTGTCGCAAGGGATTCGGGATGTGACGATGTGCCCGCCTCGCAGCGACAAAGGATGATTTGGCGCAGCGGCCTGGCGAGAATTTTTCACTTGGGGCACTGCCGCCCCGTCAGTCACGCGAGTTCGGGCGTTGTCGCTGACAGGAACGTGCCCGGCTACGAGCGACACTTGGCTTGGTCGCGTAATGCCAGCTCACGTTTATGGATCCGGTGCTCGGTACCCCGCGGCATCCAGCCGGGTCCATATCGACCGCGTCTTAGCCGTTGCACCCGGCCGTAGCCCATTTCCCAGCGCAACGCATCCGAGATGGATTTCGACGCCCGCCCGCCCACGGCAAAACCGTGCTGCGCGAGCGCATCGGCCAACTCGCCCACGGTGGCCGGCCCATGGCGAAACAACTGCATTGTCAGTACGTAGCGGAGTTCGGTCCCCCGCAGTAGCAGTAAGTCATTCATCGCCTGACCGTCGCATGGACGTCCGACAACCAGTTCACTGTCGCGCATAGGCGGGCACCCCGGAAGAGCGGGCCAGGGCGTGACGGGTGTGGCAAACCACGCTAGGAGTGCCCAGAGTGACTCCGTCGCCGCTGCGCCACCTGGCCATACGTCGCGTTGTCGCCGCGAGGCGGGCACATCGGACATCACCAACTTTGCGGCGACTGGTGTGACAGGTGGGCTGACAGGTGACGGTCGCCGAGCGCCCGCCGTTAGCTTGGTCACCCTATTCGCCGGAATAACATTAGCTTTGCTAACGTAGTAAACCATTGACGCAACGGTGCGCCGTAAATGTCAAACGTCCTAATCCTTGCGAGAGGACCTCAATGCCCACCGATATCAATGAAGAGCGCGTCGAGCGCCGCATCGCCGATTTGACCGCCAACGACCCGCAGTTCGCCGCCGCCCGCCCTGACCAGGCCGTCGCGGTTGCCGCGCAACAGCCCGCACTCCAACTGCCTCAGGTGATTCAGACCATCCTCGACGGCTACGCGGACCGGCCCGCGCTCGGCCATCGCGCGGTCGAATTCGTCCGCGACCAACAGAGCGGCCGCACCTCGGCGCAGCTGTTGCCCCGGTTCGACACGATCAGCTACCGGGAGTTGGGCCGGCGCGTGGGTGCGCTGGCCAGTGCGTGGGCCACTCAGGCGGTGTCGCCCGGCGATCGGGTGTGTGTGCTCGGCTTCACCAGCGTCGACTACACCACGATCGATGTGGCGCTGGCGCGCCTGGGCGCGGTGTCGGTGCCAATGCAGACCAGCGCGGCGATCACGCAGCTGCGGCCGATTGTCGTCGAGACCGAGCCGTCCGTGATCGCGGCAAGCGTCGACCATCTGCCCGAAGCCGTCGAACTGATCCAGACCGGGCACCGGCCCGCGCGGCTGGTGGTGTTCGACTACCACCGGCAGGTCGACGACCACCGGGAAGCCGTGCAGGCCGCCCGCGCGCAGCTGGCCGACAGCCCGGTCGTCGTGGAAACCCTGGACGAGGTGCTGGACCGTGGAGCGGCGCTGCCGCCAGTGCCCGCGGTGGTCACCGACGACGGGAACGCGCTGGCGCTGTTGATCTACACCTCCGGCAGCACCGGTGCGCCCAAAGGCGCGATGTACCCGCAGCGCAACGTCGCCAAGATGTGGCAACGGTCGTCCCGGAACTGGTTCGGACCGAGCGCCGCGTCGATCACGCTCAGCTTCATGCCGATGAGTCACGTGATGGGCCGCGGCATCCTCTACGGCACCCTCGGCAACGGCGGCACAGCCTATTTCGGTGCCAAGAGCGACCTGTCCACGCTGCTGGAAGACCTTGCCTTGGTGCGGCCAACCGAACTGAACTTCGTGCCGCGAATCTGGGAAATGCTCTTCCAGGAGTTCCAGAGCGAAGTGGACCGCCGAACTGCCGACGGGGCCGACCGTGCGGCCGCCGAAACCGAGGTCATCGCCGAGCAGCGGCAGCACCGCCTCGGCGGGCGGTATATCTTCGCGATGACCGGGTCCGCGCCCACTTCCCCGGAGCTGAAGGTCTGGGTCGAATCCGTCCTCGAGATGCACCTGCTGGACGGCTACGGCTCCACCGAGGCCGGCATGGTGCTCTTCGACGGCGAGGTGCAGCGCCCGCCGGTGATCGACTACAAGCTGGTCGACGTCCCGGATCTGGGCTACTTCCATACCGACCGGCCCTATCCGCGGGGCGAGTTGCTGCTCAAGACGGAGAACTTGTTCCCCGGCTACTACAAGCGCCCCGAAGTCACCGCCGAGGTCTTCGACGCCGAGGGCTACTACCGCACCGGGGACGTGGTGGCCGAGGTCGGCCCCGGCCGGCTGGTGTATGTCGACCGCCGCAACAACGTGCTCAAACTCGCCCAGGGCGAGTTCGTCACCGTCGCGAAATTGGAGGCGGTGTTCGGCAACAGCCCGCTGGTGCGGCAGATCTACGTCTACGGCAACAGCGCACACCCCTACCTGCTGGCAGTTGTGGTGCCCACCGACGTCAACGCGTCGAAGTCGGCGATCGCCGAGTCGCTGCAGAACGTGGCCAAAGAGGCCGGGCTGCAGTCCTACGAGGTGCCGCGCGACTTCCTCATCGAGACAACACCTTTCACGCTGGAAAACGGTCTGCTCACCGGTATCCGCAAGCTGGCGTGGCCCAAGCTGAAGCAGCACTACGGCGAGCGGCTGGAACAGCTCTACGCCGAGCTGGCCGAGGGCCAGGCCAATGAGCTCAGCGACCTGCGTCGCAGCGGTGCCGACGGGCCGGTGCTGGAGACCATCAGCCGCGCCGCGGCCGCACTGCTGGGTGCGTCGACGTCCGACCTGCAACCCGACGCACACTTCACCGACCTGGGTGGAGACTCGTTGTCGGCGCTGACATTCGGCAACTTGCTGCGCGAGATCTTCGACGTCGACGTGCCAGTCGGTGTGATCGTCAGCCCGGCCTCGGATCTGCAGGCCATCGCCGACTACATCGACAGCGAACGGCAGGGCTCCAAGCGGCCCACCTTCGCCTCCGTGCACGGCCGCGACGCGGTCGAGGTGCACGCCGGCGATCTGACGCTGGACAAGTTCCTCGACGCCGCCACGCTGGCGGCCGCACCCTCGCTGCCTGCACCGAGCTCAGAGGTGCGGACGGTGCTGCTGACCGGCGCGACCGGCTTCCTGGGTCGCTACCTGGCCCTGGAGTGGCTGGAGCGGATGGACCAGGTCGACGGCAAGGTGATCGCCCTGGTGCGGGCCCGCTCCGACGAGGATGCGCGGGCCCGGTTGGACAACACCTTCGACAGCGGCGACCCGACCCTGCTGTCGCACTATCGGGAGCTGGCCGCCGATCACCTGGAGGTCATCGCCGGCGACAAGGGCGAGGCCGGCCTCGGCCTCGACGAAGCGACCTGGCAGCGCCTGGCCGACACCGTCGACCTGATCGTCGACCCGGCGGCGCTGGTCAACCACGTGCTGCCGTACAGCGAGTTGTTCGGTCCCAACGCCGTGGGGACCGCCGAGCTGATCCGGATCGCGCTGACCACCAAGAAGAAGCCGTACAGCTACGTGTCGACGATCGGGGTGGGCGACCAGATCGCTCCGGGCAGCTTCACCGAGGATGCCGATGTCCGGGTGATGAGCCCGACCCGCCGGATCAGCGACAGCTACGCCAACGGCTACGGCAACAGCAAGTGGGCCGGCGAGGTGCTGCTGGCCGAGGCGCACGAGCTGTGCGGCCTGCCGGTCGCGGTGTTCCGCTGCGACATGATCCTGGCCGACACCACGTATGCGGGCCAGCTCAATCTGCCGGACATGTTCACCCGGACGATGCTGAGCCTGGTGGCCACCGGGATCGCGCCCGGCTCGTTCTACCAGCTCGACGCCGACGGCAACCGGCAGCGCGCACACTACGACGGCCTGCCGGTCGAGTTCATCGCCGAGGCCATCGCGACGTTGGGCGCTCAGAATGTGGACGGCTTGCAGACCTACCACGTGATGAATCCCTACGACGACGGCATCGGGATGGACGAGTACGTCGACTGGCTGATCGACGCCGACTACAAGATCCAGCGGATCGGCGACTACGGCGAGTGGTTGCAGCGGTTCGAGATGACGCTGCGGGCGCTACCGGAGAAACAGCGCCAGTACTCGCTATTGCCGTTGCTGCACAATTACCAGAAGCCAGAGACACCGATCCAGGGCTCGATTGCGCCGACCGATCGGTTCCGCGCCGCGGTGCAGGACGCGAAAATCGGACCGGACAAAGACATTCCGCATGTCAGCGCGCCGGTGATCGTCAAGTACATCACCGACCTGCACCTGCTCGGCCTGCTCTGACGAGATGTGGCTTTAGCTCAGTTCGACGCGCTAGCGTGTTTGCGCCGACGGAAGAAGCTGCTCTTGGAGCGCTGCGGCTCTTGCGCGGGAAGTTGATTGGCCCGCGCCTGGGTCACGGCGTCCGGTGACACTTCGGCGGGCGCAGGCTCGTACTCCGGAGCCGGCGTGTAGTCCGCTGACGGCACGTCGGCGGCAGGAGCCTCGGCTGCCGGCACCGCCTCGACATCTCGCGCCATCCGGACCGCGACCCGCGCCAGCACAGCGCCGGCCAGGAACACGATCAGCGCGCCCAGCCCGGAGAAGTAGGTGACTTCGAGCAACGCCCGCTTGGCGTCAGTGGATGCCACCGGCTGGCCGACACTGCCGATCCGCAGCGTCGAGGCGAAGGCGCCCCCGACTACGAACCAAGCACCGGCAAAGGCCGCCAGCCAGCCGCCGAACATCGCGGTGGCGCGGTTTCCCGAGCCCAACAGCAGCAGACCACCAACCACGGCGGTGACGCCGGGGAACACTTCGAGCCAACCACGGGCCGCGGTCCAGGTCCATTCCTGGTCCGGCGTATAGGCCCAGTGGAAATACGGCCCGATGAACGGGGCCAACGCGCCCCACGCACCCAGAGCGATCAGGAGCAATCCGCTGACCGCGCCGCGGCTACGAGGCATATGCAGGCTGCCCGGGGCCGTCCGCGAGTCATTCATGACAATCTCCTCACACAGTTGATACCGACGGTGTCGGCTGCGTGCTGAGTACCCGGATCGGGTGCGGACGTAACTCGACGTAACTAGTCGAAAAGCCCCGCTTGGCCCAGCCCACCGGCTCCGACCGGCGGCACCATGCCCAGATGCGTCCAGGCCTGGGCCGTGGCCACCCGACCGCGCGAAGTGCGGGCGATCATTCCGGCTCGCACCAGAAACGGCTCGCACACCTCCTCGACGGTGGTGGCCTCCTCCCCGACCGCTACCGCCAGCGTCGACACGCCGACCGGGCCGCCGCCGAAGCTGCGGGTCAATGCCGACAGCACGCCTCGGTCCAGCCGGTCCAGGCCGAGCTCGTCGACGTCGTATACCGCCAACGCCGACTTGGCGACATCGCGGGTGATGACGCCATCGGCACGGACCTCGGCATAGTCACGCACCCGACGCAGCAGCCGGTTGGCGATCCGCGGGGTGCCGCGCGAGCGGCGCGCAATCTCCGCGCCGGCTTCGGCGCCCAGTTCGACGCCCAGGATGCCGGCCGACCGGGCCAGCACCCGCTCCAACTCGGCGGGCTCGTAGAAGTCCATGTGCGCGGTGAACCCGAACCGATCGCGCAGCGGCCCGGTCAGTGCACCGGACCGGGTGGTCGCACCGACCAGCGTGAACGGTGCCACCTCCAGTGGAATCGACGTCGCCCCAGGCCCTTTGCCGACGATCACGTCGACCCGAAAGTCCTCCATCGCCAGATACAGCATCTCCTCGGCGGGCCGGGCGATGCGATGGATCTCGTCGATGAACAGCACGTCGTGCTCGACGAGGTTGGACAACATCGCGGCCAGGTCACCGGCGCGTTCCAGCGCCGGTCCGGACGTCACCCGCAACGACGACCCCAATTCGGCGGCGATGATCATCGCCAGCGACGTCTTGCCCAGCCCGGGCGGCCCCGACAGCAGGATGTGATCCGGTGTGCCGCCACGGTTTTTGGCGCCTTCGATGACCAGTTGCAGTTGTTCGCGCACCCGCGCCTGGCCGATGAATTCGCGCAGCGAACGCGGCCGCAGGTTGGCGTCGATGTCACCCTCGCCGACGGTCAGCGCCGGTGAAACCTCACGCTCGTCGGGCTCACTCATGTGGACTTACCCAGCAGCGACAGAGCCGCGCGCAGCGCACTGGACGTGGTGGCGGCGTCGTCGCCGGCCAACACGCTGTCGGTGGCCTCTTCGGCATGTTTGGCTGCAAAGCCAAGCCCGACAAGGGCTTCCACCACAGGGCCGCGGACGCTGTGGCCGTTGACCGACGCGCTCGGCGTCGGTCCAACCGGACCGATCTTGTCGCGGAGTTCGAGCACCATCCGCTCGGCGCCGCGCTTGCCGATGCCGGGGACCCGGGTCAGCGCGGTGATGTCACCGTCGGCCAGCGCTTGGCGCAGCGCCGCCGCGTCATACACCGCAAATGTGGCCAGTGCGATCTTGGGGCCGACGCCGGAGACACCCAGCAGGGTCAGGAAGAGGTCGCGAGCGTCGGCATCGGGAAACCCGTACAGGGTCATCGAGTCTTCCCGCACGATCATCGCGGTGATCAACCGGGCCTCGCTGCCGCGACGCAGCGTGGCCAACGTCGACGGGGCGGCCATCAGCTTGTACCCGACACCACAGGCTTCGATCACGACATGGTCGAGCGCGATGTCGAGCACCTCTCCGCGCACCGAGGCGATCATGTCGCGGCCTTCACTTTCGCGTTGAACTTCCGGCGCTGTTCAGCCGCCTTGGCTTCGGCGGCGGCCATCCTCGCGATCATCGGCGCGCGCCAGCAGTGGCAGATTGCCAGCGCCAAGGCGTCGGCGGCGTCCGCCGGCGTCGGTTTGGCCTGCAACCCGAGGATTCTGGTCACCATTGCGGTGACCTGCGCCTTTCCGGCGCCGCCGTTGCCGGTGACCGCGGCCTTGACCTCGCTGGGGGTGTGGAAGTGCACGTCGATGCCGCGCTTTGCCGCGGCCAGCGCAATCACGCCGCCGGCCTGCGCGGTGCCCATCACCGTCGACACGTTCTGCTGGGAGAACACCCGCTCGATCGCGATCACGTCGGGACAATGAGTGTCCAGCCAGTGCTCGACGGCGTCGCTGATCGTCAGCAGCCGCCGCGGCAGTGGCACGTCGGCCGGGGTGCGCACCACGTCGACGTCCAGCGCGGTCACCTGCCGCCCGCGGCCGCCTTCGATGACCGACAGGCCGCAGCGGGTCAGTCCCGGGTCGACGCCCATCACGCGCACGTCAAGCTCCCTCGATGCCGAACGGTTGTTCGATACCCTAACGGGCAGCGCCGACAAGAGCCGGTAGGACACGCGGTCGCAGGCTCGACCGGCGAGCTGTCACTCCTCGATCTGAGCCAGGATCTCGTCGGGGATGTCGGCGTTGGTGTAGACGTCTTGCACGTCGTCGCTGTCTTCAAGCGCATCGACGAGTTTCATGACTTTGCGGGCACCTTCGGCGTCCAGCGGAACGGTGACCGACGGCTGAAAGCCCGCCTCCGCGGAGTCGTAGTCGATGCCGGCGTCCTGCAACGCGGTGCGGACCGCCACCAGATCACCTGGCTCGCTGAGGATTTCGAAGCTATCGCCAAGGTCGGTGACGTCTTCGGCGCCCGCTTCCAGCACCGCGGTCAACACGTCGTCTTCGGTCAGCCCGTTCTTCTCCAAGGTCACCACGCCCTTGCGGGCAAACAGGTAGGCCACCGAGCCGGGGTCGGCCATGTTGCCGCCGTTGCGGGTCATCGCCACCCGCACCTCGCTGGCGGCGCGGTTGCGGTTGTCGGTCAGGCATTCGATGAGCACAGCCACCCCATTGGGCCCGTAGCCCTCGTAGGTGATGGTTTGATAATCGGCGCCGCCGGCCTCTTCACCGGCGCCGCGTTTGCGGGCCCGCTCGATGTTGTCGTTGGGCACCGAGTTCTTTTTGGCCTTCTGGATGGCGTCGTAGAGCGTCGGGTTACCCGCCGGGTCGCCACCGCCGACGCGGGCCGCAACCTCGACATTTTTGATCAGCCGGGCGAAGTTCTTGCCGCGACGGGCGTCGATGACGGCCTTCTTGTGCTTGGTGGTGGCCCATTTGGAGTGGCCGCTCATCGGCGTGCTACCTCTTCTGTTGCTGGCAAAGTTCGCCAGACGAGTCTACGTGGGCGGCTGGTGCCGGTCGTCCGTCGCCCGCGTGCGGTGCCCCTCCCCGGGCGGGAAGAATCCCGGTATCCATCGTTCGATCAGCGTGGCGTAGGCAACCTGCGCGTCAAGTTGCACGGCGACTCCGAGCAGACCGCCGAGCGTGCGGAGCAACATGACGTAGCCGGGCGGGATAGTCAGTTGCCGGGCCACCTTGAACCGGTCAGCAAATCCTTCCGCGAGCGGGTCGGCGGTGATCAGGGCCGACTTCTGGAACCAGTCGCGGGTGAAGTGAAACTCCCCGGAGCGCAACGGATCGATGTAAGCCCACAGCGGTCCGAGGTACTCCACCAGCTGCTCGGCGCTCAGGTCGTAGTGCTGGGGCATGAATCCGAGCTTCTTCATCAAGAAGATTGCTTCATCCCACTGTTCGTCTCGCGCCCAGCACAGCAGTTCGCCGAATTCGGCGGGCACACCGCCGGGATGCTCGGCGACGGCGCCGAAATCGATGACTCCCAGCCGGCCGTCCGCCAGCATCATGAAGTTGCCCGGATGGGGATCGGCGTGCACCAGCCCAACACGGGCGGGTGAGCTCACCGTGAACTCAAGCAGCAAGGTGCACACCGCGTCTCGTTCGTCTTGGGTGCCCTCGGCGATGATTGTGGAAAGACGTCGACCCTCCGCCCACTCCGAGATGATCACCTTGGGCGCACTCGCGACCACTGCCGGTACGAAGAACTTCTGGTCGTTCGCAAAGGCTTTCGCGAAGGCACGCTGATAGTCGGCTTCCTGCCGGTAGTCCAGCTCTGCTTCGATACGTTCGCTGACCTCGGAAACGAGGCGGTCCACGTCCGCTCGCGGCACGATCTGCTTGGCGAGCCAGGAGAACCGTTGGATCAGCTTGAGATCCGCGCGTAGCGCGTCGTCGGCGCCGGGGTACTGGACCTTGACGGCGACCGTGCGCCCGTCTTTCCAGGTGCCTTTGTGAACCTGTCCGATACTGGCCGACGCGACGGGTGTGTCGTCGAAGGATTCGAAGCGTTGGCGCCACTTGGTGCCGAGCTGGGCGTCGAGCACCCGGTGCACCTTGGCTGCCGGCAGCGGCGGTGCTTCGGTCTGCAGCTTGACCAAGGCCTCCCGGAACGGATCGGCGAACTGCGGAGGTATTGCCGCCTCCATTACTGACAGCGCCTGACCGACCTTCATGGCGCCGCCTTTGAGCTCCCCCAACACCTGGAACAGCTCGTCGGCGGCCCTTTCCAGCAGCTCCGCGTTGACTTCTTCCTTGGACTTGCCGGTCATCCGCTTGCCCACGCCCAGCGCAGCACGCCCGGCCACTCCTGCTGGAAGTCCGGCCAGCTTTGCGACGCGCCCTAATCGGCCCCGCACGATGTCGGCCATGAGCACATCATGCCTGGCGGCAGCCGTGGTGTCTGCTCGCGCGGGGTTAGGCCGCCCCGGTGACCATGTCGACGAACAGCCGGTGGATGCGACGATCGCCGGTCATTTCCGGGTGAAACGCGGTCGCCAGCACGGGGCCCTGCCGCACCGCGACGATGTGGCCGGCTGCGCGGGCCAGCACCTGGACATCTGCACCCACCCGCTCCGCCCACGGCGCCCGGATGAACACCGCGTGCACCGGATCGTCGAGACCGTCGAAGGCGATATCACCCTCGAAGGAGTCGACCTGTCGTCCGAAGGCGTTGCGCCGCACCGTCATATCGATGCCACCCAGGGGCAGCGCCTCGCGCCCGCCGGCGCCGGCATCGAGTATCTCTCCGGCCAGCAAAATCATCCCGGCACACGCCCCGTAGGCCGGAAAGCCCTCGGCCAGCCGCTTGCGCAGCGGATCCAGCAGGTCGAGTTCGCGCAGCAGGTGGCTCATCGTGGTGGACTCCCCGCCGGGGATCACCAGTGCGTCCACCGTGTCGAGTTCGTCGCGGCGGCGCACCGGTTGCGGATCGGCTCCGGTTTCGCGCAGCGCCGCCAGGTGTTCGCGGGTGTCGCCCTGCAACGCCAGGACGCCGATACGGGGAGCTACTGCGCTCACTGGCTCCCCGGTCGGAAGTCGCGTTTGTAGCGGGTCAGGCCCTCCTGCATCACCGCCGCGACCATCTCGCCGTACTGGTTGAAGAGTTTGCCCTGGGTCAGCGACCGCCCACCGCACGCCGACGGCGACGACTGGTCATACAGGAGCCATTCGTCGGCCCGGAACGGCCGCATGAACCACATCGCGTGGTCCAGCGATGCGACCTGCAAGTGGTCGCGCTCCTGAAGGTGGATTACCTGCGCCGAACCGAGCAGGGTGAGGTCACTCATGTAGGCCAGCGCACAGATGTGCAGCACGGGGTCGTTGGGCAGCGGATCGCGATGCCGAAACCACACCTGCTGCTGGGACGCCAGTCCGCGCAGGAGTGTCAGCTGCTCCCGCGGCACGATGCGCACATCCCACTCTTCGAATTGGCGGAATCCCGCGTCGTCGAACACTTTCATCGACGACAGCCCGGGCAGGTCGTCGGGCGGCGGCGCCGAAGGCATCACGTCTTGGTGCTCGATGCCGGTCTGGTCGGTCTGAAAGGACGCCGACATGGAAAAAATCGTCTCGCCGTGCTGGACGGCGTTGACCCGCCGGGTGCAGAACGAGCCGCCGTCACGGATACGTTCGACGAGAAAGATCGTGGGCGCCTTGGCATCTCCGGGTCGCAGGAAGTATCCGTGCAGCGAGTGCACCAGGAAGCGCGGGTCGACGGTGCGCACCGCCGACACCAGCGTCTGGCCGGCGACGTGGCCGCCGAAGGTGCGCTGCCAGGCGCCTGATTCGGCGGAGAACACACTGCCCCGGTAGATGTTGACCTCGAGCTGCTCGAGATCGAGGATCTGCTCGATCGCCACGGATCGTTCTTACCAGCCGCGTTCGGCCAGGCGATGCGCCGCCGCGATCTCCTCGACGTTGATGCCGACCATCGGCTCACCCAGCCCCCGCGACACTTTGGCCAGCACGTCGGGGTCGTCGTAGAAGGTGGTGGCCTTGACGATGGCGGCGGCCCGCTGGGCCGGGTCGCCGGACTTGAAAATGCCCGAGCCGACGAACACCCCCTCGGCGCCGAGTTGCATCATCATCGCGGCATCGGCGGGGGTGGCGATGCCGCCGGCGGTGAACAGCGTGACCGGCAATTTACCGGCGCGGGCCACCTCTACGACTAGCTCGTAGGGCGCTGCGAGTTCCTTTGCGGCAACATATAATTCGTCTTCTGACAACGAGGTCAACCGACGGATCTCGCCGCCGATGGCCCGCATGTGCGTGGTGGCGTTGGAGACGTCGCCGGTGCCGGCTTCACCTTTGGACCGGATCATCGCCGCGCCTTCGCCGATGCGCCGCAGCGCCTCGCCCAGATTGGTGGCGCCGCAGACGAACGGGACGGTGAATTTCCACTTGTCGATGTGGTGGGTGTAGTCGGCCGGGGTGAGCACCTCGGACTCGTCGACGTAGTCCACGCCCAGGCTCTGCAGGATCTGCGCCTCGACGAAGTGCCCGATGCGCGCCTTGGCCATCACCGGGATGGTGACCGCCGCGATGATGCCTTCGATCATGTCCGGATCGCTCATCCGCGACACCCCGCCCTGGGCGCGGATGTCGGCAGGCACCCGTTCCAGCGCCATCACCGCGACGGCGCCGGCGCCCTCGGCGATGCGGGCCTGCTCGGGCGTGACGACGTCCATGATGACGCCGCCCTTGAGCATTTCGGCCATACCGCGCTTGACTCGCGCGGTTCCGATTTGCCCGCGGCCGTTCGACGAACCGGCGCTATCCACTGCTGATCTCCTTCACCTGGTACTAAGCCAGTCTAAAGCGTCCCGAAAAGCTGATGGTAAATGGCGCGACCTGGGCGGATCGGTCAGCCCGCGGATGGTGCTACGATCCCGCGCATGCTGCCGATCGGTGGACCACCAGGTCGCAGCACTGATCGAAAACCTCGCCGGCAGTGAGCGTCCGAGCCGTCTCGCCGCTCGCCATTGTCCTGCTGCTCGGGACGATTGCGCGCTGCGTCCTGATCCCGCTGACCCACGGCCAGGACTTCGTGGTCTGGGACATGGCCAGTGCGGCAACCCTGCGCGGCGTCAACATCTACACACATCATCCGCACTACCCCGCCGGGCCGTATGCGTACTTCCCGCTCTGGCTGTACATCGAATTGCCGTTCCAATGGTTGGCCCAGCACAGTGGCATCTCGTTTCAGGTGGCGGGCAAGCTGCCGATCGCGGCCGCCGATGTGGCCTGCACGCTGCTGATCGCGGCCGCGATGCGCCGCCAAGGCCGCAACGAGTGGGTGGTAGCCGGGGCCGCCGCCGCGTTCTTTCTGAACCCGCTGGTTCTCTACAACAGCGCCTACTACGGCCGCTTCGACTCACTGGGCGGTGCGCTCCTGCTTGCTGCCCTGCTCAGCCTGTCCGCTCGGAGCAACATCAGGTCGACCGCCGGCTACTACGCCTTGGCAGTCGCCGCGAAGACGTTCCCGATATTCGTGCTGCCGACCATCCTGCGCCATGTCAAAGGCCGGCGGCTCGCGATCATCGGGACCCTTGTCCTGGTCGTCGCTGTTCTGTGCCTTCCCTACCTGCGCAGCTTTCACGCGCTGTATGCCGATGTGGTTCTTTACGACGCGACGAAGCTTCCGCAGGGGTTGTCGTGGCAACGGGAACTGCTCGGACTACTGACGCACGAACAAGCCAAGTGGCTCAGCTCTCTGCTGCTGGTCTGCTTCGCGGCCGCCGCGGTCCTCCTCGCGTCGCTGACCGACGTGTGGCTTGCTACCGCGCTGACCCTGGTGGCTTTCCTGCTGGCCAGCAAAGTCGTGCTCGAGCAGTACCTGATCTGGCCACTGCCTTTCCTGATCGTGGTCGCGGCCGGCGCCGCGGCCAGGTTGGCAGCGTCGACGTTATGTCTGGCCGGGCTGCTCACCGCGGTCGGCATGCTGGACAACGCCAGCTTCCATCCGTTCGAGCCGGCCGCGGCGATGCCGTGGTTGTTGGCCGGCATCTGTCTGCTCGGGTTGGTGGTGTGTCTGAGCTTCAGCCGGAGCGCTGCTCAGCGGATGGACTGCAGCTGCCGCCGCGGCCCCGAGGACTCACCATCGGCCAGCGTCACCGCGTCGGCCAGCAACTCGGATAACTGCAGCGGGTAAACCGTCTCGCCGGCGGCCACCAGGCCGGCGATGTCGGCCGCACCACACCAACGGTGACAGTGGATGTAGCGGCGTTCCAGCTCTGTCCGCCCGGCGATGGACGGCTCGAACCGGTGGGTGCGGTAGACGAAGAAGAACTCCTGGCTGTCCAGCACTGCGCCGTTGAAGTCGAATACGGCGTCGCGTCGCCAGATCGGTCCGACCATGTCGGCGGGCTCAGCCCGCAAGCCGGTTTCCTCGGCGAGCTCGCGGGCGGCCGCCTGCGCCAACCCTTCGTCGTCGCCGACCTGCCCGCCCACGGTGAACCACCAGCGCGGTGCGGTGTCATGGGGCAGCGCCGGGTCGGATCCGCACAGCAGCAGCACGGCGCCGGTGTCGTCGAGTAGCACCACCCGCGCCGACGTACGCCGGTTGGCCGCGTGGCCGCTCAACCCGTGCATGCGTGAGCGCTCGGCGATCTCGAAATAGCTTGGCAGTGCGGCTCTTCCGCCCAGGCGCAGCAGCCGCACTATCGTTCGCTCGCGCAGCGCCAGGGTGTCGCGGACCGCGTCGTTGTGGAACCGGCGGGCCAACAGCACCCGGGCTTCTGCGTCGGCCAGCTCAGCGACCAGCGCCGACGGCAGCAACGCCGGATCGACAGCAGCCAGCGCTGCCGACAACTCGTTCTCACCCGCCTCGCGGTCGTGGCGGGGAGCACGTTCGGCCGCATCGGCCAGCGCCGCCAGCTGCTTGCCCTGAGCCGCGCCGTGAAAGGCGTCGATCGCGACGGCGCGGGCCACCACGGCGCGGCGGGCCAGCGCACCGTCGAGCGCCTGCCAGGACAGGTCGCAGCGCACATGTAACCGGTCCAGGCGGTTGGCGGTGTGATAGCCCCAGGCGCCCAACACCACCAGCAGCGCGACCAGCGCCGCGATCGCCACCAGCAGCCAAACCATCAGCTGGCCACCTGAACCTTGGTGCCCGAGCCGGCCACCGTCTCATAGACCCGCATGATCTGGTTGGCCACCACCGACCAGTCGTACCGGCGCACGGCCTCGTGGCCGGCGGCGACGTAGCGTCCGGCCAGCACATCGTTCTCCAGCACCGCGACCAGGGCTTCGGCCAACGCGGCGCCGTCGTCCACCGGTACCAGCCGGCCGGCCTCGCCGTCGCGCAGCACCCGCCGAAATGCGTGCAGATCGCTGGCCACCACGGCGGTGCCGGCGGCCATTGCCTCAACGAGCACGATGCCGAAACTCTCGCCGCCGGTGTGGGGTGCGCAGTAGACGTCGGCGCTGCGCAGCGCCGAGGCCTTCCCGGCGTCGTCGATTTGGCCAAGGAACCGCAGATGCTTCGCCAAATCGCCGGCAGCGTCGCGCAATTCGTCCTCATCGCCGCGCCCGACGATCAGCAACTGCACGTCGGGCAGGTGCTCGACCAGCGTGGGCAACGCGTCGAGCAGTACCGCCATCCCCTTGCGGGGCTCGTCGTAGCGGCCCAAAAACAGCACCGTCTTGCCGGGCCGCGGATATCCGTCCAGGCGCGGCGCCGACGCGATCGACGCCACATCCACGCCGTTGGGGATCTCCACCGCGTCGGAGCCCAGCGCCTCCATCTGCCAGCGCCGCGCCAGGTCGGACACCGCGATGCGGCCGACGATCTTCTCATGCCAGGGCCGCAGCACCCCCTGGAAGACGGTCAACGTCAAAGATTTGGTGGTCGACGTGTGAAAGGTCGCCACGATCGGCCCCTCGGCTACCCGCAACGCCCACATCGAGAGGCTGGGCGCGTTGGGTTCGTGCAGGTGCAACACATCGAAATCGCCGTCGGACAGCCAGCGCCGAACCCGGCCGTGCACCGCCGGACTGAACTGCAGCCGCGCCACCGAGCCGTTGTAGGGAATCGGGAAGGCCCGGCCGGCGGAAACGACATAGTCGGGCAGCGCGACATGCGGCGACGACGGCGCCAGCACGCTGACCGTGTGCCCCCGCGCGCGCATCACCTCAGCGAGTTGCAGGACATGGGACTGCACCCCGCCCGGCACGTCGAACGAGTACGGACACACCATCCCGATGCGCATCAGACTTGTTCCTGCTCCCCGGGTTGCGTCGCTCCAGCTCGCCCGATTCCCAAGCTGGCCCGTCGCTCATCGGACAGATCAGCCAGCCATTGCGGCTGCAGCATATGCCAGTCGGCGGGGTATGCGGCGATGTTGCGCGCGAACTGGTCCGCCAGCGCCTGGGTAATGGCGCTGACGTCGCGGCCGGCGCAGTCCAGCGCCGGATAGATCTCCGCGCCCCAGCCGGCGCCCTCGAACCAGCAGTGCACCGGCAGCAGCGCCGCGCCGGTCTCGATGGCCAGTTTCGCCGATCCGGCCGGCATCCGGGTGGGCTCACCGAAAAAGTCGACCTGAACGCCGGTGCGGGTGAGGTCGCGCTCGGCCATCAGGCAGACGACCCTGTTGTCGCTCAGCCGTTGGCTGAGCAGTTCGAACGGCGGCCGCTCGCCGCCCGACAGCGGGAATACCTCGAAGCCGAGACCTTCGCGATAGTCGATGAACCGCCGGTACAACGACTCGGGTTTCAGACGCTCGGCG
Organism: Mycobacterium sp. NGS51; assembly: GCF_059812525.1. Lineage (NCBI taxonomy): Bacteria > Bacillati > Actinomycetota > Actinomycetes > Mycobacteriales > Mycobacteriaceae > Mycobacterium > Mycobacterium sp. NGS51. Next base: position 145,022 of record NZ_JCALCV010000008.1, read on the forward strand.
ACAGTGGTGAAGGTGCCGTGTGTCTGGGTGAGCCAGACACCGGCCATATCCCAGTTGCCACTGTGTGGCAACGCCAGCACCGCCCCACGGCCGGTCGCCAGCGCCGCTTCCAGATGGTGTTGCCCCAGGATCGACTCGTCGAGTTGTTGGGCCACTCGCCGGTGGTCCATCGTGGGTAGCCGGAACGCTTCCCGCCAGTAGCGCGCATAGGAGGCCAGCGACGCACGCATCAGTGCACCGGGCACCTTAGCCGGCGCCACCCCGATCACCCGGGCCAGGTTCTTGCGCAGCTGCTCGGGCCCGCCGTTGCGCGACGCGTAGAGCGCTCCGGCGTCGAACACGTTGCGCGCGGCCAACTCCGGCATGGTGCGCACCATCATCCAGCCGGCCGCATACCCCCAGTCGCTCATTTTGCCGGCCAGCGGGAAGCGACTGAGCCCAGGCACTTTGAGTCCCGCCGGCAGCGAGATCACGGTTCGCTCTTTTCCGACTCCCCCGGGCGCAGCGGATCCGCCGCGCCCGGCGAGGTCCGCACGGTATGCAACCGCTGCGCGCAGGTGACCATGCTCGCGGCGGCGAGCAGCCACATCGCCCCGTGCAACGCCCACGGCAGCGGGAAGAAGGGCAGGTCGGACAATCCCGCGCCGACCAGCACGATGATCAACCGTTCCGGTCGTTCGATGAAGCCGCCGTCGCCGCGCAAACCGCTGGCTTCGGCACGGGCCTTGATATAGGAGATCACCTGCGAGGTGACCAGGCAGATCAGCGTGGCCACTACCAGCGACGGGCTGCGCAGGCCGAACGCCGCCCACCACGCCAGCCCGCAGAACACCGCGCCGTCGCTGATGCGGTCACAGGTGGCGTCGAGCACCGCGCCAAACCGGCTGCCGCCGCCGCTTTCCCGCGCGATCGCGCCGTCGAGCAGGTCGAACATCACGAAAAACCAGATCACCACGGCGCCGGCGAACAATCGGCCGGTCGGGAACAACGTCAGCGCGGCGACCACGGCCGCGGCGGTGCCCAGGATGGTGACGCCGTCGGCGGTGAAACCCACCCGCAGGAACGCCCTGGCCAGCGGCGTGGTGACGCTGGCGACCCCCTCGCGGGAAAAGAACTTGCTCACCGTTGCCTGGCCCACTCGGTGGCCAGCAGCTCACGGGTATCGCGCAGCAACTGCGGAATGACCTTGGAGTCACCGATGATCGTGATGAAGTTGGCGTCACCGCCCCACCGCGGCACGACATGCACGTGCAGGTGCTCGGCCAGCGACCCACCCGCCGACGTGCCCAGGTTCAGTCCGACATTGAAGCCGTGCGGCCGCGACACGTTCTTGATGACGCGAATCGCCTTCTGGGTGAACGCCATCAACTCTGCGCTCTCCTTGTCGGTGAGGTCCTCGAGTTCGGATACCCGCCGATACGGCACCACCATCAGGTGCCCGGGGTTGTACGGGTAGAGGTTGAGCACCGCATAGACCAGTTCACCGCGGGCGACCACCAGGCCGTCCTCGTCGGAGAGCTGCGGGATGTCAGTAAAAGGTTCTGCACGGCTGCTCTTGTCCCGCCGCAGCGGCGCCTCGGCCAGGTAGCTCATCCGGTAGGGCGTCCACAACCGCTGCAGGTGGTCCGACTCGCCGACGCCTCTGTCGACGATGAAGTCCTCGTCAGCCACGGCTGCTCACCTTCATTGAATCTGCCGTGGGAGCACTGTTTTCGCGCTCGGCAATCCATGTGACGATGGCGTCGACGGCGTCGTCACGACTCACCCCGTTGATCTGGGAGCGGTCGCCAAACCGGAAACTGACCGCGCCGGCGGCGACGTCACGATCCCCGGCCAGCAGCATGAACGGCACCTTCTGGTTGGTGTGGTTGACGATCTTCTTGGCCATCCGGTCGTCGCTGGCATCGACCTCGACCCGCACACCCTTCGAGCGCAGTTGGGCCGCAACATCTTCCAGATACGGCACATGACCGTCGGCGACGGGGATGCCGACCACCTGCACCGGCGCCAGCCATGCCGGGAACGCGCCGGCGTAATGCTCGGTCAGGACGCCGAAGAACCGTTCAATCGACCCGAACAGCGCGCGGTGGATCAGCACCGGCGTCTGCCGGCTGCCGTCGGCGGCGGTGTACTCCAGGTGGAACCGGTCGGGCATGTTGAAGTCCAGTTGGATGGTCGACATCTGCCAATTGCGCCCGAGCGCGTCGTTGACCTGAACCGAGATCTTGGGCCCGTAGAACGCGGCCCCACCGGGATCGGGAACCAGCTGCAGCCCCGACTCTTCAGCCACTGCGCGCAGTGTTTCGGTGGCTTCGTCCCACACCTCGTCGGAGCCGACGAACTTGTCGGGGTCTTTGGTGGACAGCTCCAGGTAGAAGTCGTCCAACCCGTAGTCGCGGAGCAGGTCGAGCACGAACCGCAGCAGCGACGCGAGTTCGGTACGCAGTTGCTCGCGGGTGCAGTAGATGTGCGCATCGTCCTGGGTCATTCCGCGTACCCGGGACAGTCCGTGCACCACGCCGGACTTCTCGTAGCGGTAGACACTGCCGAACTCGAAGAGCCGCAACGGCAGTTCGCGGTAGGACCGTCCGCGGGAACGGAAGATCAGGTGATGCATCGGGCAGTTCATCGGCTTGAGGTAGTAGTCCTGCCCCGGCTTGCGCACCGTGCCGTCGTCGTCGTACTCGGCGTCGATGTGCATCGGCGGGTACATGCCGTCGGCGTACCAGTCCAGATGCCCGGAGGTATGGAACAGGTCCGCCTTGGTGATGTGCGGAGTGTTGACGAACTCGTAGCCGGCATCGATGTGCTTGCGCCGCGAATACTCTTCCAGCTCGCGGCGCACGATTCCGCCTTTGGGGTGGAAAACCGCCAAGCCGGAGCCGATTTCGTCGGGGAAGCTGAACAGGTCCAGCTCGGCGCCCAGCTTGCGGTGGTCGCGACGTTGGGCTTCTTCCAGCAGGGTCAGGTGGCGGTCGAGGGCTTCCTGCGACTCCCAGGCGGTGCCGTAAATGCGTTGCAGACTGGCGTTGTTCTGGTCGCCGCGCCAGTACGCCGCCGAGCTGCGGGTCAGCCTGAACGCCGGAATGTGGCGGGTGGTGGGGAGGTGCGGACCGCGGCACAGATCGCCCCAAACACGTTCGCGGGTACGGGGATTGAGGTTGTCGTAGGCGGTGAGCTCGTCGCCGCCGACCTCCATTACCGCCGGGTCGCCAGACTTGTCGTCGACGAGTTCGAGCTTGTAGGGCTCACCAGCCAGCTCGGTGCGGGCCTCGTCCTTGGATTCGTAGACCCGCCGGGCGAACAGCTGCCCGTCTTTGACGATGCGGCGCATCCGCTTTTCCAGCGCCTCCAGATCCTCCGGGGTGAACGGTTGCGCCACGTCGAAGTCGTAGTAGAAGCCGTCGGTGATCGGCGGCCCGATCCCCAACTTCGCGTCCGGGAACATGTCCTGGACGGCTTGGGCCAACACGTGGGCACACGAGTGCCGGATGACGCTGCGACCCTCGTCGGTGTCGGCCGCTACCGGAACGACCTCGGAATCGACGTCAGGTGTCCAGCTCAGGTCACGCAGTTTGCCGTCGGCATCGCGCACCACCACGACGGCGTCCGGCACGCCGCGGACCGGCAACCCCGCGTCCCGCACCGCTGCGGCCGCGGTCGCGCCGGCAGGAACCCGAATCGGGGCGGGCTGCGCAGGGGCGGTCATGACGGCGGTCTCCAAGGCTCGGGGGAACGACGACCATGCTATCGGGGCGGTCCGCAGCCAGGCATGAGCCATCGAGCAGCGAGCGGACTCAGCGGCGCCGCTGTCAGCAAAATCGTTCGCTCGGGTTCACCCCGGCATACCGTCACCCGGCGTGGACGTAGCGGGCCGCTTCCGGCGCGTGATCGGCGGTAACGCAGATGTCGTAGCGCTGGGCTTCCAACGTTTGCACGCTGGAGAAGTCACGCCGGCCTCGAGTCGACCAGTGTGCGACGAATCCGAAGACTGCACCCCAGAACGCACCGATGGCCACCGCGATGAGCAGCGCCCATATCCAATACGGCCCGACCGTGAAGATCGCAAAAAGCAACCCGATGAGCAGACCCCACCACGCACCGGCGCCGGCGCCGGCCCACGCTGCCCTTGCGTTGGTCAGGCGGCCGGTGACGTGTTCAACCGTGCGTACACCGTCGCCGACGATGCGGACGTGTTCCACCGGAAACCCGCCGTCGGACATCCGGTCGACCAGTTGCTGCGCGGCGAAGTAATTGTCGAAGGATGCAATAACCTCCCGTCGGACGGGCGGCTCGGCGCGGGCCTGCTGCTGGCTCGGACCGGATTGACCAGACGGATAAACCATTGCAATCTCCTGACGCGTTCTCGACAGCTACTTACGTCTGGGGTTGACGTGAATCGCGGACCGCAAACGGATTGCCGGCCCGAGGTCACGACAACGATCGCGGCGAATCAGACGGTGTCCGGCAGAATTATGGCTGTGGTGGTGCAGACGGCTCTGGCACTGCTGCTCGCCGCTGTCGCCGTGATCGTGGTGGTGAGTTGGGTCAGCGAACGCACCGGCCTGCCCGGCGCGGCGCTGCTCACCCTGGTCGGCATCGGGTATGCGCTGCTGCCAGGGCCGAACCTCAGCCTTGATCCCGATGTCGTGATGACGTGCATATTGCCGCCGCTGCTGTACAACGCGGCGCTGGAATCGTCGCTGGTCGGGATACGTCACAACCTGCGCACGGTCATCAGCCTGTCGGTGGTTCTGGTGCTGGTGACCGCATCGGCGGTCGGTGTGGCGTTCAGCCTGTTCGTCGGCGGCGCGACGCTCGCGGTGGGCGTGGCGCTGGGTGCCGCGGTGGCGCCCACGGATCCGGTGGCCGCGCTCGCCGTCGCACGAAAGGTCGGCCTACCGCTCAACATCGTCACGCTGATCGAGGGCGAAGGATTGCTCAACGACGCCACCGCGCTCACCACGTTCTCGGTCGCGATTGCAGTCGCCCGGGGCGCCGGATTCTCAGTGCCGTCGGCAGCCGGAAAATTCGTGCTGGCGGCCTTGGGCGGTCTGGTGGTGGGCGTGGTGCTGGCGTATTGCCGGCGTTTCATCAGGCGCTGGACCCACGACGTGTTGACAGCCAACGCGATCTCGCTCGCGACACCGTTTTTGACCTATTTGGCAGCCGAGAAGGTCCATGCCTCCGGTGTTTTGGCGGTTGTGGTGTGTGGGCTGATCGTTGGCCACCACTCGCCACGATCGGAATCTGGCGCGAGCCGACTCCAGACCCGCGCCGTCTGGCGACTGGTCAACTTCCTGCTCGAAGGTCTCGTCTTCCTGCTGATCGGTCAGCAACTGCCGGCTATTCTCCACGGCCTCACGGGCTACGAACTGTCGACGATCATCGCGGCAGTGACGATCACGGTCGCGGTGGTGCTGTTGGTGCGACCGCTGTGGTTAGTGCTCACCCAGGCGCTTCCTCGACCGCTGCATACCCGGCTCGGTAACGTCTCCGGCAACGATGCCCACCGGGACGGCAACGCTAAGCGACTCAGCGGCCGTGAGGTTTTCGTGCTCAGCTGGGCCGGCACTCGCGGCGTGGTGAGCCTCGCCGCGATTTTCGCGCTCCCATTTGTCACCGACAGCGGCACACCGTTTCCCGACCGGAGTCTGCTGCTGTTCTGCGCTTTCGTGGTCGTACTGGTGACACTGATCGGGCAGGGCATCACCTTCGCTCCGGTGGTACGCGCCCTGGGCCTGCATGCCAATGCCGTCGACGAAGTGCGGCTGCGCAATCAGGCTCGAACGGCTGCCGTACAGGCTGCCCTCGACAGACTGGACGAGTTGGACCAACAGGACCGCGACGACGTTGATCCGCGGGTAATCGACGGTGTGCGCCAACAGTTGTCCGCCCGCCTCGAGCGTTATCGACGTCGACTCGATCTGCTGGAGTCCTGGGATTCCGGTGAGATACCCGCCTCCCCTGCCTACGAGGCCAGCGTCGGTATCCGCCGGGCGGCCATCGAGGCCCAGCGCGACGAGCTGGTGCGTCGGCGCGACGCCGGCATGCTGCCCGACCAGAGCCTTCGCGTGCTCGAACGCGAACTCGACCACGAAGAGGGCATGCTGCCGGTGGCTACACCGCTGCCACGCCGGCGCAAGCCCTGATACTGCTGGCTTCCGGGATGACTATGCGAGGCCGCTATTCGAGTGCTGCGCGCAGAAATTGGCCAGTCAGGGTGATGGCTTCGCGGCCTTCCGGCAGCAGCCGGCCGAGCACGGGGAAGGCGTGGACTTGACGGCGCCAACGGTGCGTCTCGACCGGTGTTCCGGCTTCGTGCAGCCGCTGGGTGAAGGCCAGGATGTCGGGCTCCAGTAATTCTCGTTCGGCGACGGTGAAGAAGCTCGGCGGAAACGCGGCGATGGGTGCGTCGATCGGCGTCCGCGAGCCGCGCAGCTCGATATCACCGCGCAGCCACTTCGACTTGGCTCGGCGTACCGCGCTCAGCGGCTGATACGCGTCGTGTTTGAGCGCAGCGGGGTCGCGTTGGTCGGCGTCGAGACTGAGTTGCGGTGAGTAGCCGACGAAAGCGGCTGGGCGGCTAATGCCGTCGGTGTCGGCGAGCTCACAAATCTTGGCGGCCAGAAAGCCGCCGGCGGAGTCGCCTGCGACGATCACCTTGCCGGGCGCCGCCTCGTGGGCCAGCGCCCGGTAGGCGGCGTACGCGTCGGATACCGAGGTGCCAACCCCTACCTCGGGCAGCTGCCGGTAGTTAACGGAATACACTGGCACGCCGGCCGTTTCGGCCAACCCGCTGCACAGGCGAAGATGGGTCGCGGGGCCGCAGAAGAGGAATGCGCCGCCGTGCAGAAACAGGATGTGCGCGCCGGCCAGGGCATCGCTAGCGGGCTGGTGCGGGGTACAGGTCTGCGCTCCGACGCCTCCCAAATCGGTGTGACCGTGGCACACCGTGGTGGGGTGCGGCAGCCGGGCAAAAGCGGTTTCGATGATGCGCAACGCGCGGATGCCGCGGTCTCCCAGCGGCCAGGCCCGATAGACCTGCTTGAGAAAGATCCGGGCCAGCCAGTAGAGCACCACCGATGCGACGCTCGGCGAGCGGTGACTGATGATCGGCGATACGACGGGTCGTGTCGTCGTCACGAGGCGCTGCGGCCCGGTTTGACGATTTCGCCGTAGTTCAGCGGAGCGTGCGAGTACGTCGGGATCAGCGGCCATTGCCGTTTCCAGGACACGCATTGCGACGACGGGATTACCTGCACCCAGCGTGGGTCCCGCGGCGACGGCGAGGCCATCGTCTTCTCTTTGACCATCGAGTCGTATTGGTCGAGGGTGTCTTCCAGCGTGTTGGCGTTGAGCACCACCTCACGCCCATAGAACGCTGCCTGCTGCTTGACGCCGGGGATCTTCGACAATTCGGGCTGCCAATTGTCCGGCGCCATACCGTTTTCCGAACACACCCATACCCCGTCGGGCGTGTTGACGCACAGCGAGTGGTTCCCGTCGGTGTGACCGGGTGTCCACAGCAGGCTCACCCCGACACCGAGTTCCACGTCGCCGTCGAAGATTTCGAGACGTTCCGGCGGTACGCCGGCCATCCCGTTCTCGACGTACCAGGCCCACTGCATGGGATGCAGCGCTTCGAACGTGCCGAGTTCCTTGCGGTGCACCAGCAGCTTGGCGTTGGGAAAGACCGGGTCTCGGGGCTTGCCCTCTCCCTCGATCGGCTCGCTGCTGCCCATGATCATCCGCACGTCCTGCACATGGAGATGGTCGTAGCTGACGTAGTCGACGTCTGCATTCGTCAGACCCAGATTCGGCAGCACCTCGTCGGGATCGTTGTAATACTTGACGAAGAATCGCCCGGCGTGCAAGGCGTTCCCGAATTTGCGGATCTTGTTGTAGAACGGTGCCTCGGCCGAACCATCCGCAACGGTCGGCTCCCAGACCAGGGTTTTGAGCTTCCCGTCGAACCCCTCGAATTGAATCACCATCATCCGGTTGATGATGGAAATGAACGGGTTGAGGTTGACCGAGTAGCCCTGAAACGCGAACCGGGCCGGATACGGAGCCGCCACCAGGTCGATGCTCTTCATCGCCTTGACCTGTCCTTGGGCGGCGAAGCGTTCCCGATAGCGCTTCGCGGCGGCCCGGACTGCCTCGAGTCGATCACCCCGGGGCCAAACGTCGTGGACGCCGTCGAACTCCGGTATCGGCCGCACGGTGGCGATGGGCTGGGTCGTTGTCATGGGTTTCCTCCGTCTCTGAAGGCTTGGGATTCGCTGGCGCGAGCGGATGATCCGCGCGTCGCCGCAATTTGGTCGGGGACCATGCGCCGTAGCACTAGGTCGCGGATGCGCTGGGGCAGCACCGCGACGATCCGGGTCAGCGGCCCCACATATCCGGGAATGGTCACCTCGAAGCGCGGTCGTTGGATGGTCCGTACGACCACCCGCGCGACATCCGCCGGCTGTAGGAGCCGCGCGGCGCCGGTCGCGGTGCCCGCGGCGAGTTCGGTATCGACGACGCCCGGCATGATCACCGAGAGTTCTATCCCGCTGCTGCGCAGTTCTTCTCGCACACCAACGAGATAGCCGAGCACTCCGTGTTTGGTGGCCGCATACGTGGATTCGCCCGGCGGGGAAAGCCGCGAGGCGGCCGACGCGATCGTGACGATATGACCGCGGCCCCGGGCCCGCATCGCAGGAGCCGCCAGTCCAACACCGCGAATGACACCGCCCAGGTTGACGTCCAACATGCGTTGGGTCCAGGACTCGGGTTCCTCGTCGAACGGGCCCACCCACATCACCCCGGCGTTGTTCACCAGCACGTCGATCGGCCCCCATAACGACTCGACCGCGGCGAGGAAGGCCCGAAACGACGCCGAGTCGGTGACGTCGAGATCGAATCCCTGCACGGTGCCGGGTAGCGCCGCGGCGGTGCTGCGCACGATCTCGCCGTCGCGATCGCCGATGGCCACCCGCGCCCCGATGGCGGCAAGTTGGCGGGCGATTTCCCGCCCGATCCCTCGCGCGCCCCCCGTCACCGCGATCACCTGGCCCGTGATCGGTGCGTTCATCTCAGTCACGCCCCCATCCTGACATGAAGGCATGTCAGAATTGATACTCTACTCTGCAGTCCGACGACAAACAAGGACAGAGATGGTGGGCAAGCAGTTAGCTGCGCGGCCGGCAGGGCGCAAGTACCACGGGCTGACTCCCCAGGAACGCACACGTCAGCGGCGTGCCGCCATCCTTGCGGCGGGTCTGGAAGTGTTCGGCATCCGCGGATATGCGGGCAGCTCGGTAAAACAGATCTGCGGCGTCGCCGGCCTGACCGAACGATACTTCTACGAGTCGTTCTCCGACCGCGAAAGCTGTTTGGCCGAGCTCTATTCCGACCTCGTCGATCAGATGCGTGCGGCCACCTTGGCGGCCGTCGAGTCCGCTGGCACCGGTGTCGATGCGAGAGCCCAGGCAGGTCTGCGGGCATTCATCGGCTACCTCACCGATGACCCGAGACGCGCCCGGGTCGTACTGACCGAGGTGGTCGGCGTCTCGCCCGAGATGGAACAGCGGCGCCACGGCGTCTTGCGGCAGTTCGCCGATATCGTGGCCACCATTTGGGCCGCCTCCCGCACTGAACCCCTGACGCAAAAGGAACACTCGACCGCCGTCGCACTGGTCGGCGGCGTGAACCATCTACTCGTCGACTGGCTGATGACGGGCAGCAAGCACCGTCCGGCCGATCTGGCCGACGTCTGCGCGACCCTGTTCACCGCCGCGCGGGAACGACTCGACGCCCCACGCCGCTAGGAACCGTGGGCTGGAACTACGAATGCTGGGCGATCGGGCTCGTCAACCACGCCTGCTCGACACCCACCAACCCTGCCGACCAGTGGACAACGCCGAGCAGCCACATCGTCGTCACTACGATCGCCGCGGTAAACGCGACACCCAGTGCCTGTATCCACCGGCTCCTGCGGGCGAACCACGCCATCACTGCGTCATACCGGCTCCTGGCGTACGTCAGCAGCCGGTGCGCCCAGGCGAATTCACTGGCGAGGATGGCCAGGCCCAGGAACACGATGGCCCAGCCCGGCCCGGGATATGGAATCGCAATGATGCCGATCGTCAGAACGGTAAAACCGATCACCGCGACGCCAATCCGGTAGCCGAGCTCGACGACGGGCCAACGGCGAAGCCGATCGCGCCACCGGGTCCAGCGGTGGGCAATTGGCCGTCCCGATGGTGTCACGGTTGTCCTGGCCGTAGCCGGACGAAGAGCGCCTCGGCGTCGGCCACAACGGTCTCGCCGTCGAGCAGCCGTCCCTCGACGAAAATCTTCCGGCCCCCGGTGCGTTCAATCCCCGCATCGACCCGTAGCTCTTTTTCGATCGGCACAATGCGACGGTAGTTTAGGTGCAGATAGGCAGTGCGCTGGTAGGGCCCGCCGGTGAGCACAGCCGACGTTAGGCCCAGCACCGAATCGAACAATTGCGCAATCGCGCCGCCGTGCACGGCACCGTTACGTCCCAGATGGAACCGGCGGAAGCGGGCCCAGCCGTGGATGCGGCCGTCCTCAGTTTTGGCCATTTTCATCGGCACCGTCAGCAGGTTGCCGCGCATCGGCAAATCCATCCGGCGGCCCGAGGGCGATTGCCATTCGTCGGCGTCGTACGGGCTGAGCAGATCGGACACCTTCTCGACCAGATCGGCCGCCTCACTGATCACCTCGTCGGGCGCATCGACGGCACGCGCGTGATCCTGCAGCATCCGCACCGCGTCGATGAACCTGCCGTAGTCGGGCCCACCCCTGATGGTCGGATCCGGCGGATTGAATCCGCCGCCCGGGTGTTGTTCGCCGGCCATGCCGACACGGTATGTGCACGCGAGAGTGCAACTACCGACGGGTCCACTCGCAAAATGCGTCGTGGAATGCACTTTCGCGGCGGCCGGTTAGCTGCTTTGGTGGGCTCCGGCCGCGGACAGCGTCTCGAACTCGTCGTCGGACAGCGTGATTTCGGCGGCGGCGACGTTTTCCTCGAGGTGCGCAACGCTGGAGGTGCCCGGAATCGGCAACATCACCGGCGAGCGTTTCAGCAGCCAGGCCAGCGACAACTGCGCGGGTGTCGCCCGGTGCTCGGCGGCCATCTGCTGCAGCGGTCCATCGGGCGCGGCCAGCGGTCCGGCGGCCAGCGGGAACCACGGGATGAAGCCGATGCCCCGCTCGGTCGCCGCATCCAGCAACGGTTCGGCGTCCCGGGCCGTCAGGTTGTACATGTTCTGTACCGACACAATCGGGGTGATCTGCTGGGCGGCGGTGAGTTGGTCGACGTCCACCTCCGACAGGCCGATGTGGCGAATCTTGCCTTCCTCGCGCAACTTCACCAGCTCACCCACCTGGTCCGCCAACGGAAAGTTGCGGTCGACGCGATGCAGTTGGAAGAGGTCGATGGTGTCGACACCCAGACGCCGCAGGCTCATCTCGCACTCCTGGCGCAGATAGGTCGGATTGCCCAACGGCACCCATACATCCGGGCCGGTGCGCAGCAGCCCCGCTTTGGTCGCGATGACCAGCCCTCGGTAGGGATGCAGCGCCTCGCAGATGATCTCCTCAGACACGTAGGGGCCATACGAGTCGGCTGTGTCGATGAAGTTGACGCCGAGTTCCACGGCGCGACGCAACACCCGCACGGCTTCGTCGCGGTCGGCCGGCGGACCCCAGACACCCTTGCCGGTGATGCGCATGGCACCGAATCCGAGCCGGTTGACTGTGAGGTCACCGCCGAGAGTGAAGGTTCCGGAAGCTTGGGCAGGAGTTTGAGAGCTTGGTGCGGTCATGAAGCCGACCGTACGCCGCCAATGCCTATAGCCTGTTACGTCGTGGCAAGCTGAGCGGGTGGACTTGCGCATGCTGGCCGATTTACCGCTGACCTATTCCGAAGTGGGCGCGACCGCCGGCCCGCCGCCTCCGGGCTATCACCACATGGGCTTTGCCACCCAGATCGGTGCGGGCCAAAAGCGTTTCGACGACGCCGCCGACGCGGTGATGCATTGGGGAATGCAGCGCGGCGCCGGACTGCGGGTGACGGCCAGCAGCGAGGTGGTCGAGGTCGGCGCCGTGCTACTGGTCAAGCTCGCCTTCCTGCAGGCACCGTGTCGTGTTGTCTACGTCATCGACGAACCGGATGTCAGGGGATTCGCCTACGGCACGCTGCCCGGTCACCCGGAGTCCGGTGAGGAACGATTCGTCGTACGCCATGACCCGGTGACCGCGGCGGTGTTCGCGGAGGTGTCGGCATTCTCACGGCCGGCGACGTGGTGGAGCAAGGCCGGCGGACCGGTCGTGACGCTGGCCCAGCGCATCATCGCCAAACGCTACGTGCGCGCGGTGTGATGCGCTGTGCCGCACCGGTTCGCAGCCGGTCGGGCTGCGTCAGGGTTGCCGGGGAGTGTGGAAGCCCTGGGCCAGCCGGCCGAGCGCGACGGCGCCGACCAGCAGGCCGAAGTCACGCAGCGCGACGTCGTAATGACCGGACAGCGTCAGCAGGTCGATGATGATGCCGGCCAGCCAAGCCACCACCACCCAGGCCCCGATGCGCGGCGCGACCGCGACCAGGATGCCGGCCACGATCTCGATCACGCCGACCACGTACATGCACTGGTCGGCGTTTCCGGGAACGATGTCGTTGATCCAGTTGGCCAGATACAACTCGCCCCAGTGGTAGGGATGGGTCAGGAGGTTGAAGAACTTGTCCAGCCCGAACAGGATTGGCGCGACGGTGAAGACGACGCGCAACGCGAAGTACGCCGAGTACGTCGGATCCTTCAACCGCTCCGTGAGGGTGGCCGTTGGGGCCGGTGCGCGGGTAGTAGTCATGGCTCGCTCCTTACTCTAAAAGATCCTAATTTGAACGTTAGAACAAGGCGTACTCTAACGTCAAGGGTTTAATCCGTTAGAAGTGGAGTTATGGGAGACTTGCAGCGCGACGCGGCCGGCATCGGCGCGCTCGCCGATCCGGTACGACACGAGCTCTACCGGTTCGTCTGCTCGCAAGCGGAGCCGGTCAGCCGGGATCAAGCAGCCGAGGCGGTCGGTATTGCGCGCCACCAGGCGAAGTTCCACCTCGACCGGCTGGAGGCCGAGGGCTTGCTGGAATCTGGCTATGCCCGGCTGACCGGTCGGTCCGGCCCCGGGGCGGGCCGGACGTCCAAGCTCTATCAACGGGCTGACCGCGACATCGCGGTCAGCCTGCCGCAGCGGGAGTACGAGCTGGCCGGCCGGCTGATGGCCGAGGCCATCGCGCGGTCCGCGCAGACCGGCATGCCCGTCGTCGAGGTGCTGCAGCAGGTCGCGCACGACTACGGCCGCGCCATCGCCGATGCCGCCGTCCGCGATGACCGGCAGCCGCCCGACGCGCAGGCAGCGCTCGAGTTGGCGACGACCGTGCTGGCCGACTACGGCTACGAGCCGCGACGCGCCGACGGCGAGGTCTATCTGGCCAACTGCCCGTTTCACGCGCTGGCTCAAGAGCAGACCGAACTGGCCTGCGGCATGAACCATGCACTGATCACCGGGGTGACCGATGCGCTCACCCCGCACTGCCCTCGGGCCCGGTTGCAGCCGCAACCGGAGCGGTGCTGTGTGGTGCTGACAAGCGACTAACCCCAGCGGGCAAGCAAACCTTCGGCGCCCGCGCAGAGCCGGTCGATCACGTCGGCCACCGGCGTCACGCCGGTCACCATTCCCACCCCTTGTCCCGCGTCGACCGGAGCCACCCGATAATCCTCGGCGGCGATCGCCTCGGCGAGTTCGGCCTGCGCACCGGAATCGCCGGCCAGCGCGTCTTCGCGGCCGCCCCAGCGTGCGACGAAGTCGTTGCGCAGCACCCGCGACGGAAACCGCTTGGGCCACGGGCGATCACGACCGACGTCGAACACCCGAGTCGCGGTGGTGTCCGTCTCGCCGGCAGCAATCAGCATCCGGCGGGCGGCGTCGCTGGTCAGCGCCTCCGAGGAAGCCGACAAGCAGGTGCCCAACCACGCCCCGCCGGCACCGGCGGCCAGCACCGCGGCAAGGCTGCGCGGCGAGGCGATGCCACCCGCGGCCAGCACCGGCAGTGACACCGCGTCCAGCACGGCATCGAGCAGCGGCAGCATCGCGACCCTCGCGTCGCCGTGACCACCGCCCTCCGCGCCCCGGGCGACGAGAACGTCGATGCCGGCGTCTTGGGCGCGCCGGGCCTCGCCGCCGTCGTAAACCTGGGTGGCGGTGGCGATTCCGGCATCATGGGCGCGACGGACCCAAGACCAGTCGGTCCCGAAACTGACCGACAGCAGGACCGGCTGCGCGGCCAGCGCCGCGTCGAGCAGGCCCGGCTCCTTGCGGATCACCCAGTCCACCAAGCCAATTCCGAACGTCGGATCCGCATGCTGCAACTCGGCGGCCAGCGACGACGTCGACCCGGCGCTGCCCATACCGACCATGCCCAGCCCGCCCGCTGCCGACACCGCGGCCGCGAGCCGTCCGCCGGCCACCCCGCCCATCGGCGCGTTGACGATCGGCACCCGCAACCCCATGCGGCGTGACCACGGCGTCGACAGCACAGCGCCGGCCTACGCCGAGGGGATGTTCTTCACCACGGTCAGGATGATCACCGAATCCTCGAGTGATTCCAGCGCGTGCCGGCGCGGCGGGATCGTGACGTGGTCACCGGTTTTGCCCTCCCAGACCTCGTCACCGGCAGTCAGCCGCACGTGGCCCTGCAGGACCTGCACCGTCGCCTCCCCCGGGCTGTCGTGTTCCGCCAACTCCTGACCGCTCAGCAGCGCCAGCACGGTCTGGCGTAATTCGAGCGCATGACCGCCGTGGATGGTGTGAGCGGCCCGACCGCTATGCGCCTCTCGGGCCTTGGCGAGCTGTTCGGCGGCCAGGCTGGTCAATGAGACGGAGTCCATCGATGATTTCCTTCGGGTCGGAGGTGGGCTTTCAGCTGGATAGTAGAAGAACCCCGGCTACGGCCAATGCAACCACCTTGATCAGTTCGAGGCCGACGTACCCGTAATGGGCACGTGAGCGCGGTGCGTTCAGACCGGCGAGCACCTTGTCGGACCGGCGGTTCAACCGCGGTCGCACCCCGCCCAATTGCAGGCCCAGCATGGCAAACGCGACGACGAACGCCACGGTGACAGCGGTCTGGGGCGGGCTGGCCACGGCGGCTACCAAAATCACCACGGCGAATACGACCTCCACGCTGTTGAGCGCGCGGAAGACCAGTCGGCCGATGCCGAGCCCGATCGCAGTGGTGACGTTGGGTGCGCGGAACTTCAGCGGTGCTTCGAGGAACGAAATCGCCAACACCATGCCCAGCCAGAGGAAGATCACGGCGACGGCGACGGCCGCTCCGGCGGTCATCTGCGAGAGCCCAGGGTGAGGTGCGTCATGCACAGATCCGGTTCGGCGAAGGCGTCCAGCCGATCGACCGCGACCGGCGCCTGCCAGGTTTCCAATGCTCCTTGCATGAGCCCCAAGTGAATCGGACAGACAACGGCGGTCCGAGCTTCGGCCAGTTCCAGGAATGGGCAGTGCCGCAGACCGACCTCCTTTTTGCCGCGGCGCTCCGGCGCAAACCCGAGGTCGTCGAGCACGTCGACCAAGTGCTCGATCGATTCCTCGGTCCCGAGAGTTCCGGACCGTTTGCCGCTCTCGGGCGGCGGGGCCAACTGCTTGCCCCACGCACGGCCGGCGGCCAGCGCCTTGGCGCCCGGATCTCGTTCTGCGACAAAGCCCATCGCCAAGATCTCGGCCAGCAACCGGTAACGCCGCGGGCCACCGCGGTCCATCTGCCGGGTGGCCCGGAACAGCAACGGCGGCCGGCCCGGCCCTTTACGGTCGGGCGCCACCTGCTCTACCTGTCCCTCACTGACCAGCGTGTCGAGATGGAAACGGACGGTATTGGGATGCACGTGCAACTCGTCGGCAACCGCGGCGATGCTCATCGGCGCCGTCGCCGCCTTCAATACCCGAAGGACGTCGCGCCGGCGACCGACGTGTTCGGTTGGTGACCTGACGATGTCGCTCATTCTTCCTGAGTTTCATCCGCCTTCGGCAGGCTAGCCACCAAGGGAGTGTCCACGCCGAGCGGGCCGATCTTGGCGGCGCCGCCCGGCGAGCCCAGCGGCTCGTCGCGGCCCGGCAAGGTTTCCGAGAAGAACGCGTCATTGTCGGCCAGGTAGGGCTGCAGGTCCTCTGGAAGATCGTCCTCGTAGTAGATCGCCTCGACCGGACAAACCGGCTCGCAGGCACCGCAATCCACGCATTCGTCCGGGTGAATGTAGAGGGCACGCCCGCCCTCGTAAATGCAGTCAACCGGGCACTCCTCCACGCAGCTCCGGTCCATCACATCAACGCATGGTTTCCCGATCACGTACGTCATGGGCTACAGTTTACACAATTTGCCTTGTAGAAACTAGAGCGAGGTGCGAGACCCCATGGCCGACAATGAACTCGGCGTCCGGGAGCCGCAAACGAGTGGCGCTGACGTCGACCCGCCCGCCATCAGTTACCGCACCGAGCTGCGACTGGCGCACGACACCGTCGATCCGGAGAGCTGGGCAGGCGGATTAGCAGACAAGCGGGCCATCGCTCCGCGGCTGCGAGTGGGACGCGAGATGTGGTTCAACACGCTGTGGCTGATCCCGATCGGGTTCGGCATACTCGTCGCAGCGGTCGCGATCGGCAAAGGGCTGCACAATATTTCAGCAGTGCAGGCTTTCATCCAGCGCTATCCCGGTGTACCCGGACCGTCCGGGGCGCCCGCCGGCATTCCCGGCTGGGTGGGGTGGACGCATTTTTTCAACCTGTTCTTGATGACGTTCATCATCCGCTCCGGCATCCAGATCCTCGTCGATCACCCGCGGCTTTATTTCAGCCGCAACGCCACACCCGGCAAAGACGAGTGGTTGCGGCTGGCGAAGCCGGTGCCGGATGACCCGATGTGGACAGCCAAGGATGATTCGGTCGCGCTGCCCGATCAACTCGGGTTGCCGGGGATTCGGCACTCCATCGGCTTGGCCCGATGGTGGCACCTCGGGGCCGATGTCTTGTGGCTGCTCAACGGCGTGGTGTTCTACCTGCTGTTGTTCGCGACCGGGCAATGGCGTCGCATTGTGCCCACCAGGTGGGACGTCTTCCCCAACGCCGTGTCGGTGGCGATCCAGTACCTGTCACTGAACTGGCCGGCCGACAACACGTGGCTGGCCTACAACGCGTTGCAGCTGCTGGCTTACTTCACCACCGTCTTCATCGCCGCGCCATTGGCGGTCATCACCGGGCTCGGCATGTCGCCGGCGCTGTCCATGCGGCTCACCGTGATCAGCAAGCGGTTGAACATTCAGGTCGCGCGCTCGCTGCACTTCCTGGTCATGGCGTATTTCGTGTTCTTCATCGTGGTGCACGTGACGTTGGTCTTCACCACCGAGGCGTTGCGCAACCTCAACCACATGTTCGCCGCCCGCGACGACGACAGCTGGATCGGGTTCGGTGCCTTTGCCGCGGCGATGGTGGTGGTGGCGGTCGGCTGGGCAGCTGCCACCCCGTTCACATATCGCCACCCCCGCGTGGTGCAACGAGTCGGCTACGCGCTGATCGGGCCGTTGCAGCGGCTGTTCGAATACGTCAACCCGAAGCCGGGCGCGTTCACCGAGCAAGACATCTCGCCCTACTTCTGGCACAACGGCACCTACCCGGAAACCGTGGAGTACAAGGAGTTGGAGCACAACAACTTCGTGGATTGGCGTTTGCGCGTCCACGGTCTTGTCGAGAACCCCACCGACTTCTCCCTGGCCGACCTGCATGATCTCCCCTACCACGAACAGATCACCCAGCATTTCTGCATCCAGGGTTGGTCAGGCGTCGCGAAATGGGGCGGTGTATCGATGCAGACCATCATCGACATCGTCACACCGCTGCCGGAGGCAAAATGGGCGGTGTTCTACTCACTGGGCGCCGGCGCCGACGGCGGCATCTACTACGTCGCGCACCCGATCGAGCAGATGAGCAACCATCTGACCATGCTGGCCTACGACATGAACGGGGAAGCGGTGAGCTACGGGCACGGCGCGCCGCTGCGGCTGCGCAACGAGCTGCAGCACGGGTTCAGGCAGGTGAAGTGGCTCAAGGGCATCGAGTTTGTTGCGCACTACTCCGAGGTCGGTAGCGGTTATGGCGGTTATAACGAAGACCACGAGTTCTTCGGCCGCCACCAGACGATCTAAGGGTAGGGGAGGCTTCCCTATCACGCAGGTGATGCGGTAGCGTTTACACAAGTTGCGTTGTACAAACTCTGGGAGGACGAAACCCCATGGCAGAGAACGAACTTGACGTCCGAGAGTTACCCAAGCCCCAGAAGCATCCGACGATCTTCGCCACCTACGGCGCGCTGGCCGTCGACGAATCGTTTGTGCTGGTCAACAACCATGACCCCAAGCATTTGCACGACGAGTTCGAGGCCGACCACGCCGGCAGCTATGGCTGGGAGTACGTCGAGAAGGGCCCCAAGGTCTGGCGGATCCGAATCACCAAGCGCGCCACGACTCCGCTCCCCCGCGTTCTGGCCAACACCGCCGACCTGGCGGCCGAGCCCGATGTGGCCGGGGCGGTATGGAAGCTGGAGGCCCGCGAACGCGACCTGGATTCGAACGTGATCGCGCTGGCGCCCGACGGCGGGATCGACGCGCACGCCGGCGCGGACGTCGACGTCTTGATCCACGTGCTCTCCGGTAGCGGGCGGCTCACCACCGAACATGGCGTGATCGATTTGGTGCCCGGCGCGTTGCTCTGGCTGCCTAAGCGGTCCCGACGCCAGTTCAGCGCGGGTCCGGACGGGCTGCGCTATCTGACCGTGCACCAAAAGCGGGAAATTCTGCCGCTCACACCGACTGTGCGGCGGGCAGTCTAATGGCCGACTACGACACGCTGCCGTCAGCGGACCGCACCGATGATGCGGTACACGGGCACTGGCTACTGGCCCGGCTGGGCAAGCGGGTTTTGCGCCCGGGCGGGCTCGGACTGACCCGCACGCTGTTGACCCGTGCCGATGTGGCCGGTGTCGACGTGCTCGAACTGGCCCCCGGAATGGGCCGCACCGCGACCGAGATCCTGGCCCGCCACCCGCGCTCTTATCTCGGCGCCGAGCAAGACCCCGACGCCGCTCGGGCGGTGCGCAACCTCGTTGCGGGGCACGGCGATGTCCGGGTCGCCGACGCTGCCCAGACCGGCCTGCCCGACGCCGCCACCGACGTGGTGATCGGCGAGGCGATGCTGACCATGCAGGGCGACACCGCCAAACAGGCGATCGTCGGCGAGGCGGCGCGGGTGCTGCGACCGGGCGGACGGTATGCGATTCACGAACTGGCGCTGACGCCGGACAGCATCGCCGAGGACATCAAAACCGATGTCCGGCAGTCTCTTGCCCGCGCGATCAAAGTCAACGCCCGCCCGCTCACCGTGGCTGAATGGACCCAGCTCCTCGCCGAGGCGGGTCTGGTCGTCGACGAAGTGGCAACGGCGCCGATGGCGCTGTTACAGCCGCGGCGGCTGGTTGCCGACGAAGGGCTGTGGGGAGCGCTGCGGTTCGCCAAAAACCTGCTCACTCACCACGATGCGCGACGACGCGTACTGATCATGCGCCGCACTTTCCGCAAGTACCGTGAGCAGCTGATCGCCGTGGCGATCATCGCTCACAAACCGGCAACCGACTGAATCCGCGTCACTGAGCGTCGATTTCGTCGAACACGCGCTGGGCGATGCGGAAAGCGCTGTTGGCATCTGGCACGCTGCAATAGACGGCGGTCTGCAGCAGCACTTCTTTGATCTCATCGCGGGTCAACCCGTTGCGCAGCGCCGCCCGGAGATGCGCCGCCAGTTCCTCGTCGCGCCCACGAGCGATCAGGGCCGTCAGCGCGATCAGTGAACGGCTGCGCCGGTCCAGGCCCGGTCGCGTCCAGATCGCGCCCCAGGCGAATTCGGTGATGAACGCCTGAAACTCGCGGGTGAAGTCGGTGATCTGCGAGTCGGCGCGTTCGACGTAGAGTTCGCCGAGCACCTCACGCCGCACTGCCATCCCGTTCGCGTAGCGGTCACTGGCCCCGGCCATCTATCTCCACTTCCTCAGCGCGGAAAGAACTTTGGCAATACGTCCGGGTTGCTCGGCGGGAGCCAGGTGCGCGGCGTTGGGCACCTGGACGAACCGGCCACGGCTGACATTGGTGGCAATGAAGCGCACCGAATCGGGCGGAGTGGCGATGTCGGCGGCCCCGGCGACCGCGACAATCGGTGTGTCGATTTCACCGAGCCGACCGCGGGCATCGAATTCGGCCAGCGCCTCACAGGTTCGCGCGTAGCCGTCGTCATCCACTTCCCGCAACGCGTCCAGCAGCGCCCGCGCCGAGCCCGGGTCACGCTCGAAAAAGCCTGGAGCGAACCACCGCCGGACAGATCCGGACACCACTTCGCCGGTTCCGCCGCTACGGACGACCTGGGCTCGGGAGTGCCAGTCGTCCGGGTCGCCGATTTTTGCCGCTGTGCAGATCAGCGCAGCAGACATAATGCGTTCGGGGCGCGCGAGCAGCAACTGCAGTCCGACGACGCCGGCGACCGAGACACCGGCATAGGTGACCGGTCGCTTGCCCACCGTGTGATCCACCAGCTTGCCGACGGCTGAGGCCAACTCGCTGATCGTGAAGGCGCCCCGCGGCGGCGGGCTGGCGCCGTGGCCGGGTAGATCCCAGCCAATGACCTGATAGCTGTCCGTCAGACGCCGGGCCGCGGCCGACCACAACGTCACCACGGATGTGCCCAGCGACGGACCGACGACCAGCGGCGGCAGGTCGGGTGAGCCGCCGAGGTGGCATCCGCGGATGGCAGGCGTACTCAACGTCGTTCCTCGCGAAGCCGTTGCGCACGGTCCAGGCTGTCATCGATCAAGAAATCTACTGTACCGAAATAGGTTGGCGACGGGGTGCTTTCGACCAGATCTGCGATCGCTCCTTGTTCGCCGGATACGTCGGCGCCGTCGAGGTTGTCGGCCATGCGGTCTGGGTGGACTTCCAACCCGGCAAGCAGTTCGCTGCACTGGGCGGCGGCGACGACGGTGCGGCGGGCCAACGTCCGCACCGTGTCCCATTCGGCATGCCACGCCCCGTCCGGGCGCTCGTCGTGGGCGAGGGCGGCGGCGATGTGCAGGGTCGCGGCCAATGGTGGCGCCGATAATGCAGTGCGCCGGAGCAAGATGGACAGCACGGGATTGCGCTTGCCCGGCATGGTCGACGATTCGCCGCGATCGCCGACGGTAGGCTCGCTCAACTCGGCGATCTCGGGACGGGCCAGCGTGACGATATCCGAGGCGATATGGCCCCACGCGTCAGTGCATCCCACCAGGGCGTCGGCGAACGCGGTGATCGGCGCCCGGGTGGTATGCCACGGCATTCGGGCCGCCAATCCCAATGCCGCTGCGGTGTTTTGCGCCAACTGGATGGAGACCTGCGCGGGGCCGTTTGCGCTTCCGGCCAAGGTGGCCAGCTCGGTCGTCGCCGCCAGTGTCCCGCCGGCACCGCCGATCTGGGCCGGCCAGGTCAATGCGCCGAGGCCCCGATACGCCTCGACCACGCCGCCGAGCCACCCGGCCACCTTGGCGCCGAATGTCGTTGGCACGGCGTGCTGGGTTAGCGTGCGGGCCACCATCGGTGCGGCCCGATACTTCTCCGCAAGAGCAGACAGTGTCGAAATCTGCTCGGAGAATTGAGTTTTCAGGGTATCGGCAACATCGCGGGCGGCCAGCATCAGGGCGGTGTCCAGGGTGTCCTGGCTGGTGAGGCCGCGGTGGATCCAGGCACTGAGGGCCGGAGCGGCGCGCTCACGCAGCAGTGCGACCAGCCCGATCACCGGGTTGCCGCCCTCTTCGGCGGTCACGGCGAGCAACTCGCAGTCCTGCGAGCCCACCCATTGGCCCAGATCGGCGTCGGCTGCCTCGCCCGGTGCCAGGCCGGCGGCGGTCAGTGCGTTCAGCCAGGCCGATTCCACCGCGAGCATCGCCGCAAGCAACGCCTCGTCAGTCATCAGGGCACCGGCGCGGTGATCACCCGGCCACAGCAGGTTCGTCATCCGTTATCGCTGTGGTAGGCCAGGAAAATCGTCTCGTGCTCGCCTTGCAGGTGGATGTCGAAACGGTATCCGCTCGGCTCCACGGAGCACAACAGGGTATTTCGTCGCGCGGTGTCGACCACTGACAGCAGCGGCTCGGCGGCCAGGTCACCGTGCGGCAAATAGGCCCGGGTGAACAACCGATTCAACAACCCGCGTGCGAAGACGGTGATCGCGAAGAACGCAGCACGTCCGGCGGTTACCGATCCGGGTGTCAGGGTCGTGAAGGTGTAGCGCCCGGCCTCGTCAGTCGCGCATCGTCCCCAGCCGGTGAATGTCGCGCCGTCGCGACGCAGCGAACCGGGCTGCGAGACGATGCTGCCGTCCGGGGCCGGCTGCCACAGTTCGACCAGCGCGTCGGGGATGCCGACACCGGCGCCGTCAAAGACCACGCCGTGCAACTGGATGGCGTCGGCATCGTCGGCCAATCGGTTGTCGCCGACATACGGCAACGCGCAGTGAAAGAACGGTCCGACTGTTTGCCCTGCCGTGCAAGCCAATTCACTCATGTTCGCTGTGCTCCAGCACAATGTCCCAACGGTAACCGGTGGCGTATTCGGGCTGGGTGAGCTCGTGGTCGTAGGCGGCGATCAGACGTTGTCGGACGGCGGGGTCGAGGACGGACTGGAAGATGGGGTCCAACCCGAACAACGGGTCCCCAGGGAAATACATCTGAGTGACCAGGCGCTGGGTGAAAGCCGTGCCGAAAACCGAGAAGTGAATGTGCGCCGGTCGCCAAGCGTTGTGGTGATTTCGCCATGGGTACGGGCCCGGCTTGACGGTCAGGAAGCGGTACGTGCCGTCGGACTGCGTCAGACAGCGGCCCACCCCGATGAAGTTCGGGTCGATCGACGCCGGGTGTTGGTCACGATCGTGGTTGTAACGGCCACTGGCGTTGGCCTGCCAGATCTCGATGAGTTGTCCGGTGAGCGGTCGGCCCGCGGTGTCGAGCAGCCGCCCCGTCACGATGATGCGCTCGCCGATCGGCTCGCCGGCACCACCGGCGGTGAGGTCGGCATCGCCGGGGTCGACGTCCTGGTAGCCGAAGCACGGCGCCGCGCGCTCGACGCCCTCCGGATCGATGCGGACAAACGGCGATTGCGGATGGCGCAGGGCGCTGCTGCGATACGGCGGGTAGTTCAGTCGCGGCTGCGGTCCTTCCGCGCCCCCGGCCGCCACGCCGGCGATCTCCGCCGTGATGTCATCCTGGGACGCGAGGTGCTCCGGTGCAGCCCTCATAGAGGCTGACGCTACTAGCAATGCCCGGCTGTCCTCCGGGGGCGGGGCTCGACTGCCGCGCGACTACATCGCGCGAAGCAGCGCCGCTTTGCCCTTCACCCGCAATTTTTCCAGAGTGGAGCCACGCAGCTGCTCGATGCGCGATGCCATCTTGCGGCCCAGCGCCGCGAGTTCTTCGTCGGTGATGTGCACCGATGCGGGAACCGGGATCATGTCGCGCTCCTCTTCGTCGGCGTGCGCCTCCAGGACCGTTTTGAACGTTTCCCATTCGAGTTCGTAGGTGGACGCGGTCGGCGGCGTGCGCAGCAGCACGGCGAGCTGGTCGGTGACTTGGCGGTGTTCGGCGTGCGCGATCGCAATCAACCTGCTGGCCGCCGCCAGGGCCGGATAGTAGATGTCGTCCTCGATGCGAAAGTGGATATCCAATTCCACCAACATCTCGTCGAGAATGGCCTGCCGTTCCGCGGTCCCTGCCGGCGCCGCACTGACCTTGGCCGCCAGGCCTTTGAGTACTTTGTGGTGGTCCTGCAGCACTGTGTAGGCGTTCACTTGGCCACTCCCCTTCCCGCCTCGAGCGGATGTTGTGCGTCGCCGCGCAACTCGATCATTCCGTCGCTGATCCGCGCCTGATAGCGGGGCAGCGGCGCCGCCGCCGGGCCGCGCAGCACCTCCCCTGAGTCGACGTCGAATCGTGAACCGTGCCAGGGACATACGATTCGCCCACGATCGACCCAACCGTCGGCCATCGGCGCAGCGAGGTGCGGACAGAACTCGCCGAAGGCGGACACCTCGTCGTCGCCGGTCTTGCACACGACCAACCCCACCCCGTCGATCTCGACTCGCTGCGGCTTGCCGTTCTGCAGCGACGTCGCCGGCAGCACAGGCATCCAGTCGCGGGTGCGCAACCGCTGGCCGGATTGATCGATGCCGATTCCGGACTCGAACACCAGGGCACCGCCCAGGTAGCTGCTGCCCACGGTGATGCCGTAACCCACTGCGCTGATGGCAATTCCGCGCAGGTGCCGGCCACGTCGGCGATCCGACCACGACTTCACGTACAGCCCAGTCGCGACGACGTTCAGCAGACCGTGTACGACTCCGACGCGGCGGTCTTCCTCGTGCGTGTGCTGCCAGTCGGTGACACCGGTGACCGCGGAGGCGATGTTCGCCAGAATCCCCAGACCCAACGCGCGTCGCGCAAACCGCGATGCGTCCACCAGTTCGGAAGCCGGTCGGCCCGGTAGCACGCTCAGCGCATCCAGCGCCACCGTCGTCCCGAGCGCTCCGCTGGTCAGCGACGCCAATGGCGGATGAACCGGATGCCCGAGCCACACGCCGTTCAGTGCGTTGGAAATCCGGTCCCGGGCGCCGCCCAGCGCGTTGTAGGCAAAGCCGAGCATGTGCTCAAACCGGTAACTGGGGCGATCCAACCAGTCCTGCCGCCCGATGAAGGACAGCGTTCGGGTGCCCACCTTTGACCGCTGAACCATGACCTCAGCCTTTCCTCATTTGCGGTGTCTATCCCCGCTCTGTTACGGACTATAGCTTTATATGCCCAGCTTGCACGATTCATGGAACCGCATGATCGGATTCATGTGAGATTGTTCACGCTCCCAGCGCGCAGCCCGCGCTCCGTTGACCGTCCCCCACGGTTCGGGCATTCTCTAATTAGCGGAAGTGCTCTCTGCATAGCAGATCATCGACGGGAGTTGGCCGGTGACCGACTACAGCCACGTCTTCGACAACGTTCGGCGTGGGATGATCCCCGCCCACATCTACAACGACGACGACATCTTCGCTTTGGAGAAGGACCGAATATTCAGTCGCGCCTGGATGTTCGTCGGCCACGAGTCGGAGATCCCCCAGGACGGCGACTACGTGGTACGGCGGGTGCTGGGAGACTCATTCATCATCGCCCGTGGTTCCGATGGCGATGTGCGGGCCTTGTTTAATATGTGCTTACACCGCGGGATGCAGGTGTGCCGCGCCGAGATGGGCAATGCCTCGAATTTCCGTTGCCCGTATCACGGTTGGGTCTACCGCAACGACGGCCGGCTCACCGGTCTGCCGTTCCACCGCGAGGCCTACGGCGGCGACGACGGGTTCCTCAAGAGCGGTCAAACCCTGTTACCGGCACCGAATCTGGCGAGCTACAACGGTTTGATCTTCATCAACCTTGATCCCAACGCCGAACCGCTGGAGGACTTCCTGGGTGACTTCCGGTTCTACTTGGACTTCTACACTAAGCAGAGCCGCCACGGCTTGGAACTGCGGGGCCCGCAACGCTGGCGGATCAACGCGAACTGGAAGATCGGGGCGGAGAATTTCGCCGGCGACATGTATCACACCCCGCAGACCCATGCCTCGATCGTCGAGATCGGACTGTTCCGTGAGCCCAAAGCTCAAAAGCGTAAGGACGGCGCCACCTACTGGGCCGGCCGGGGCGGTGGAACCACCTACAAACTCCCGCCGGGCCCTTTCGACGAACGGATGCGCTACGTCGGATACCCCGACGAGATGATCGGCCGGATCAAAGACGTGTGGTCGTCGCGCCACCAACAGGTCGTCGGCGAGGACGGGTTCATGATCTCGGCCGCTTCGTGTTTTCCCAACCTGAGTTTCGTGCACAACTGGCCCAAAGTCGAAGATGGCGAATCGGTGTTGCCGTTCATCTCGATTCGGCTCTGGCAGCCGATCAGCGCGAACCAAACCGAGGTGTACTCGTGGTTCGCGGTGGACTCGGCGGCGCCGCCGGAGTACAAGAAGAATTCCTACAAGGCCTACCTGATGTGCTTCGGGTCGTCGGGCATGTTCGAACAGGACGACGTGGAGAACTGGGTGTCGCTGACCACCACTGCGGGCGGCACGATGGCGCGCCGGTTGCTGCTGAACAGCCGGATGGGTCTGCTCTCCGATGACCGCCCCGTGGTCGACACACTGCCCGCCGCTGCGTTTCACGGGCCGGGCCGCGCCCAAGTCGGCTACAACGAGAACAACCAACGCGCATTACTGCAACTGTGGGCCGATCACCTGGAGACGGTATGACCGCCCGACATCCCCTGCCGTTCAACGACCTTCGGCACCTGCAGGCCCACCAGTTCCTGGTTGACGAAGCCTACCTGCTCGACGCGCAACAGTACGAGGCATGGCTGGACACCTTGGCCGACGACATTGTCTACCTGATGCCGGTGCGGGTAACCACCGCGCTGGGCGCCGGGTTCGACACCTCGCCCGGCATGGCGCACTTCGACGAGGACAAATACTCACTGAGCCGTCGGGTGGCCCGGTTCCACACCGAGCACGCCTGGACCGAGGATCCGCCGTCACGGCTGCGGCACTACATCACCAACGTTCGCACGTTCGCCTGCGAGGATGATGATCATGTGGTCGTCGAATCCGCCGAGCTGCTGTTCCGCAGCCGCGGTGATGCCAACGAAGCGGCGCTGGTGTCCTGCGGCCGCACGGACGTACTGCGCCGCGACGGCGAGCGCTGGAAACTGGCACGGCGCACCATCATGGTCGACGAGTCGGTGTTGCGGATGCAGAATCTGGCGGTGTTCCTGTGACCGATGAACCCCTCACCATCGCAAACGAATTCACCGAAGTGCAGGTGCGTCGCGTCGATACCCGCAACGGGTCACGGCTGTTGGTCACCGCACCCAAATCCGGGCAGTCGATCAGCCTGGATGCACTTGAACTGGAAGCCCTGACGCGCCAGAACACCCGCACGTTAGAGGCAATGGTCGGCACGACGCATGGACCGCTGCTTCCGGACGAGGGGCCGACACCATGACGGGATGGTTGGACGGCAAGCGTGCCCTGGTCGTCGGCGCCGGATCGGGCATCGGACGAGCCGTCGTCGACGCTTTCCGTGCCGAGGGTGCCAAAGTCGCTGTGCTGGAACGCGATCACGGCAAGTGCGAGGCCCTGCGCCAGGAGTGCCCGGAGGTGCCGGTGGTCGAAGGCGACGCGATCGAGCGTGCCGCCAACGAACGCGCGGTCGCCGCCGCGGTCGATGCGTTCGGCGGACTCGACACCCTGGTCAACTGTGTGGGAATTTTCGACTTCTACCGGGGAATCTCAGACCTCGACGCCGATGACCTGCCCGCCGCGTTCGACGAGATCTTCCGGGCCAACGTGCTCAGCCACCTGCAATCGGTCAAGGCCGCCGTGCCGGCGCTGAAAGCCGGCGCCGGGTCGTCGATCGTGCTGGCCGAATCCGCATCGTCGTTCTATCCCGGCCGTGGTGGCGTGCTCTACGTGTCGTCGAAATTCGCGGTGCGTGGACTGGTCAGCACGCTCGCCCACGAACTGGCGCCGGACATCCGAGTCAACGGTGTGGCGCCGGGCGGCACGCTGAACACCGATCTCCGCGGGGCGGCCAGCCTCGGGTTGCAGGATGTCCGCCTCGACGACACACCTGGCCGAGCCGACGACTTGGCGGCGCGCACACCGCTGAACGTCGCACTCTCCGGCCACGACCACGCGTGGAGTTTCGTGTTCTTGGCCTCCGACCGCTCCCGCGGCATCACCGGCGACACGATCCACCCGGACGGTGGATCGGGTCTGGGGGCATCGTGACGCTCGACGAGCAACGCGCGTTGGTGGCGCAGGCCTGCCGGGTGGCCGCGGCGCGCGGCTTGGTCGACGGCATCCTCGGCCATCTCAGCCTGCGCGTCGACGACGAGCACCTGCTGATCCGCTGCCGCAGTGACACCGATATCGGGGTGGCGTTCACCCGGCCGGAGGATATTCGGCTGATCCACTTCGACGGCAGCGCCGGCGCCGCAGCCGAACTCGACGGTTACCGAGTGCCCAACGAGCTTCCGATCCACGTCGAAACCCTGCTGTCCGACGCGCGGCATCGAGCGGTTGCCCATCTGCATCCGCCCGCCGTCGTCGCCGCCGATCTGGCCGGCATCGTTCTCCGGCCGATCTGGGGTGCTTACGACATTGCCGGCGCGTGGCTCGCACGCGGTGGCGTGCCCGTCTACGAACGGTCGGTGCTGATCCGAAACCCTCAGTTGGGCAAGGAAATGGTGGCCGCGATGCGCGGCCGGCGTGTGGTGATCTGCCGCGGCCACGGGATCACCAGTGCCGCCGCCAGCGTGCAGCAGGCGGTGCTGCAGGCGATCAGCGTCGACGCGCTGGCCCGGATGGCGTTACGCGTGCGCTCCGCCGGCGGCACCGTGCACGACATCGACGACCGGGATTGGGCTGAGCTGCCCGACCTGGGTTCCGGCTTCACCGTCGAGGCGGCCTGGCGGCACGAAGTCGCGCGGCTCGGGTAAGCACCCTTGTCGGCGCCGAACGTCGAGTTGTTGGGCAATTTTGGCCAAATGCCCGCAACAAGTCGACGCTCGACGGGTCAGAGTTGCTCGCCGATCTCCTTGGCCGCCTGGGCAAGTGTGGCCGCCACCGATGCATACTGCGGTTTACTCAGCCGATGCTGCGGTGCTGCGGCGTTGAGCGCCAGCCGTAAACCCGGCGCCCGAGTCGGTATTACCACCGCAACCGAGGCAACGCCTTCCTCGCTCTCCTCCTGGTTGACGGCGTAGCCCTGATCGCGGATCCGGGACAGCTCGGCTTCCAGCGCAGTGCGCTTGGCGATCGACCGCTGGGTAATCCGTTCCAGGTTCTCGCCGGGCAGCAGCTGATGCAATTCCGGTTGTGACAGCTGGGCCAGCATGGCCTTGCCGGTCGACGTGCAGTGCGCCGGCATGGTGCGGCCCAACCGAGAGGCAACCCGCACCGCCGTCGGCCCTTCGATCGCGGCGACGAAGCGCACCACTGCACCGTCGAGCATCCCGATATGGATTGTCTCGCGCAATCGTTCGCTGAGCCCGCGCATGATTGGCATGGCGGTTCCGGCGATATCGATGCGGCCGAAGATCGCGAATGCCACACCGGTCAGCGCCGGACCCGGCAGGTAGGCCTTCGACACCGGGTCCTGGCGCACAAATCCGCGGTAGGTCAACATCGCCAGCAGCCGGTGTGCGGTCGAGGATGCCACTCCCAGATACCGGGTCGCGTCGGTCAGCCGGATCTGGGGTTGGTCCCCTAGTAGCAGCAATAATTTGAGCGCGTTGTCCACCGACTCGATCGGATACTGCGGCGCAAGTGAATCGGCGGTCGGCTTCGCCTTCTTCGGCATGTCAGAGACGGTACCTGCGATAACGCCGATCCTGACTATCATGGGGACGCGTGGCGACTGACCGGATCCGTCTGCTGCTCGCCGATGTGGACGGCACGCTAGTAGATCAGCAGAAGCAACTCACCGACGCGGCCGTGGACGCGGTGCGCAAGCTATACGACGCCGACGTGTTGTTCGCCGTCACCAGCGGGCGACCGCCCAAGGGTATGGCGATGCTGATCGATCCGCTCGACTTGAAAACGCCCATCGCCGGCTTCAACGGCGGCATCTTCGTCAAGCGCGATATGAGCGTCATCGAACAAAAGGTCCTCCCCGAAAACCTCGTGGTACCGATCGCGGAGGTGATCAACTCGTTCGACCTCGACGTGTGGATCTATCAGGGTGCCGATTGGTATGTTCCCGATCTCGATGGCTCGCATGTCGATCGGGAATCCAAGACGGTCCAGTTCGAGCCGAAGGTGATGAAAGGCCCGAAGGACCACACCGAGTCGGTCGCCAAGCTCGTCGGGGTCAGCGACGACCACGACGCAGTCAACAAGGCAACCGAAGCGGTCCGGGACCGGTTTGGCAACCACGTCGCGGCGTCGCCGTCGCAGCCCTATTACCTCGACGTCACCCATCCCGAGGCCAATAAAGGATCGGTCGCCAAATACCTTGCCGCACAGTACAAGTTGTCACCCGGACAGATCGCCACAATCGGTGACATGCCCAACGACATCCTGATGTTCGAGCACTCGCGCCTGACCATCGCCATGGGCAACGCTGACGAGAAGGTGAAGACGGCAGCCAAAGAGGTCACCGACAGCAACGACAACGACGGCTTCGCCAAGGCCGTCGAGCGCTTCGTCTTGCCCGAAGCAATGGGGTGATGTCGGGCATCGGCTACCGCCGGTACGTGGCTATCGGCGACAGCCAGACCGAGGGACTGTGGGACGGCGACGACACGGTTGGCCTCAGCGGGTTCGCCGACCGGCTGGCCTACCGGATCGACGTCCTGTATCCCGGATTGCAGTACGCCAATCTGGCGGTGCGGGGCAGGCGGATCCGTGACGTGCTGCACGACCAACTACCGCACGCGCTGGCGATGCGGCCGGATCTGATCACCGTGTGCGCTGGGATGAATGACGTCACCCGGCCGGGACGATCCTTTGATCAAGCCTTAGCCGAACTGGGCCTGCTGTATACGGGGTTGGCCGGGTCGGGAGCTACCGTGCTGACGACGACCTTCCCCGATGTCGGCAAACTCGTGCCGGTCGGCCGGCTGCTTGCCGCACGAGTGGCCCGCATCAACGACGTCATCCGCAGCGCTGCCCAAAGCCATGGATTCGGGCTCGTCGATCTGTACACCGCCCCCTCCATGCACAACCTCGACACCTGGAGCGCGGACCGCATTCACGCCTCGACCAAGGGCCATATCTTGTTTGCGGCCGCCGCGGCAGAGGCCCTGAATCTGCCCTCGAGCAATCATGATTGGGCGAACTCAGACGGCATGGCGGTGCGCTCGTCGCTGTCAGCGCGCGCCGGTGCGCAAGTGCGATGGACACAGAACATGCTCCTGCCCTGGCTTTGGCGCCAGCTGCGCGGTCGCTCTACCGGCGACGGACGGCAACCCAAACGTCCATACCTCGATGACGTCACAGCGCGTCACCGCGCCCGCTGACCACCCCGGTCAGGCATCCTTATCGCATGACGGTGGATGTCCTGCTGCACTCGATCCCACCGCTGACGGTGTACCTGATCGTCGGCGTCGTGGTCGGGATCGAGAGCCTGGGGATTCCACTTCCCGGCGAGATCGTGCTCGTCACCGCGGCGCTGATGTCATCACGCCACGAATTGGCCGTCAGCCCAATCGGCGTCGGGGCGGCCGCGGTGATCGGAGCGGTGATCGGCGACACGATCGGCTATTCCATTGGCCGACGGTTCGGCATGCCCCTGTTCGATTGGCTGGGCCGGCGGTTTCCGCACCATTTCGGCCCCGGACACGTCGGCCTGGCCGAACGGATATTCACCCGATGGGGTTCGCACGCGGTCTTCTTCGGGCGGTTCATCGCGTTATTGCGGATCTTCGCCGGGCCGCTTGCCGGCGCTTTGAAGATGCCCTATCCGCGTTTTCTCGTCGCCAATGTTTCCGGTGCCGTGTGCTGGGCCGGCGGTACCACCGCGCTGATCTACTACGCCGGAGTCGCAGCCGAGCGCTGGCTGCAGCGGTTTTCCTGGATCGCTCTGGTCGTCGCGGTCGTGATTGGCGGCATAGCCGCGATTCTGTTCCGCAAACGCACTGCCCGGGCAATCGCCGAATTCGAGGCCGAGAACCCTCGAGAATCGGACCAGACGGCGGCTTGAGGCGACGGTTTCGCCCGGTCCGTTGGCAAACTCCGTTGTCAATGCTGAGCGCCGCTGACACCTGCGCCGTGACAGGCGTCTAAGCTTGCCGGCGGACAGTTTGCTACCAAGCCGCAACAGGCCGTTGGCGCTCAATGCTGCCCCGCGCCCCGCATGGTCGCTATCGAATGAGAGCTGTTGGTAACAGATGTAATCGACATTTACATCGCGCGCGGATGACGAGATTCGTCCGGGAACCCGGACATTGATCCTTATTTGCGGAACGTCGGGTCATCCAGGTCGAATCCAGCCGATTCTTACCAACCCCACATAGACATGCCGAGCAATCTCTGTTATAAAAATGAAATCTAGAAAATACGAGGTCTGTCTTCAGGCACGTAGGGCGGGCATCCTTCGCGGCGCGAAGCGCCGATTTGAGGAGTTCACCATGAGTTTTGCCACGGCAGAAGCATCGTCCAGTCATTTGATGTTGAGCAGCCGTCTGGTCTCGGAACTGGCCGGTGCACGGAGCACATTGCGGACCACCAGCGAACGCAGCGGATCCGCGGTGATTGTCCATGCCGGAGGCGAAGTCGACGCCTCCAACGAAGACACCTGGCGGCACCTGCTGAACGAGGCGGCGGCTGCTGCCAGTTCTCCAGGTGCTCTTGTGGTCGACACCAGCGGCCTGGACTTCATGGGCTGCTGCGCGTTCGCAGTGCTGGCCGAGGAAGCGGAGCGCAGCCGGGAGCGTGGCGTCGAGATCCGCCTGGTCAGCAACCAGCCAGTGGTTGCGCGACTGGTCGTCGCCTGCGGGCTCGGCGAACTGATAGCCGTCGACGAGAGCGTGGACACGGCACTGGCGAACTCGCCTGGCGAGTCCTCCGACTGGTAAACCACTGGGCGAGTCAGCGACGTATGCGCTGAGCGAGCAGCTCTTTTCCTGGTCCGGCTAGTTGATCGAGGGCATCCGGGCGGGCGGCCATCGCCATCAGCAGAGCTTCGCCTGGGCCTTTTACCTCAGCCCCGCTGCCGTGCGACCAGTCCAGGTCGGTGGCGGCCAGCCGGATTCCTCGGGCCCGCCACACACCACGAGTAGCGGGAGCGCGCAAGGCGTAGTCCAACACGGCTTGCATCCGCGTGGAATCGATGGCGCGCGCGATACCGAGTGGCCGGCGGATGTCCTGCTGATGGATCATGCCGTCAACGAGCGCGACCATGCCACCGAACATCGACGTGAAGCCCCGCGGCGGGATGCAGGCGCGCATCAATTCGGTGAGCTGTTCGGGCGAGCGGCGCGCATACTCAGCGACGCCGATCGCGTTGATGCGGTTGACCAGCAGGCGGCCTTTGACGAAGCGCCGCAACAACTCCCAGCGATTCAGCTCGTCATAGCTGAGCACGTGGGCAACGACCTCACGGACCCGCCATTGAGCGCACAAGCTGGGTTGCTCCCATTGCGTCGGCGATAGCCCCGCGAGCAGGTCGGCGAATTCGTCGCGTTCCTCGCACGCCATCTGCATTGTGCTCACGTCGGTCATTGCAGTACGACCTTAGTTGGTTTACCGATCCCGGGCCGGGGTAAGCGTGCTTGTGGAGACGATTCGTCCTACAAGATCGGAACAGCGTAAGACCATGGGAATCAAAAACTCACCCGTCGTCGTGGTGACCGGCGCGAGCGCCGGTATCGGCCGAGCGACTGTGCAACTGCTCGCGAAGCGAGGAGCACGCATCGGACTGCTGGCACGGGGTGAGGCCGGGCTGGACGGCGCGGCATCCGAGGTGCGCGCGGAAGGCGGTGAGGCGCTGGCGATCCCGACCGACGTGTCCGACTACGACGCGGTGCAACAGGCCGCGCAACGCGTCGAGGAACGGTTCGGCCCCATCGATGCCTGGATCAATGTCGCCTTCAGCTCGGTCTTCGCGCCCTTCGCCGAGATCAAGCCGGAGGAATTCCGCCGGGTCACCGAGATCAGCTACCTCGGCTTCGTGTACGGCACCATGGTCGCGTTGCAGCGGATGCGTCCGCGGAACTCCGGAGTCATCGTGCAAGTGGGATCTGCACTGGGCGCCCGCGCAATTCCGCTTCAGTCGGCGTACTGCGGCGCCAAACATGCCATCAACGGCTTTACCGAATCGCTACGAACCGAATTGATGCATGAGAAGAGCAAGGTGCGGATCACCGTCGTGCAGATGCCTGCGGTCAACACCCCGCAGTTCTCCTGGGTGCTTTCGCGTTTGGATCGGCACCCGCAGCCGGTGCCGCCGATATACCAACCCGAAGTCGCCGCGCGCGGCGTCCTGCATGCGCTCGACCATCCACGCCGCAAGCAGTACTGGGTCGGGGCGAGCACGGTCGGAACGATCATCGGACAACGGTTCGCGCCTGCGCTGCTCGACCGCTATCTGGCCCGGACTGGATATGACTCGCAACAAACCGATCAGAAAGTCGGGCCGGATCGGCCGGCCAATCTCTGGGAGCCCGTCGACGGGCCGGGGGGTAAAGATCACGGCGCGCATGGTGTGTTCGACGACCAGGCCCACGGCCACAGTCCGCAATTCTGGGCCACCCGGCATCGACGTTCGTTGCTCGGCGCCGGACTAATGGCAAGCTTGCTGGCCGCATCGAGTTGGGGTCAGCGCCAGCTTCGCTGAAATCACTTCTGCCACATCCGCTTCGCTAGTCTCACGGCGGGCCGTTGCTGTCGTACCCGGCCGATATCCTTTCGAACATGCGTTCTAGCAGTCGGGAAGAGATCGTCGAGGTCGTCGATGCGCTCAAGACCGACATGAAGCGCGTCTTGGATCTGTCGTTCGAGGTGTTGACCACCCCTGAGCGCCTGGCGATGCTGGAGTGCTGCGAAACGCTGCGCCGCCAGCTGCCTGCCGTCGAGCACCCGCTGATCAACCAGCTCGCCGAGCAGGCCACCGACACCGAGCTGGGCGGCACGCTCTCGTTTGCGTTGGCCGAGCGGTTGCGCATCACCCGCGCCGAGGCCGCCCGGCGCATCGGGGAGGCCGCCGACCTCGGGGCGCGCCGGGCGATGAGCGGCGAGCCGCTCGAGCCGCTGTTGGGCGCCACGGCTGCCGCGCAACGCGCCGGGACCATCGGGCCCGGCCACGTGAGCGTGATCCGCAATTTCTATCACCGGCTGCCCGACGCCGTCGACATCGACACCGCCGCGCACGCCGAAGCCCAACTGGCCCGCGACGGCGGCCAGTTTCGCCCCGACCAACTGGCCAAACTGGCCGATCGACTCACCGACTGTCTCAACCCCGACGGTGATTTCACCGACAACGATCGCGCCCGGCGGCGCAGCCTGATCCTGGGCAAACAAGACCTCGACGGCATGTCAAAGATCAGCGGGCTGCTGACGCCCGAAGCCCGCGCCACCCTCGACGCCGTGCTGGCCAAGCTGGCCGCCCCGGGCATGTGCAACCCCGAGGACCTGACCCCCTGCCTCGATGGCACACCATCGCAGCCCACCGCCCAGGGCGACCCCCGCAGCACCGGCCAACGCAACCACGACGCGCTCAACGCCGCGCTTCGCGCCCTGCTCGCCTCCGAAAAGTTGGGTCAGCACAACGGCCTACCGGCCACCATCATCGTCTCCACCACCCTGGCCGAACTCGAAGCCGGCACCGGCAAAGCGCTGACCGGCGGCGGCACCCTGCTACCCATGACCGATGTGATCCGGCTGGCCTCCCACGCCCATCATTACCTGTCGATTTTCGACCACGGCAAAGCCATCGGGCTCTACCACACCAAGCGGCTGGCCTGCCCCGGGCAGCGCATCGTGCTCTACGCCAAGGACCGCGGCTGTACGTTCCCCAACTGCGATGTGCCCGGCTACCTCACCGAGGTCCATCACGTCACCGACTACGCCCAATGCCGCGAAACCGACATCGACGAGCTCACCCTGGGCTGCGGGCCGCACCACAAACTGGTCACCTCCGGCGGCTGGAAAACCCGCAAGCTCAACAATGGCGACACCCAATGGATCCCACCCCCACACCTCGACCACGGCCAACCAAGAACCAACAACTACCACCACCCCGAACGCCTGCTCCGAGCAGACGACGACGAGGTGCCCTAGCGGCTCAACGCTTACGGAGCGCAGCTGCCAGCGCCCAGGACACCCCGGCGCCCGCCACCGCGATCGCGGCCAGTGGACCAGCCACCCGGGCCGCTCGAACGCGTGTCGAAGGCTCCGGGCGAGTCGGCCGACCGCCGACCATTACCTGCGCCAGATGCAGCGGCGTCGCTGCGCCCGCATCCCTGATCTGGGTCTGGCAGGAGAATCCGTCGGCCACCACCAGGGTGTCGGGGTTGTCGCGAATCTTCGGCAATAGTGCTTGCTCGCCACAGTCCATCGAAAGTTGGTACTTGCCTTGCTCGAAACCCCAGGAACCGGCCAATCCGCAGCAGCCGCCGGACACCGGTTCCACGTCGAGTCCCATCTTCTCCAAGACCTGCTGATCCGCATCCACTCCGCCGGTTGCCCGCTGGTGGCAGTGCCCCCACAGCAGCGCCCGCGCCCCGGACACTTTCGGAAGCTCGACGTCGAACTTCGTGAAGAACTCGGCAAAGTGATAGCTGTTGCGTACCAGGCGGTCTGCGTCGTCGTCATGCGGCAAGAGCTTGGGCAGCTCGCCTTTGAACACGGCCAGACAGCTGGGCTCCATCCCCACGATCGGTGTGCCGGCCCGGACGTCGTCACGCAACTGGGACAGCACATCCTGCAGGTAGCGCTCGGCCATATCCAGGAAGCCGTAGTCGTACAGCGGTCGGCCACAACAGATGTGCTTGGTCGGCATCACCACCTGCCAGCCGGCCGCCTCGATCGCCTCCACGCAGGCCACCCCGACCTCAGTGTGCAGCCGGTTGTTGAACGTATCCGGAAACAGGATGACGCGCGGCCCGCCGTCATTGACCACCGGGCGCCCCGAAAACCACTGTTGCAGTGTCATCGGCGCAAACGTCGGTAGCGGCCGGTGCCGATCGATCCCACCTACCGCCTTGGCGATTCGCGCCAGGCCAGGTGTCTGGATCGCGAAGTTCGCCAGCTCGGGGATGGCACTCGCCAACCGGGCCGCCTGGTCGATGAACCCGAACGCGTAGGCAAAGCGCGGTCGCCACCGGCGCACCGACTTGAAATGGTGGTACAAGAACTCCGCTTTGTAGGTCGGGATATCCACGTCGACCGGGCAGTCGCTGGTGCAGCCCTTGCACGCCAGGCACAGATCCAGCGCATCGGCCACCTCGGCCGACTGCCAGCCGTCGGTGATCACTTCACCGCGCAGCATCTCGAACAGCAGCCGTGCACGCCCGCGGGTGGAGTGCTTCTCCTCCTTGGTCACCTGATAGCTCGGGCACATCGTGGTCTGCGCATCGGGCACCCGGCATTTGCCGACACCGACGCAGCGCAACGCCGCGTGCGAGAAATCCCCGCCGTCGTCCGGGTAGGCGAACTTCACCTTCGGCCGCAGTGGGTTGTAGTCAGTGCCCAGCTTGAGATTCTCGTCGAAGCGATATGGGTCGATGACCTTGCCGGGGTTCATCTTCCACTCCGGATCCCAGATCAGCTTGAACTTGCGCATCGCTTCGAGCAGGCGGGGACCGTACTGCTTGCCGAGCAGTTCGGCGCGCTGCTGCCCGTCGCCGTGCTCGCCGGACATCGAGCCGTTGTAGCGCGCCACCAGGTCGCCGGCCGCCTCCATGAAGTGCCGGTAGGTGGCCAACCCGTCGCGGTGACGCAGGTCGAAATTGATCCGGGAATGGATGCAGCCTTCGCCCAGGTGGCCATACATGGCACCGTGCAGACTGTGGTCGGCGTAGAGCTGCTGCAGATCCCGCAAGTAGTCGCCAACTCGCGCCGGCGGCACAGCCGAATCTTCCCAGCCCGGCCAGTGATCGCCACTGTCTGCCGGAAACGCCGTCGATCCCAGCCCGGCCTCGCGAATCGACCACAACTGGTCGCTGTTGCCGCCGTCCTGCTTACTGCGGGCCAGCACGATGCGGTCGTCGTCGTAGTCCTTCCTCTTCCGGAGCCACTGGACGAATTCCTCAGCCCGGCGCAGTGATTCGCCGGGCTCGTCGGATCCAAACTGCATGAACAGCCAGGCACCGCTGGATTCGGGCCGGGGCAGCGCCGCCCGGCCGGCCGCATTGGTTCCGGTCAGTTCCTGGTCGTGGACCAGCAGGTGGTCGACGGCCTCCAGACCAATTGGTTTCCAGGCCATCAGGTCCCGTACCGCGTCGCCGGCCTCGCCCAGCGAGTCGTATTGAATCACCACCAGCGTGCGGTGAATCATCGCCGGTGTCAGCATCACTGTCGCGGTCAGCGCCACCGCGCAGGTGCTCTCGGTGCCGACGAGCGCGCGGGCTACGTTGAAACCCTTCTCCGGGAGCAATTCGTCGAGGTTGTATCCGGACACCCGCCGCGGCAGCTCGTCCACCGATGGATATCCCGTGCGGATGTCGTCGGCATACTCGTCGCGCAAATCCCGCAGGGCGGCATAGATTTCACCCTTGCGTCCGCCGGCGGCGATGATGGCGTCGAGATCCTTCTCCTCATTGACGCCGACGGTGAACCGCGCGCCGTCGTAGGTGATGACGTCCATTGAATGTGTGTTGTCGGATGTCCGCGGCCCCGGCCCGTAGAGATGCGACTGGATCGAGTGCACCCCGCAGGAGTTGTTGCCGATATTGCCGCCCAATGTGCATCTCGAGTGTGACGACGGGTCCGGGCCGAACACTAGTCCGTACTCGCCGGTGGCCCTGTTGAGCTGCTCGTTGATCACCCCGGTTTGCACGGTCGCCAGTCGGTGCTGCGCGTCGATGTCGAGAATGTCGGTGAGGTACTTCGAAAAGTCGATCACGACGGCCACATTCACCGTCTCACCGGACAAACTGGTCCCACCGCCCCGGCACAGTACCGGGGCACCGTAGGTGTGACAGGCCCGCACGGTCTGGACGACGTCGTCGATCGTCTTGGGCACAACCACACCGATGGGCACCTGGCGGAAGTTCGACGCGTCGTTGGCGTACATCGCCTTGGTGGCCGGGTCGAATCGCACCTCACCGCTGACGTGCCGGCGTAATTGGCTCTCCAAACCGGCGACATTCACAGCGTTGGTCCGGGGACCGGGACGGGCGGGCACGATTTGAGTCATTCGCTCAGACCTCCGCGCCACCCCGGCTTGGCGCTGACCGCCGATGAGCGCCATCAGTCGACAAGCCGCAGCGTGCGTTTCGCAGATCATCGACGAACGACGCGAAGGCCCGCTCGCGATCGGTGCGGTCACGAAGTACCGCCGAGGGGTGCACGGTAGCCACCAGCTGTGGGTCCGGGTCGGCTCGTAACGTGAAGTCCTCGGGCAGCTGTAACAGCTCACCACGCTGCGCGGAGACTCGGAATGCCTTGCCCATCAACGCCTGGGCCGCGGTCGCACCGAGCAAAACGATCAATTCCGGTTGCAGAGCCTCGATTTCGGCGATCAGCCATGGTCGGCAGGCGACGACTTCGGTTCGGCTGGGTTTCTGGTGGATCCGTCGTTTGCCATTCTTGCGCGTGAATTTGAAATGCTTGACCGCATTGGTTTGATACGTCAGATCCGGATCGATGCCCGCATCGCCGAGCGCACGCGCCAGCAACCGGCCGGCAGGACCGACGAACGGCAGACCTTCGATGTCTTCGCGATCGCCGGGCTGCTCGCCCACGAGCATGATCGGCGCGTCCGGGTGGCCGTGCCCGAAGACGGTTTGCGACGCATTCTGATACAGCGTGCAGCCGTGACAAACACTTGCGGCGGCCTCGAGCGAAGCCAAGCTGCGATCCTCGGGCAGATAGCGTGCCGCCCCGGCCGGTGCGGCCATCAGGCCGCGAACTCGAGCGCGATCTTCGACATCCACAGGTGAAAGAACCGGTCTCGTTCCGGACCGATCTGCTGGATGTCGACCTCGGCATACCCCGCGCCGATACCGTCGATGTACGGCTTGGGGCCCGGCCCCCATGGCAATGACGTGGACAGTGGCTGCGCCACCTCGTCCGGCCACGACTGGTGGGCGGTCTGCGCGCCAACCGTTTCGTGCCGGGCGACGAGGAATTCGACGACATCGGCCGATGGCGGGGTGGCAACCATGGATTCCCTCCCAAAATACGGGAATTAGGCACGCGTCGGGCCGTCGTTTGCGTGCATTGCACGCCTACCCGGTCGATTCGTCCACCAAACGAGCAACAACCACGCTTGCCGGTCGACTCTCAGACGTCGTCGTCGAGGTAGCCGGCCGGCTCTCCCCCGGCGCTGGTAAACGCGGTCAATGCGCGCACCAAGCCGTGGCGTTCGGTCGGTGGCATTTTTTCGACGATGCGGGCGATTTCGGTGCGCCGATGCGAGGTGACTTGCCCGACCACCTTTCGTCCGCGCACGGTCAACGCGGCCAAAAGTTCACGGCGTGAGGTCGGGTGCGGTTTGCGGTCGATCAGTCCGGTGCTGGCGAGCCGGTCGACCATCCGCCCGGCGGCGGAAGGTTTCACGCCCAACTGAGCTGCCAGGGTGGCGAGATTGATCGGGCCCCGGTGAAACAAGATCACCAGGGTTCGAAATTGCGGAATAGTGATGGACTCGTCGACCAGTGCGATCGAGTGGGCCGAGATCGCCACCAGCAAACGCGATGCGGTCAGCAACGCAGCAGTGATCGCATCCACCGACTCCGGCGTTGCCGTACCGCGTTTAGTAGCCATTGTTCAGCGTCTCCACTCCGACCGATCTCGTTCGTCTTTGTGGTGGAGCAGCAGTCGCGATCCCCACAGCTATCGTCCAGTAGCTTAGCAGCTAGCTACTATGGCGGACGCAAACTGTTTCCAGGTAAGACTGTAACCGTAACGCATTATCGGGGGCCACGGTGTGCGGACCGGGACGACGGCGTCCCAAACTCTTCCCGGTTACTCGTCAGGAGATTTT
This sequence comes from Mycobacterium sp. NGS51, assembly GCF_059812525.1. NCBI lineage: Bacteria > Bacillati > Actinomycetota > Actinomycetes > Mycobacteriales > Mycobacteriaceae > Mycobacterium > Mycobacterium sp. NGS51. The sequence continues at coordinate 185,910 of NZ_JCALCV010000008.1, forward strand.
TATGAGCATCAAGATCCTGACCGCAACGGGCCAGGTGGCAACCACACCCCGGGCAGTGTGGGCGATGGGCGACTACGCCCGGATGGCTGAGCAGGTAATGGCCCCGCTCGGCCCGGTGCTGGTCAGCTCCGCCGGTATCGGGCCGGGCGAACGTGTGCTCGACGTCGCCGCCGGATCCGGCAACGTTTCGATCCCCGCTGCCCAGGTGGGTGCCAACGTGGTTTCGAGTGACCTGACACCGGAGCTGCTGGAGCGGCGCGCCGCATCATCAGCGGGCGGCCGACGAGCTGGTTCGAGTCTGCCGATCCGGCGGCACGGTAGGCCTCGTCAGCTGGACGCCGGATGGTTTCTTCGGCCAGCTGCTGGCCGCCATTCGACCGTATCGGCCGACGCTGGCGCCGGGTGTGCCTCCCGCGGCGTTGTGGGGGCGCGAGGGTTATGTCGCCGGACTGCTGGGTGACCGGGTCGGCGATATCAGCACGCGGCGAAGCACGTTGCCGGTCAACCAGTTTGAGAGCGCCGAGGTGGCGCACGAGTACTTCAAGAATCACTACGGCCCGACGATCAATGCCTACCGCCAGATCGGCCGCAACGGTGTGCTGGCCGCTGCATTGGACAACCAGCTCGTCGAACTGGCCCGGCGACACCTAATCGACGGCGTGATGGAGTGGGGATATCTGGTCCCCACCGCCCGCAAGCGGTGAAGCGGACGCGCTAGGAGAATTGGAGATTCAATGGCTTGGGAAGCCGGGAGTAAGGCGATCGCCCATCGCGGCCTGCGCACGTTCGGCTTCGGCGGCCTCGCGATTAAGGCGCTGCGAGCGGTAGATGCTTACATCGCTGCGGGACATCAGCAGTGACGCGATACCGACCGCGATTATCGCTCCCGGTATCGCCGAGAATGATCCAGTCATCTCGGCGACCATGATCATGATGGCCAGCGGTGCGTGCCCGACGCTGCCGAAGCACGTCATCATCCCCACCACCACGAAGATGCCGGGGTCGTCAGGCACTCCGGGGAGGCTGAAGAGATCGGCCACCCGCCAAATCGCTGCCCCGACAAACGCGCCAATGACAATCCCGGGCCCGAAGATTCCCCCCGATCCGCCAGTGCCGATCGACAGTGAGGTGGCGAGGATTTTGGCGATTGGCAGAACGATGACGATCCACAACGGAATCGTGAGCAGCGTTTGCCTGGTGATGGATTCTTGAATCCAGCCGTAACCGCTGCTGAGGATCTGAGGAATCAGCAATCCCAGCAGCCCGACCAGCAGTCCGCCGATCGCGGGTTTGAGCACCCCGCCGGGCAGTCGATCGCTCAGCGCCACAGTCCAGTAGAAGGTGCGGGCGTATAGATCGCCGATCGCGGCGGCGGCAACACCGATTACCGCGAACCACAGCAAAGGCCAGGCTGCCTCGAAGCGGTATTCCGCGTCGACGAAGCCGAACAGCGGCTCAAAACCCAAAATCGAACCGAGCACTGCGTAGGCCGTCGCTGAAGCGATGAAACCGGGCACCAGTGAGCGGTATTCAAGGTCTTCGCGGTAGATGATCGATGTGGCCAGTACCGCCCCGCCCAGCGGTGCGCCGAAAATGGCGCCGATGCCGGAGCCGATTCCCACGGCAACGGCGATCCTGCCGTCCTCGTCAGACAGGTCGAGCTTACGGGTCAGCAGCGATCCGAAGCCTGCCGAAATCTGCGCCGTGGGACCCTCACGACCACCCGATCCGCCAGAGCCAATGGTCAGTGCGCTTGCCACCATCTTCACCAGCACCACTCGGCTGCGGATGTTGCGGGGATAGCTGTGAACCGCTTCGATCGCCTCGTCGGTGCCGTGACCTTCGGCTTCCGGGGCAAGCCAGGCGACGATGACTGCTGACAACAATGCACCGCCCATCGTCACCAGCGGGATCACCCACGGTCGGCGGAAGCCGGAGGATGCATGACCGCTGCCCTCGCCAACCGGAGTGGGGATGTGGTAGCCGGCCAATTCGCCCAGCAGCAACTCGCCGGCATATTTCAGCAACAGGTAAAAGACCACTGCCCCCACGCCGGCGATGACGCCAATGGCGATACCCAGGAAGAGCCACTTACGCACGTAGTCGGAGTTCCGGATGAATGCCCCCAGCCTTCCACCGGAGTCTTCTGTACCGCAATTTGTCGCCGCGCTCACTTTTCGGATGTTAGCAACGCACATTTGATGCGAGACCAGACGGAATCCCCAATTCCGTACCTAGGGCAACTATCGCCTAACGCTAGGATATGGTTGGGCGCCACGCGCAGGAGGTATGCGCATGAAGGTCGCAATCGTCGGTGCTGGTATCGCCGGTCCGACGCTGGCGTACTGGCTACAGCGCTACGGTCACGTGCCGACACTGATAGAGAAAGCACCACAACTCCGCACCGGTGGCCACGTCATCGACTTCTGGGGTGGCGGATATGCCGTCGCCCAGCGAATGGGACTCACCGCCGAATTGCACGCCACCGGGTATGCAGTTCAGGAGGTGCGACTGGTGGACCGGAGCACACGGCCAGTAGGCGGCTTTTCCGCAGAGGTATTCAGGCGGAACGTCGACGGCCGGTTCGTCACCCTGCCGCGCGGTGATCTGGCGGCCATGATCTACCGCTCCATCGACAACCGTGTCGAAACCTTATTCGGTGAGAGCGTTTCGGCCATCGCACAACATGACTCGGGCGTCCAGCTCACCTTCGAACATGCACGGCCGCGCCTGTTCGACTTGGTCATTGGTGCCGGTGGGATCCATTCACCGGTGCGCGGCCTGGTGTTCGGGCCCGAAGGTCGATTCGCGACCGATCTCGGCTACCGAGTCGCCGCGTTCCAAGCCGATGGCTATCAACCACGCGATGAACTCGTCTACCTCGCCTACACCACTCCCGGGCGGATGGTATCGCGATTCGCCATGCGCGACGACCGGACGCTGTTTCTCTTCGTTTTCACCGCCGACCAGATGAGCGGACCCGATCCGCAGACCGCGGCGGAAGCCAAGATCACTTTGCGTCAGGTCTTCGGTGACGCCGGGTGGGAATGCCCGACGATCCTAAGCGAACTCGACACTGTGTGCGACGTCTACTTCGACCGCGCGAGCCAAATCGTCATGGACAGTTGGTCGCAGGGGCGGGCAGTGCTCATCGGCGATGCGGCCGCGGCGGTTTCGTTGCTCGCGGGCGAAGGAGCGGGCCTGGCGATGGTACAGGCGTATGTACTGGCTGGCGAACTGAGCCGTACAGCTGGAGATCACCGCGACGCGTTTCGGCGCTACGAGCGTCGGCTACGTCCGGTCGTCGAGACCAGGCAGCGGGGGGCACGCGCGTTTGCTTCGATGTTTGCGCCGAAAACGTCGCTGGGCCTGTGGACCCGCAATCGCGCGACTAAACTGCTCGGCATCCCGCAGCTGGCGGACTGGGTGATTCGACGCGAATTTCGCGACGACATCGCATTGCCCGACTATGCCGGATAGCCGACTGACACGATCTCGGCGGTCGTGAAGGCTATCAGTGCACCGGTCCCCGCCGCCGAAACCAGCGGTCTGTGAACAGGGTGTGACGTGACGTTGCGAATTCCCGATATCGACCAAAGTTCCAACGGAACGGACAGGTGGTGATGATTGTGAACGGCAAGGTGCCGGCGGTGACGCCTCCCAAGTCTCAACCGATCCTGGTAGGACGGTGCCCGTTATGAGCGCAGTGCTGCCGCAGCTGGTCGACGGCTGGCAACCCGCAGCGTACGCGGCCCTCAAGGCGTTTGCTCTATTCCTCACTGCTGCAACGGCTTTCCGGGTGACACTACGCCGTACCATCTCCGAGTTCACACCGTTCGACTGGGTCACCGCGGTCGCCGTCGGCGCCATCATTGGGCGCACTGCCACGGCAGCGGACACATCGTGGCTGACCGGGACCGCCGCGCTGTCGACACTGATCGCCGCGCACGCGGTCGTCGCGCGATTGCGCTTCATCCCGTGGATACGCCGCCTGGTCGATCCACCGGTGCGAGTGCTGATCCGAGATGGGCAGTTGCAGCACGCGAGCCTGAAACGGTGCAGGCTAACCTGTGCGGACCTGGATGCGATCCTGCGCGAACACGGCCTCCGAACAGCCACGGAGGTCGATCTGGCGTTGTTCGAGTCCAAAGGAACAGTCTCGGTTTTCGCGAAAGCCGAACCGCGCCGCACGGCGCCACCACAGCAGGATGGCCCGGACCCGAGCGGCCCCAAGTCGCCTCCCAGCGGTGAGGAAATCCGTTGAAGTCTGGTCATACTCGAGAACCGATGTGCTAGGCGGTCAGCATCGTCACGGACACTTGTCCGGCGTCTGGATATCTGCAATCGGCAAATGCGTGAGGTGTAGTCAGGCCCCCGCCCGGGTACTGCTTGGTCGAAACATGCGAAAGGTTGGCGAGCGAACATGCGTACCGCATTTTGGCGCTGGTTTATCGCCGCAGCCGCCGGCGCTCTCATCGTCGCGGGGTGTTCGTCGCCTCAACAGCCGGAGAGCTCACCCGAAGTGACGCTGGTGCATGTCGACGCGGCGCTGCACAGCCCGGTGTGGTCATACGGCACGCACACTCTGCTCGGACTCACCGATGACCGTCGGCTGGCGAAGGTCAGCGGCGCCGAGAAGCCGGAGACCGCACGAACCACGCTGTCGGAGCCGCTCGGCGCCGGCCGCAACCTTCAGATCAGCCAGATGGACGACCGCAACGTCTTCGTGCCGCAACCGCAGCGCGGGTCCGTGGGCATCGTCGACATCGGCAGCCTAAAGTCGGTCGGCCAGTTCGATGCCGGTCCGGCTCCTAACTACCTCTCCGAAGACGCCGGCATGCGGATATTGCTCGCGCTGTCCGCTGATGGAACGACCGTGACGCCGGTGGATCAATACGGCTACCGCAAACTGCCGGCTGCCACGATCACCGGCGATCGCGCGGATTCCATTGACGGTTCCAACCGCGGGCGTGCGATCGACTATCACGTGTACGCGCCGTCGGGAATCCGCTACTACAAAGGCCCCTCCTCGCCACCGAAAGAACGCGGCGCGCTGGCCATAAACGTCGCGGTGTCGGCAGGCAACAGCGCGAAGGTGACCCGTACCTATGTCGCCGACCGCGATCACAGCGTCCTCTACGCCGTCGACTCCCGCCGCGGCGGCGAGGGATTGGAAGTGGTCGGCCGTGCGGAACTGCCATCGTCGCCGATCCGCTACCTCGGGACCGACGACACCCGGATCTACGCGGCAACCGACCGGCAACTGGTGACCCTCCAGATCGCCGACTACGGCGGTTATCCGAACTACGCCATGCATGTGATCCACGTCGTCGATTACCGCTCGAGTCTGCCCGCCGCACAGGCGAAGTCAGCGCCGCTGTCCGGCATGGCGGTTGGTCCACACCAGGTGTTTCTCACGCTGCGCGGAGCACCGTATGTGGTCGGCGTCGCGAAGCCGCATTTATGACTGAAGGAGAACCGGTGACTGCGCCGATCGGCATCGACGACGATTTCGAGTTGATCAACGAGCAGATTGCTGCCCTAAAGGAACTCGGGCAAAAGCAAGAACTCGCCGACGGTGAACGCTACGACTTCAGCATCCGATGGGGCGCTGCACTGGCTGGGCGGCTGCGACGGCTGGTGCTCTACAGCTCCGAAGGCATCCTCAGTGCGGCCGACGAGGCCCGATTCCAATCGCTGTGCGAGGAGTTGCGCGGCCTATCCGAGCTGATCGATCGATTCGAGCTGGCTGCGCCGGTGTTCACCGCTCCCGCCCCCGCCACCGCTAAACGGCATCGGGGACCTCGACGGACCAGCTCGCGGCGCGGGCCCCGTTTGCATCGCGGGTGAGGAAGTCATTCTCCCGCAAGGTGATTCCGGTTCTCGGCTGCGTGCACTCCGAGTTGCGGCACGTCAACGCCACCATGTAGGCATCCTGGTCCTCGTCGAGAAACAGGAAACCCAGGTAGAGCGCATCGCCGACATCGAATTCGGTTGCGCCACAGCCGTCGCAGTGCCCTCCTTTGGCCTTGACCTGGTCCAGCACCCGCTCGCACTCGGTCAGATTCAAGCTGACCAACTCGGGACGCACTTCCGTCATCTGGCGCCGCTCCTCTCCCCCGCAAGCGGGAGGTGCCCCCGCATCGCTCTCTTGCTCTGCATCGTCGCCGGCGCGCATCAGATCTCCACATCCTTGTCGTAATGGATGTTGTCCTCGCGCCAACCGCCCAAGCCCATGCCGATACCGCGGTGGTCGTCGACGAACTCGATCTGGTTGATCCACTTGGCCATCTTGAAGCCGACTTGGGTCTCGACCCGTAACCGCAGCGGCGCACCATGTTTGATCGGCAACGGCTGGCCGTTCATCTCGTAGGCCAGGATGGTTTGCGGCTTGTAAGCCAGTTCCATATCCATCACCTCATAGAACTGGCCCAACCCGTCGGAGCTGGGCTCGTCGCGGCTGTTGTCCTGCATGGTCAAAAAGCAGATGTAGCGGGCCTGTGGCAGCGGCTTGACTTCTTCGAGCAGCCGGCTCAGATGAATCCCGCTCCATTGACCGATGCTCGTCCAACCCTGCACGCAGTTGTGCAGCACCCGCTGCGTTTCCGGTTCGCCCAACGCGCGTAGCCCCGCCAAGTCGAGGGTCACCGGGTTCTCGACCAGGCCGCCGACCCGCAGTCGCCAGTCGACGAAGTTGTGCACCGCCATCACCTTGTACTCGCTCGAGCATGGCGGCTTGCCGTTGACTCGGTGCTCTTTGGAGAGCTTGTGCACCGGGTAGTCCTGCCGCGAGTTCAGCGGCCGCAACAACATGAGTTTGGCGCGGGTATTGATCACGCCCAAGATTTTGTGGACCTGTGTTGGCCGGCGAAGACTCCATGTCGTCGCGGCGACGTGCACGGCGACGATCGCGCCGATGATCACGAACGACCAGAACGTCGCCCAGTTGATGTTGCGCACCGCGCCGAAGATCATCGCCGCGGTGAGCTGGCCCCAGCCCCAGAAGAAGATCATCGACAGGTGGATCACGATGAAGACCAAAAACGCGACCAGACCAAAGAAGTGCAGACTGCGCGCCCGTTGCCGGCCGCCCCACAACCGGACGTACCACGGGAAGCGCGCCTCGACCGCCGGTGACTGCGCCGCGCCGGTCAGGATCTGGAACGGGGCAAGAACGAAGATGACGCCGGCGTACGCCAATTTCTGGATGGCATCCAGCGGTTCGCTGGGCAACAGCGACGGCAAGTTGAACGTCATGTAGGCGACAATGTCGTTCCAGGCCTCGGAAAATATCGACCACGAATAGGGCCAGTACCGATGCCACTGCCCGGTGGCGAACAGCAGGATGTAGTAGGACAGACCGACCAGAATCCACCCGATCACCGCGAAGAAGTGCCAGTGGCGGCCGAGGCCGAGTTTCTTGTGGCCGGGCAACGCGACGATCGAGCTGTAGGACTCCTCCTCGTCGAGCGTGTCGTACAACTTATTGGTCGGCATTTCCTTGGTGGTGAAGCGCGCCCACTCGGTGCCGGGTCTGCTGTCCTCGCGCCAATACAACTTGGGATGGGTGCCGAGGATCTCGATCCCGCTGCGCAACAGCAACGTCAGGAAAAGCACGTTGAGCCAGTGGTCGATCCGGAGCCACACCGGGTAGTCGAAGGTCATCAGTCGTGCCAATTCTGTCGTTGCGGGTAGGCCACGTTGATGCCCAAGAGCACCGTCATGTGAACCGCGATGAAGCCGCCCGCGCAAACCAGCGCCCACGTGCCGGGTGCGACATCCCAACGGCCGGTCAACGCCACCAGCCCCGGCAGGCTGGCCGCCCGGCTGGCCAGATACAGGCCGAGAAACACCACCGACACCAGGTCGCCCAGCAACCAACCCAGCTGCGGCAGACGGGGATTCAGCCCCAGCCACATGACACCAGCGGTCAGTAGACAGCCGGCAATCAGCACGGCGGCGTAGATGATGAAGTAGACCGGCGGCGACGTCTCTCGGGTCAGGGCATAGATGTGGGCCGCGACAATGCCCAGCATCAGCACTCCACCCAGTGCCGTCACCGTGCGCGGCAGGTCGAAAGCGACATAGCCACCCAGTCGCAACATCCGGTACAGCCGACTGCGCTGCAAAACGCGCACGACAAGACCCACGGCGGCTGCGTACCCCGCGACGATTGACGGCAAACCATCGCTACCTGCCTGTTCCGGTGCCGACCGACGGCCCTACCGAATCGGCAAGCCGGTGCGAGGACTCGAACAACAGTGCATGCACAAACGCCTGCGGAAGGTTGCCCCGCAGCTGGCGTTGGTCGACGTCGAACTCCTCGGTGAGTAAGCCCGGTGGTCCGCAGGCGGTGCGATTGCGCTCGAACCATCGCGCCGCCGCCAAGTCGTTGCCTTGCTGGTGATCGGCCAGTGCCATCAGGAATCCGCAGAGCAAAAAGGCCCCTTCGGCCTCGCCGAGCGGACGCTCGTCAGGTTTGAAGCGGTACACGAACCCGTGCCGGCCCAGGTCGTTGCGCACTGCGTCGAGGGTGGCAACGCTGCGCGGGTCGTGGGGCGGTATCGCCCCGCGGATCGCCGGAAGCAGCAATGCCGAGTCGACCCGCGAATCATCCGGCGCCCGTTGCCATCTACCCGACGGGTGCAGACAGTCCGAATCGGCATCGGCGATCAACAGATCGGCCAGCCGCTGCCACTCGGAGCCCTGCTGTCTCGGTGCGACTTCGCCGGCCCGTCGCAAGCCGGCCGCACAGATCAGCCGCGAGTGCGCCCACCGCCGGTCGTCAATTTCCCAGATTCCAGCATCGGCCTCACGCCAACGCTTTTCGATGGCCTCGACCATGGTGTGCACGGCGCGCCAATGCCCCTTGTCCAGCCGGTCCAGACGTGCGGCAGCAGCCAAGAGGAGTAACGCTTCGCCGTAAGCGTCCAGCTGAAATTGATCGGTCACCCAATTGCCGGACTTGACTGCCGCACCCGGGTATCCCGGCAGGTCGAGGTCCTGCTCCCGCGGCACGGCGTCACCGGTGATGCAATAGGCCGGCTTCAACCCTGGGCCGTCGTCAAGGATGCGCTCGCTGACGAATCGAACGGCGTCATCGAGCAACTGGTAGCCGCCGGCGGCGGCGACGGCCTGCCCCGCGTAGCACTGATCGCGGATCCAGCAATAGCGGTAGTCATAGTTGCGGCCGTGTTCAGCTCGCTCGGGCAGCGACATCGTCGCCGCGGCGACCATCCCTCCCCCGCTGCCGGTCATGCCGCGCAGCACCGCGTACGCGGTGCGGGTGTCGAGGTCGGCGATGGTGCCGGAAAACTCCGGAACGGCTTGCATCCAGGCGTGTTCGGTATCGTGCCAGGCGTCGTTGGGCCGCACCACATCGGATGGCAACTCCTGGTCGGACAGTTCCAGCACCAGGTCGTGGTCCGTACCGGGACTGGCTTCGACCACCGCCTCCAGCGCCCCGTCGTCGCTGCGCCGGGCGCCAGCGGCACCAACCCAGCGGAAGCGGTGCGGCCCCGATCGACCGGTCCATACTCCGTCGCTACAGGACAAGTCGCTGATGCCCTTTGCGCCGAACTCCGCGCGCAGATCGAGCCTGATCCGCATCCGCATGGGCTTGTCGAGGGCGCGAATGCGCCGAAGTACCACCGCGGTGTGCGGGTCGCCGGGAAATGCCAGCGCCTCGCGGCATTCGACGATTCCATCCGTGGTCACCCAACGTGACCGCCAGATCAACGAACGGTGCTCGTAGCGTCCGCCCCAGACGTAGCGTGGGTGATCCGGCGAGACAGCGTAGACGCCGTCACCGCCCAGCAATGAGCTGAACACCGCGGGACTGTCCCAGCGCGGCAGACACATCCAGCAACAATCACCGCGCGGCCCGACAACAATCCCGCGTTCTCCGTCGGCCAGCAACGCGTATTCCCGAAGTACATGCGGCGCAAGCTGTTCAGCCAGTAGTGGTTTGTTTGCCATGGTTCCTTTTCATTTCGCCACGTCGGGCATACCCGGTTTGCGTTGGGGGTAGTCACCGGGCATGCCTTCGCGAGCCGGTTCAGCAATCCCTGTCGAGTCTGTCGACGTCGCGGCCTACTCGATTCCCACCGACGCCCCGGAATCGGATGGCACCCTGAGGTGGGATTCGACGACTTTCGTACTGGTGACAGTGCGGGCCGGCGGCCAAGTCGGCACCGGCTACACCTACGGCGGCACAGCCGTGGTGACCGTGGTCCAGTCCAAGCTGGCCGATGTCGTCAAGGGCGGAGACGCGCTGCAGCCGCCGGCCCGGTGGGCCGAGATGCAGCACGCGGTGCGCAATTTGGGTAAACCGGGCGTGGTCGCCGGGGCCATCTCAGCGGTCGACGTCGCGCTGTGGGACTTGCGGTCCCGGCTACTCGACGAGCCACTCGCGGTGGCGCTCGGCGCCGTGCACGACGCCACGCCGGTCTACGGCAGCGGCGGATTCACCTCCTACGACAACGACACCCTTCGCGAGCAGCTGTCCGGATGGGTCGACGCCGGAATACCGCGGGTCAAGATGAAGGTCGGCCGCGACCCAGGCGCCGACACCGGCAGGGTGGCCGCGGCCCGCTCGGCGATCGGCGACTCGGCGGAACTTTTTGTCGACGCCAACGGGGCCTACAACCGCAAGCAAGCACTGCTGTGGGCGCAACGCTTCGCCGAATACGACGTGCGCTGGTTCGAAGAGCCGCTGACCTCCGATGATCTCGACGGCCTGCGGCAGCTCTGTGAGCAGGGCCCCGGCGGTATGGACATCACCGCCGGCGAATACGGCTACCACCTGCCGTATTTCCACCAGATGCTGGCAGCGGGCGCCGTGGACTGTTTACAGGCCGACGTCACGCGCGCGCTGGGAATCACCGGCGTGCTCAAGGTCGCCGCGCTGTGCGACGCACGCGGCATGGACCTGTCGCTGCATTGCGCGCCGCAGATCAGCGCCCACGTCGGAACGGCGATATGGCACCTGCGGCATCTGGAGTACTTCCACGATCATGTGCGGATCGAAGGCATGGCGTTCGACGGCACGATCGACCCTGAGCCGGACGGGGCCCTACATCCGGACCGGACTGCCCCCGGCCACGGGTTGACCGTCAAAGAGGCCGACCTGCAGCAGTACCGCGTGGCCTGACACCCGCCGGGGTTCAGCCTTCCGGCTCATAGCCAGTTCACAGCTTGCACTCATCTGGGCGGCGTAACGTCACACGTTGTTAGTTCGACAAAGTATGTAGATGGCGGCCCGTGCGGTGCGCTCCTCCGCCCAGACCGTGGCTCGGTGGCGAAGAATTTGGAGGAGAAGTGGACATTGTCCTCGGGGTATCGATGGCACCCAGCACAATCCGCATGGTGCTGGTCGAGGGTGACAATGCCGACGGTGTCACGGTCGAGGAAGACCACTTCGATGTCGCGGCCGCCGCCACGCTCAGCAGCTCTGACCAGGTGATCTCGGCCATTCTGGGCACGCGCGAGGCCGCGACCGCAGGCGGTTACCAGTTGACCTCGACGGGCGTCACCTGGACCAACCCTGTCGACGCGGCCGCACTGCGCGAGGCACTGGCCGCTCGCAAGATCGAAAACGTCATGTTGGTCTCGGCGTTTCTGGCCGCGGCCGCACTGACTCAAACGGTCGGCCAGGCGATCGGTTACCAGCACACCGCGATGCTGTTCGTCGAACCGCAGACCGCGACGCTGGCCGTTGTTGATGCCTCCGACGGTTCGGTCACCGACGTGTACCGGCGGCCGCTGCGTAGCACCGACATGGCCGGCGAGCTCGCGGCAATGGTCGCCGATCTGGACGGATCGGCGACCCGTCCGGAGGGCCTGTTCGTGGTGGGCTGTGGCGTCGACATCGCACCGATCAAACCGGTGTTGGAGACGGCGACCTGGCTTCCGGTAAGCGCACCCGAGGAGCCCGGCACGGCGCTGGCCCGCGGGGCGGCGCTGGCGTCTGCCAACGCGCCGTTGTTCGCGTCGTCGACCGCGGCTTTGGCGTATGCGCAGGATCCCGGTACTGGCCGGGTGGACCCCTACGCCGTCGCCCCCGGTTACCTCGACCTGCCGGTTGCCCGGCCCGGTGCCGAGCTCGGCGAAGAGGACATTGCCTACAGTGCGGTGGCCGACGACGACGGCGATGCCGATACCACTGTGCTGCCCGAGGACGGCGGTCTCGACGAACCCCGGTCGGGGCGGCGGCCGCTGCTGCTGGTCGGTAGCGGATTGGCCGTCGTCTTCGTTATCGCGGCCTTGGCGCTCGAAGTCGCGCTGGCACTTGGCATCCGGCCGACCGTCGCGCTACTGCCCAACCCGGTGCAACAACTCATTGTGCCCACCGAGCAGCCACCTGCGCCGCCCGCGCCGACGGCTACGCAGCCGCAACCGCAGGCGGTTCACATGACCGCACCGCCCGCTCCGGCGGCACCACCCGCTCCGGTTGATCCCGTCGTCGCGCCGCAACCGCTCGCGGTGCCGGCGCCTGCGCCTCCGCCACTTCCGGACGCCGCGCCCGTGCCGGTTCCCGCTCCGGTCCCGGTGCCGGTGCCGGTACCGGTCCGGGTCCCGCTACCCGCGCCGCCGATTCACGTGGCGGTTCCGCGGCCGATCCAGGCGCCGATTGCCCAGCCACCGGTCAAGGCGCCGCTACCACCTGTCCATCTGCCGACACCCCCGCTACATCTGCCCACACCGCCCGCCAACCCGCCGACACCGCCGGTACACATTCCGACGCCACCAGCGCAGGCACCCACCCTGCCCATCCAATTTCCGAAACCGCCCGCGCAGGTACCGACGCCGCCGCGGTGGCAACTACCGACGCCGCCCCTGCAGGACAACCCTGCGCCCCCGATACACCTGCCGACGGCGCCGGTGAACATGCCTGCGCCAGAGCCGCCGATGCGCTTGCCGTTTCCACAGGCACCGCAATTCCCTCGGATGCCGGCTCCGCAGGCGCCCCGGCTGCCCACCCTGCCCGCTCCGCAATTTCCTCGGATGCCCGCTCCGCAATTCCCGCGGATGCCCGCGATGCCACACTTCAACTTCCCGACGCCGTCGTTCCGGTTCTAGCGCCGCGGGACCCAGATAGATGAGTTAGTTAGGTTTGCAGCAACAGCTTGAGTCGTTTGGCATACGCGTTGAGCGGTTCGCTATCCAACATCTCGTGATGCGCACAGTCAACCGACTGCTCGGTGATGTCCCCGGCCACATACGGGCGCCAGCTTTGCAGCTTGGATGAACCGTTCCCATTTCCGTTTCGGGAAGCGGAAAAGAGGAACATATCGCCGTCAAACACGGCAGGCACATGCTCCAACAGATGCATCCGGTTGGCGTTAGCACTTTCGACGATGAACTTCAGCAGCGGTCTGGGCGGAAGAGGATATTCAGCCACTTCCTGTTGGTGAATTAATTCCTCTACTTGTCGATAGGTCAGCGGTTCAGGCTGGGCCGGAATAGGTATCCGATTGCTCCGCAAGATGCGGTCCAGCAGGCGACTCTCGTCTACGGCCCCATTGCTGGTGGCTTTTCCGCTCCCGTTCGATGCGGCATCGAGCAGGACAAGACGTCGGACTACGCATCCGCGTCGACGGAGCTCGATGGCAAGCTCGTGGGCGACCACGCCGCCAAAAGACCAGCCGAGGATGTTATAGGGCCCGGTCGGATAAACCGCTTGGAGCCGGTCGGCATAGTTTTGCGCCATCTCACGAATCGATCCGGCATCAGGCTCGCCATTTTGCTGGGCTTGTTGAATGCCGATGATCGGGCAGTCCAGATAATCGCCCAGCGCCCGATACCGCCAGCTCAGCCCGAGACCGTCATGGATACAGCACAGCGGAACGCCGGTACCTTTCCGGAGGATCTGAACTGGTGCCACTTCCACCGACCTGGCCCGGCTGCCCATCTGCCGGCTCAAACTTCTCACCGAGGGCGCGTCGAACAACATGCGCACCGCGACGTCGGTATCCAGCGCAAGATTGATCGCCGCGATCAGGCGCATCGCTGAAATGCTGTCGCCACCCAGGTCGAAGAATGAGTCGTCGACCCCGACCCGCTCGAGGCCGAGTACCTGGGCATAGGTGGCGGCCAGGATTTCTTCGGTCCGGTTAGCCGGAGCGCGATACGTCGTCGCGGTGTATTCGGGTGCCGGCAGCGCACGGCTGTCGAGTTTGCCGTTCGGGGTCAGCGGCAGCGCCTGCAACGCCACCACCGCCGCCGGCACCATGTAGGCCGGTAGCCGTTGCGACAGTTGACCGCGCGCCTCGGCCGGGTCGGCGTTGCCGGTCACATAACCGACCAGCCGTTTGTCGCCGGGGCGGTCCTCACGGGCGACCACCACCGCCTGATCCACCCCATCGAGTGCGTTGAGGGCCGCTTGGACTTCGCCGAGTTCGATGCGGTAGCCGCGGACCTTGACCTGCTCGTCGGCACGCCCCGCATACTGCAGCTGCCTATCCGCACCCCAACGCACCAGATCCCCGGTGCGATACATCCGTTCCCCGGACTCCCCGAACGGGCACGCCACAAACCGATTCGCGGTCAACGAATTCCGGCCCACGTAGCCGCGCGCCACCCCGGCGCCGGCCACATACAACTCGCCGACCACACCGGCCGGCACCGGCCGCAACCACCCATCCAAGACAAACAACGCCGCCTCCGGCACCGGCGAACCGATCGGCACCATGTCCAACCCCGCGGTCAACGGCGCGCTGATCGCCACACACATCGTGGTCTCGGTGGGGCCGTAAGCATTGACCATCACCCGGCCCGGCGCCCACTGATCCACCACCTCGACCGGACAGGGCTCACCGGCCATCACCAGCGCCGTGGAGTCCAGTCCCTGCTGCGGCAACGCCGCAACCGCCGACGGAGTCTGGGTCAGCACACTGACATGCTCGGCAACCAGCACATCGTGCAACTCGTGCGGCGAGCGCGCTACCGCGTCGGGCACGATCACCAGCCGCCCGCCACCCAACAGCGCACCGAAGATCTCCCACACCGAAACATCGAAGGCCAGCGAATGACACTGCGACCACACCCTGGCCGCCGGCAAGCCGGCATCCAACGACGCCAACAGTTGCATCACATTGCGATGGGTGACCGCGACGCCCTTGGGCACCCCGGTGGTGCCCGAGGTGTAGATCACATACGCGGCGTCATCAGGGTCCGGCACCGGCAATGCCGTGCCCGGCGGGGTGTCAACAGCATCATCGACATCCACGACCACGACGCCGAATTCGTCGAGTCGGTCAGCCAACTCGGCGGTGGTGATCACCGCCACCGGCGCAGCATCGCCGAGCATGAACCCGACCCGCGCCGCGGGCAGCGTCGGATCGATCGGCAGATACGCCGCCCCGCTTTCGAGCACCGCCAACATCGCCACGATCGCGTCGACTGAGCGCGACAACAGCAACCCCACGCACTCTCCCGGGCCCGCGCCGCGACTGGCCAACACGTGCGCCAGCCGGTTCGACGCCTCGGCGAGCTTTCGATACGTGATCGACTCCCCCTGGCACGTCACTGCGACCGCATCGGCGGTGCGGGCCAGCTGCTCGGCCAACAACTCCGGAATCGACATCGGCGCGCTCGTCGAGTGAGCCAACACCGCCCGGTTCCCGATCTCATCCAGCCGGGCATGCTCGGCCGCATCGAGTACATCCACCGACGCCAACGGGCGGGTCGGATCGGCCGTCATGGCCGTCAACACCCGCTGCAACCGCCCGATCAACGCGTCGATGCCGGAGGCGTCGAACACCTCGGTGTCGTATTCGACGCGCAGCCCCAGTTCCCGACCCGGCTGGGCCTGCACCGTCAACGGGTAATGGTTGTATTCGGAGATGGTGGAGTCGGTGACGGCTAACTCGCTGTCGCCCAACAACGCACCGGTGTCGATCGGATAGTTCTCGTAGGCGAAAAGCGTGTCGAACAGCTTCTCCTGACCGGTGACGCGGTGGATCTCGCTGAGCGCCAGATGATGATGCTCGAACGTGTCGTTGTACGCGCCTTGCAACTGATCCAGCAGATCTGCGGTGGTCGTTGTCGACGTGATGCGAGCCCGTACCGGCACCGTGTTGATCAACAACCCGACCATCGATTCGACACCGGCCAACTCGGCCGGCCGACCCGAGACCGTGGTGCCGAACGCGACATCGTGCTGACCGGTCAATGACGCGAGCAGCAGCGCCCAGGCGCTCTGCAGTACGACGTTGACAGTGGTTTGACGCGACCGCGCCAACTCGCTGAGCGCGTGGGTGGTCTCGGCGGACACCCGACCGGCGATGACGCCGCGGGCACCCAGTCGCCGTGGGTGCGGGGGGCCGACCAATGTGGGGGCGTCAAAGCCGGCGAACGCCTCGGCCCAGGCGGTGCGGGCGGCATCGAGGTCCCGGCCGGCCAGCCAGGTAAGGAATGTCCGATACGAGACCGTCGCAGGCAGCGGCTGCCCGGTGAAGCTCGCGAATATCTCGCCCAACAGGATCGGCAGCGACCAGCCGTCGAGCACGACGTGGTGAATTGTCAGCACCAATCGGTGCCGGTTGGCTGCGGTGCGAATCACAGCCGCGCGCATGGCCGGTTGGTCGGCGAGGTCGTAAACCGCGGCACGCTCTGCGGCGCAAAGCTGTTGGATCTGCTCATCGCCGTCGAGGTCCTCGTCGTCGAGTTCGACGTAGCGCCACCCCACCGCGGGATCATCCGGGAGGATCTGCACCGGCGCGTCGAAGTGTCGGCAGAACCGGGCCACCAGGTTCGGGTGCCGCTTAGCCGCGGTGTCCATCGCATCGCGTAGACGGTTGCTGTCGAGCCGACCGCTCAGCGCGACGTTCAGCTGTACCGCATAGAGGTCGTCCTCACTGTCCTGTGCGGTGGCATGGAACAGCAGGCCCTGCTGCAACGGTGTCAACGGCAAGATATCGGCGACGTCATAGTTGTGTTGCAACTCGTCGATCTCGCGTTGGCTGAGCCGCGCCGGCGCGATATCCGACGGGGTCAGCCCGCCGCCACCGGCTCGCACATGCGCGCAGATACCGGTCAAAGCCTCAAACCACAGTTGGCTCAACCGGCTGATCTGCGCTTCATCGAGCGCCGAGACCGCCCATGCCCAGTCGGCGTGGAGATGCGGACCCGCCTGGGTGTCGACGGTGCCGGCGTTGAGTTCCACCGTGTGCATCAGCGGCATCGATGTCGCCGTCGCGGCGCCGGTGATCGAGGAGCCGTCCGGACAGATTCGCCAGCCGTCCCCAGTCTCGCCGGCCGCCGCACCCGAACGCCCGAAGTAGTTGAACCCGATCAGCGGGTCGGAGCCGCCCAGATCGACATCGGCGTTCACATAGCGCAGCACACCGTAAGTCAGTCCGTCGGGCAGGGCGCGAAGCTGCTCTTTGGCGTCTTTGATCACCGCTCCCAGCGCCGCTTCGCCGGCGACCACCTGTGCCCAGGACAGCCCGCCAAGGGCCAGCGACACCGGATATTTCGCGGTGAACCACCCCACCGTGTGAGACAAGTCGATATTGGAGCCCAATTCCTCACGGCGGCCGTGACTCTCGACGTCAATACCGATCGGGGCGTTGCCGCTGCCGGAAAACTCGGCCACCGCCAACCCGAACGCAATCAGCAGAATGTCGTGTATCCCGGCGCGAAACGCCACGGGCACCTCGGCCAGCAGCATCCTGGTGGTCTCAACGTCATCCAGCGACACCGACAGGTGCCCCGCGGTGGCATACGTGTCGGTTTCGGGCCGCACAGCGGGCAAGACTGTCGGCGTCGCCGCCACCTGCCGCCACATCTGCTCTGCGGCCACTACTTTCGGTGTCCGAGCGTACTCACGCAGAATCGCCGCCCACCGGGCAAACGATGTGCCGGTCGCCCGCAATGCCACCGGCTGTCCGCTGTGCTGCTGAGCCCAGGCGATATTGAGGTCCTCCAACAGGATCCACCACGACACCGCATCGACGGCCAAGTGGTGAACAGTCAACACCAGCTGACCGCTGTCGGCTACCCACAGCGCGCTGAGCATCACCCCGGCGGTCGGGTTCAACCGCGACCGCGCGTCAATCACTGCCGCATCCGACAGCTCCTGCACCGACTGCAGGCAGCTGCGAGCATCGACCGCCCCGGGCTCAGGCACCGTCAGTGACCAGCGACCGGCCTCGTCGCGGTCGACGCGCAGCCGCAACATGGCATGGCGATCCAGCAAGACCTGCAACGCAATCAGTACGTCGGCCTCGTCGACGCCGGCGGGAGCCAGCAGCGCCATCGTCTGGTTGAACTGCTCGACGGGACCATCCACGCTTTCCAGCCACCGGATGATCGGAGTGGCCGCCACCTCGCCGACGCCGTCATCACCGTCGTCAATGCCGCCGTCGGACACCGCGGCCACTACCGCCAGCCTTGCCACCGTTTGCTCGACGAAAACATCGCGCGGCCGACACGTCAGGCCTGCGGCGCGGGCCAGCGTCACCACCTGCATCGACAAAATGCTGTCCCCACCCAGCTCGAAGAACGAGTCGTCGACGCCGACTCGCTCCAGCCCCAACACCTGGGCGTAGATGCCGGCCAGAATCTCCTCAATTGCATTGCCCGGAGCGCGATACCGGTCAACGTCGCGATACTCCGGGGCGGGCAGCGCGCGGGCGTCGAGTTTGCCGTTGGGCGTCAACGGCAGAGCATCCAACACCACCACAGCGACCGGCACCATGTAGGCCGGCAACCGCTGCGCCAGCGCACGGCGCGCCTGGGCCGGGTCGGCAGCCCCGGTCACATAACCCACCAGGCGCTTGTCGCCGGGCCGGTCCTCGCGCGCGATCACCACCGCCTGCTGCACGCCGTCTACCGCGTACAAGGCTGCCTGGACTTCGCCGAGTTCGATGCGGTAGCCGCGAACCTTGACCTGCTCGTCGGCGCGCCCCAAATACTGCAGCTGCCCATCGCTGCCCCACCGCGCCAAATCCCCGGTGCGATACATCCGTTCGCCGGACTCCCCGAACGGGCAGGCCACAAAGCGCGACGCCGTCAACGGACCCCGCCGCACGTACCCGCAGCCGACCCCCGCACCGGCCACATACAACTCGCCGACCACACCGGAGGCCACTGGCCGCAACCAGTTGTCCAACACAAACAAGGCGGCGCCCGGCACCGGTGAACCGATCGGCACCACCGCCGACCCCGCGGTCAACGGCGCACTGATCGCCACGCACATCGTCGTCTCGGTCGGGCCGTAGGCGTTGACCATCACCCGGCCCGGCGCCCACCGTTCCACCACCTCGGCCGGGCAGGGCTCCCCGGCCACCATGAGCGTCGCCGCGTCCAGCCCATCAGGCGCCAACATTCCTACGGCAGAAGGGGTTTGGGTGATCATGGTGACCTGCTCGGCAACCAGTAACTCGGAGAGGTCTTTCGGTGAGCGTGCCACCTCCTCGGGCGCCACCACGAGGCGCCCGCCGTGTAAAAGTGCGCCGAAGATCTCCCATGCCGAAACGTCGAAGACCAGCGAATGACACTGCGACCACACACCGGTCACCGGCAGGCCGGCGTCCAGCGTCGCCAACAGTTGGACGACGTTGTGGTGAGCGATCGCGACCCCTTTGGGCACCCCGGTAGTGCCTGAGGTGTAGATGATGTAGGCGATGTCCCGTGGGTCCGGCACCGGTAGTGCTGTGTTGAGCTGGGCGTCGATAGCGAGCTCATCGACATCGATCACCGCAATGTCAACGAACCCATCGAATCGCCCAGCAAGTTCAGCGGTGGTAACCGCAGCGACCGGCGCGGCATCCTCGAGCATGAACCCGATCCGCGCCGCCGGCAGCGCCGAGTCGATCGGCAGGTAGGCCGCCCCGCTCTTCAGCACCGCCATGATCGCCACGATCGCCTCAGCCGAACGCGAAAACAGCAGCGCCACGCACTGTCCCGGACCGGCTCCGTGACCGACCAACAGCTGCGCTAACCGGCTGGCGGCCTCATCGAGTTCGCGGTACGTCAATGACCGGCCCTGGCACGTCACCGCCACCGCCTCCGGAGCCCGAGCCACCTGCTGTGCGAACAACATCGGAATCGACACCGGTGCCGGCGAATTCGCGGTCAACGCAGCCCGGTTCCCGAGGTCGTCAAGCCGGGCATGCTCAGCCTGGTCGAGCAGGTCCATCGACGACAACGACCGTGTCGGATCGGCCGTCATGGCCATCAACACACGGCGCAACCGCTCCGCGAGCATCTCGATGCTGGGAGCGTCGAACACATCGGTGCGGAATTCCACCCTGCCGCCGATCCCGGCGGGCTCACCGGCCTCGCTCCACCGCTCGGCCAGTGAAAACACCAAATCCATGCGAGCCGACTGGGTATCGGTCGGCATCGACGTGACGCGCAGGTCGCCCAGGGCCGGCGCGGCGGCGGCATCATCGCTGCGCCCGCCGAAGTTCTGCCAGGCCAACATCACCTGCACGAGCGGATGATGGGCCAGGGACCGAGTCGGGTTGAGCCGCTCCACCAGCACCTCGAAGGGCACGTCTTGATGCTCGTAGGCGGCCAGACTGCGCGACCGCACCTGCGCCAGCAGCTCGGCGAAGCTGGGATCACCGGTCACATCGACCCGCAGCACCAACGTATTGACGAAAAAGCCCACCAGCTCATCGAGTGCCGGATCACGACGGCCAGCGATCGGGAAGCCAACCGCCACATCAGAATTCATGCTGACGTTGGACAACAGCGCCGCCAAAGCAGCCTGCATCACCATGAAGCTGGTGGCGTTATGCTCACGGGCCACCCGAGCAACATTCTGCTGCAACTCCGCCGGCCAATCCACCGCCACAGTCGCGCCGCGCTGATCAGCCACCAATGGGTAGGGCCGGTCGGTGGGCAACTGCAGCCGTTCGGGCATCCCGGCCAATGCCTCTTCCCAGTAGCCCAGCTGGGCGGCAATGGGACTGCTGCTGTCATCGAGTTCGCCAAGCTGGGCGCGCTGCCACAGCGTGTAATCGACATACTGCACCGCCAAATCGGCCCAGCCCGGGGCTTGGCCCGCACACCGACTGGCGTACGCCACACCCAGATCACGCACCAGCGGAGTGATCGACGAGCCGTCGGCGGCGATGTGGTGGACTACTGCCGCCAGCACATGTTCGTCGTCGGCTATCTGGAAAAGCCTGGCCCGCAACGGAATCTCAGTGGCCAGGTCAAACGTGTGACGTGCCGTCTCGCTGATGGCCTCAGCCAGCCGGCTGGCCGTCCACGTGCTGGCATCGACGTGCTGCCAGCCGAAGTCGGCCCGCTCAACCGGGATAACCACCTGCTGAGGCGTACCCTGCGGCGCTGGGAACAGCGTTCGCAGGCTTTCGTGACGGCCGACCACATCGGCCAATGCCGCACGCAACGCCTGGGCATCAAGCTGGCCGCGCAGCCGCAATGACACCGGGATGTTGTACACCGGTGAGGGCCCCTGCAACTGGTCTAGGAGCCACAACCGGGTTTGGGCAAACGACAACGGGACCACCGCGGGACGCTCACCCGCAGCTATGTGCGGCAGCCGCCCCGCGCCCTCACCGACGCTGCGCGCCAACAGGGCGACCGTGGGCGCCTCGAACACGGCACGTACCGAAAGATCGCCGTCCAGAGCGGCATTGATCGCCGCGATCAGGCGCATCGCCGAAATGCTGTCCCCGCCCAGATCGAAGAACGAGTCGTCGACCCCAACGCGGTTGAGTCCGAGTACCTCGGCATAGATGCCGGCCAGCGTCTCCTCGGTGGGGTTGGCCGGGGCGCGGTAATGATCGGTGCCCCGGTATTCCGGCGCCGGTAGGGCCCTGGTGTCGAGTTTGCCGTTGACCGTCAACGGCAGTGCGTCTAACGCCACTACCGCGACCGGCACCATATAGGCCGGGAGCCGCTGCGCTAGGTGGCCGCGCGCCTCGGCCGGGTCGGCGGTGCCGGTGAGATAACCGACCAGGCGTTTGTCACCGGGGCGGTCCTCGCGGGCGATCACCACCGCCTGATCCACGCCGTCGAGAGCATTCAGGGCTGCCTGGACTTCGCCGAGTTCGATGCGGTAGCCACGAATCTTGACTTGCTCATCGGCGCGGCCCAGATACAGCAACTGCCCATCAGTGGCCCAACACACCAGATCGCCGGTGCGATACATGCGGGTCCCCGGCGCTGCGGCATCCCCGAACGGACAGGCCACAAAGCGCGACGCGGTCAATCCCCCGCGGCGCACGTACCCACATGCCACCCCGGCGCCGGCCACATACAACTCACCGGCCACCCCGGGGGGTACCGGGCGCAACCAGCCGTCCAACACGAACAACGCCGCCCCCGGCACCGGCGAACCGATCGGCACCACACCCGACCCCGCGGTCAACGAGCTGACCGACGCATACACCGTCGTCTCGGTCGGGCCATAGCCGTTGATCATCACCCGACCGGGCGCCCACCGGTCCACCAACTCGGTCGGGCACGCCTCCGCGGCGATCACCAGCGCCGCCGAATCCAGTCCCTCGGGCGACAACATGCCTATCGCAGAAGGGGTTTGACTCAACACGGTGACCTGTTCGGCGACCAGCAGATCGTGGAGGTTCTCCGGGGAGCGGGCCACCGTTTCGGGAACGACCACCAGCCGGCCGCCGTGCAGCAGTGCACCCCAGATCTCCCACACCGAGTAGTCGAAGGCGTAGGAGTGGCACTGCGTCCACACCTGTCCCGGCCCGAGTTCTGGCCCCGCCTCCAGTGAGTCGAACAGCCGTGTCACGTTGTGATGGGTGACCGCCACGCCTTTGGGGACTCCCGTGGTACCGGAGGTGTAGATGAAGTAGGCGATGTCGTCCGGGTTCGGCGCCGACGGCGCCGTGCTGGGTTGGATGGCGACGGCGGGGTCATGGACATCGATGATCTCCAGCTCGTGCCCGTCGAACCGATCAGCCAACTCAGCGGTGGTGATCGCTGCGATCGGCGCCGCGTCGGCGAGCATGAATTCGATCCGGGCCGCCGGCAGGGCCGGGTCGACCGGCAGATAGGCCGCCCCGCTCTTCAGCGCCGCCAGAATCGCCACGATCGCCTCAGCGGAACGCGAAAACAGCAGCGCCACAGACTCACCCGGGCCCACCCCGCGCCCAGCCAGCAGCTGCGCCAACCTGTTGGCTGCCTCGTCCAGCTCCCGGTAGGTCAGTGACCGGCCCTCGCACGTCACCGCCACCGCCTCGGGGGTGCGGGCCGCCTGCTGTGCGAACAATGCCGGAATCGACACCGGCACCACCGGTCGGGTCAACACCGCCCGGTTGCCGAGCGCATCAAGCCGGGCATGCTCGCGCTCGTCGAGCAGATCCATCGACGACAACGGCTGTGCCGGATCGGCAATCATCGCCACCAACACTCGCTGCAACCGCCCGGCCAATGCCTCGATACTGGCGGCGTCGAACACATCGGCGTCGTATTCGACGCGTAGGCGTAGTTCGTGGCCCGGCTGGGCTTGCATCGTCAACGGGTAGTGGGTGGATTCGCGGCTGGTGACATCGGTGATGGCGAACTCGTGGTCACCCAGTAACGCGCCGCTGTCGATCGGGTAGTTCTCGAACGCGAAAAGCGTGTCGAACAGCGTGTCCTGACCGGTGATCCGGTGGATCTCGCTGAGCGCCACGTGCTGGTGCTCAAGCGTGTTGTTGTAGGCGCCCTGCAGCTGGTCCAGCAGGTCGGCGGTGGTCGTCGATGCGGTGATGCGCGCGCGCACTCCCACCGTGTTGATCAACAGTCCCACCATCGATTCCGCACCGGCGACGTCGGCCGGCCGTCCCGAGACCGTGGTGCCGAACGCCACATCCTGTTGGCCGGTCAGCGAACTCAACAGCTGAGCCCATGCGCCCTGCAACACGATGTTGACCGTGGTATGACGCGAGCGGGCCAGTTCGGAGACGGCTTGCGTGATTTCAGCAGCCAGCCCAAAGGCTTTCACGCTTCGCGGTCCCGGCTCCAACCGATCCTGAGGCCCGACCAACGTCGGAGCGTCAAAGCCGGCGAACACCTCGCGCCAGGCGTCGCGGGCGGCCTCGGCGTCGCGGGCGGCAAGCCAGGCGACGAAGCTGCGGTACTCAGCAGCCACGGGCAGTCGTTGCCCGTAATAGCCGGTGAAGAGTTCGCCCAACAGGATGGGCATCGACCAGCCATCGAGCACGATGTGGTGGTTAGTCAGCACCAATCGGTGGCGGTCTGCTGCGGTGCGGATCAGGACGGCCCGAAACGCCGGTTGCTTGGCGAGGTCGCAGACCGCGGCGCGCTCAGCGGCGCAGAGCCGCTGGATCTGCTCATCGTGGACGATGTCGTCCTCGGTGAGTTCGACGTAGCGCCACGCCAATACCGGATCAGCCGGGATGACCTGTACTGGCTCGTCGAACTGTGGGCAGAACCGGGCTACCAGGTTGGGGTGCCGGTTGACTACCGTATGCATGGCATCGCGCAGCCGGTGGGGATCGAGGGCGCCGGTGAGGCTGATGTCCAATTGCCCGGCGTACAGGTCGTCGTTGCCCCGCACAGTATCTGCGTGGAAGAGCAGACCCTCCTGCACCGCTGTCAGCGGTAGCACGTCGGCGATCCGGCATTGCGCCTGCAGCTCGTCGATCTGGTGCTGGCTGAGCCGGGCCGGAGTGATATCGGACGGCGTCAATCCCCCGCCACCGTCTTGTACATGCGCGCAGATCCCGGCCAGCGCCTCGGACCACAACCGGCTGAGCCGGCTGATCTGCGCTTCATCGAGCGCCGACGGCGCCCACGTCCAATTGGCATGCAGCTGCGGTCCGGATTCGGTGTCGACGGCGGCAGCGTTGAGCTCCACGGTGTGCATCAGCGGCATGGGTATTGCCGTAGCCGCGCCGGCAACCGACAGGCCGTCCGGGCCGATCCGCCACAGCTCACCGGACGCGTCAGCTGCCGGGATACCCACGCGGCCCAGATAATTGAATCCGATCGGCGGCTCGTACTCGCCAAGATCAACGTCGGTGTTCAGGTACCGCAACAGACCGTACGTCAGGCTGTCGGGCAGCGCGCGAAGCTGCTCTTTGGCGTGTTTGATCACCGCCCCCAGCGCCGCCTCGCCTGTGACGACCTGCGCCCAGGACAGCCCGCCAAGGGTGAGCGCGACGGGATATTTGGTGGTGAACCAGCCCACAGTGTGGGACAGGTCCGCATTCGGGTTCAGCTCCTCGTGACGCCCATGGCCTTCGACGTCGATACCGATCGGGGCGCTGCCGTTGCCGACGAACTCGGCTACCGCCAACCCGAACGCGATCAGCAGAATGTCGTGCGCTGCGGCGTGAAACGCTGCCGGCACCTCCCCGAGCAGCATGCGGGTGATCTCGGCGTCCACCGGCACCGACAGATGCCCAGCGGTGGCAAACGTGTCGGTTTCGGGCTGCACGGCAGGCAAAGCCGCCGGCGCCGCCATCACCTGCCGCCAACTCTGCTGCTGTTCAACCACTTCCGGCGCCCAAGCATGTTCACTCAGGAGCGTCGCCCACCGGGCAAACGATGTGCCGGTCGCCGGCAGCACCACCTCACGGCCGTCGCGGTGCTGAGCCCAAGCGGTGTTGAGGTCTTCCAACAGAATCCACCAGGAGACCGCATCAACGGCCAGGTGGTGAACGATCAACGCCAGCTGACCGCTGCCGGCTACCCACAGTGCGCTGAGCATCACCCCGGCGCTCGGGTTCAACCGCGACCGCGCCTCAATCAGCACCCCATCCGACAACTCCTGCACCGACCGCAGACACTCGCGGGCGGCCACCGTCCCGGGCTCGGGCGCCGTCAGCGACCAGCCACCGGCGTCGTCGTGGTCGACGCGCAGCCGCAACATGGCGTGGCGATCGAGCAAGGCCTGCAACACAATCAGTACGTCGGCCTCGTCGGCCCCGGCGGGCGCCTGCAGCACCATCGTCTGGTTGAACTGGTCCACCGGACCGTCCACGCTTTCCAGCCAACGGAGGATCGGGGTGGCCACCACCTCGCCGACGCCGTCGTCACCGTCGTCGATGTGGCTGTCGGCCACTTCGGCCACTCGGGCCAGCCGGGCAACGGTCTGCTCGACGAAGACGTCGCGCGGCCGACACGTCAGGCCCGCGGCGCGGGCCCGCGCCACCACCTGCATCGCCAAGATGCTGTCCCCGCCCGAGTCGAAGAATGAGTCGTCGATTCCGACTTGCTCCAACCCCAGTACCTGCGCGTAGATGCCGGCCAGGATCTCCTCGATCGCGGTGCCCGGGGCACGGTACTCACCGGCGGCGTATTCCGGTGCCGGCAGGGCGCGGGTGTCGAGTTTGCCGTTGGGCGTCAGGGGCAGCTCCTGCAGCACCACCACCGCCGCCGGGACCATATAGGCCGGCAATCGGTCGGCCAGCCGGGAGCGAACCTGGACCGGATCGGCGGTCCCGGTCACATAGCCCACCAGCCGTTTGTCGCCAGGGCGGTCTTCGCGGGCGATCACCACCGCCTGCCGTACGCCGTCGAGCGCACTCAATGCCGTTTGAACTTCGCCGAGTTCGATGCGGTAGCCGCGGATCTTGACCTGCGCATCGGTGCGTCCCAGATACTGCAGCTGCCCATCGGTGCCCCACCGCGCCGAATCCCCGGTCCGATACATCCGTTCGCCGGCCCCGCCGAACGGGCAGGCCACAAACCGCGACGCAGTCAACCCCGCGCGTCGCACGTACCCGCACGCCAACCCGGCACCGGCGACGTACAACTCGCCGACCACACCGTGAGGCGCCGGCCGCAACCACTCGTCGAGCACGAACAGTGCCGCGCCGGACACCGGCGAACCGATCGGCACGACACCCGATCCTGCCGTCAGCGGCGCGCTGATCGCCGCGTACACGGTGGCCTCGGTCGGACCGTAGGCGTTGATCATCACCCGCCCCGGCGCCCAGCGGTCCACCAGCTCAGCCGGGCAGGCTTCACCGGCCACCACCAGCGCCGTCGACTCCAAACCCTCAGCCGAGAGCATCCCCACCGCCGACGGGGTCTGACTCAGCACGCTGACCTGTTCAGCGACCAGCAAAGCGTGCAGGTCTTCCGGCGAGCCCGCTACCGATTCGGGCACCACGACCAGCCGCCCGCCATGCAGCAGCGCACCGAGGATCTCCCACACCGAGACGTCGAAGGCCAACGAATGCCATTGGCTCCAAACCGCCACACTGGGCAGGCCGGCGTCGAGTGTGGCCAACAACCCGGTGACGTTGTGATGGGTAACCGCAACGCCTTTGGGAACTCCGGTGGTCCCCGAGGTGTAGATGAGATAGGCGATATCTGCGGCGGCCGGCGCCGGCAGCGCGGTGTTGGGCTGGGCATCGACGGCGGTGTCATGGACATCAATGACCCTCACGTCACTACCGGACAGCCGTGCCGCGAGGTCAGCGGTGGTGATCACCGCGACCGGCGCGGCATCTTCGAGCATGAACCCGATCCGCGTCGCCGGCAGCGCCGGGTCGATCGGCAGATAGGCCGCTCCGCTCTTGAGTACCGCCATGATCGCCACGATCGCTTCAGCCGATCGCGAAAACAGCAGCGCCACATACGTCCCCGGGCCCGCTCCGTGACCGGCCAGCAGCTGCGCCAACCGGTTGGCGGCCTCGTCCAGCTCTCGGTAGGTCAGTGACCGGCCCCCGCAGGTCACCGCTACCGCCTCCGGAGTGCGAGCCACCTGCTGTGCGAACAACGTCGGAACCGATACGGACAGCGGCGAATTCGCGGCTAACGCAGTCCGGTTCCCGAGGTCGTCAAGCGTGGCGTGCTCGCGCTCGTCGAGCAGATCCATCGATGACAACGACCGTGCCGGGTCTGCCGTCATCGCTATCAGGACCCGGCGCAACCGCTCGGTGAGGGTTGCGATGCTGGCGGTGTCGAACACATCGGTGCGAAATTCGACTGTTCCGCCGATCCCCGCGGGCTCACCGTTTTCGCTCCACCGTTCGGCCAGTGAGAACACCAAATCCATGCGGGCGGTGTGGGTGTCCACCGGGATCGGCGCGATGTGAACATCACCCAAGGCCAGCCCGGCGGCGGGATCGCTGGTGTGCCCCGGCAGGTTCTGCCAGGCCAACATCACCTGCACGAGCGGATGGTGAGTCAGCGATCGAGTCGGGTTGAGCCGCTCCACCAGCACCTCGAAGGGCACATCTTGATGCTCGTAGGCGGCCAGACTACGGGCGCGCACCTGCGCCAGCAGCTCGGTGAAGCTGGGATCACCGGTCAGATCGACCCGCAGCACCAAGGTGTTGACGAAAAAGCCGACCAGCTCATCGAGTGCCGGATCGCGACGTCCGGCGATCGGGAAGCCCACCGGCACATCAGAACTGGCGCTGAGCTTGGCCAGCAGTACCGCCAAGGCGGCCTGCATCACCATGAAGCTGGTCGCGTTGTGTTCGCGGGCTAGCTGGGCAACCTGCTGCTGCAGTTCGGCGGGCCAATCTACGGTCACGGTGGCGCCGCGCTGGTCGGCCACCAGTGGGTAGGGCCGGTCGGTGGGCAGTTGCACCCGCTCGGGCATCTCGGCCAGCGCCTCTTCCCAGTAGCCCAGCTGGGCGGCGATGGGACTGCTGCTGTCGTCGAGGTCCCCCAACTGCGCACGCTGCCACAGCGTGTAATCGACATACTGCACCGCCAAATCGGCCCACTCCGGCGCGTGCCCGGCGCAGCGGCTGGCGTACGCCACACCCAGATCACGCACCAGCGGAGTGATCGACGAGCCGTCGGCGGCGATGTGGTGCACTGCGGCCACCAACACATGGTCGTGCTCGGCCACCCGGAAAATAGTTGCCCGCAGCGGAATTTCGGCGGCAAGATCAAACGCGTAACGCGCCGCCGTGTCGATCGCCTCGTCCAGCTGCGTCGTCGGCCAATCCGTGGCATCGACGACCTGCCAATCCAGCTCGGCCCGGTCGGCGGGCACCACCACCTGCTGAGGTATCCCGTCGGATGCCACGAACAGTGTGCGCAGGCTCTCGTGACGTCTCACCACATCCGTCAGTGCCGCACCCAACGCCTCGACGTCAAGCCGTCCGTCCAACCGCAACGCTGTCGCCATGTTGTAAACCGGCGAGGGCCCCTGCAACTGATCCAAGAACCACAGTCGGCTCTGCGCGAACGACAGTGGGACCACCGCCGGTCGCTCGCCCGCCGTCAGCGGATCGAACCGATCCGCGACCTCCCCGATCCGGGGCGCTAACTGGGCAACGGTGGGCGCCTCGAAAACAGTGCGAACCGCAAGCGCGGCATTCAAATTCGTGTTGATCACCGCGACCAGACGCATCGCCGAAATGCTGTCTCCGCCCAGATCGAAGAACGAGTCGTCGACTCCGACGCGCTGGACGTCGAGCACCTGGGCGTAGATGCCGGCCAGGATCTCCTCGACTGCAGTGCTGGGCGGCCGGTATTCGCCGGTGGCGTACTCGGGTGCGGGTAGGCCGCGGGTGTCGAGTTTGCCGTTGGGTGTCAGCGGCAGCGCGTCGAGTACCACCACCGCGGCCGGAACCATGTAGGCCGGTAACCGGTCGGCCAGCGCCGCGCGCAGCCCGGCCGGATCGGCGGTGCCGGTCACGTATCCGACCAAGCGTTTGTCGCCGGGACCGTCGTCGCGGGCGATTACCACCGCCTGCTCCACCCCGTCGAGCGCGTTCAGGCCAGCCTGGACTTCGCCGAGTTCGATGCGGTGGCCACGAATTTTGACCTGCTCATCCGCGCGCCCCAGATACTGCAGCTGGCCATCGCGGCGCCAACACACCAGATCACCGGTGCGATACATGCGCGTCGCAGGCGCCCCGAAGGGGCAGGCCACGAACCGCGACGCGGTCAACCCCGCGCGTCGCACATACCCGTATCCCAGACCGGTGCCGGCGACATACAACTCCCCGACCACGCCCGCAGGCACTGGGCGCAACGAGCCGTCCAACACGAACAGCGCAGCACCGGCCACCGGCGACCCGATCGGCACCACACCCGGCGCTGGGGTCAGCGGCGCGCTGATCGCCACACACATCGTGGTCTCGGTCGGGCCATAGGCGTTGACCATCACCCGCCCCGACGCCCAGCGATCCACCACCTCGGCCGGGCATGCCTCACCGGCCATCACCAACGCCGTTGATTCCAGCCCTTCAGGTGATAACGCCATCACCGCCGACGGGGTCTGGGTCATGACGCTGATCTGTTCACCGATCAGCAAGTCGTGCAAGTCTTTCGGAGAGCGCACCACCGAGTCGGGCACCACCACCAGCCGCCCACCGCGTAACAGCGCACCGAAGATCTCCCACACCGAGACGTCGAAGGCCAGCGAATGACTCTGGCTCCAGACCCCCGACGCCGGTAGCCCGGCCGCCAGCGACGCCAGCAACTGGGTCACGTTGTGGTGGGTGATTGCCACACCCTTTGGAGTGCCGGTGGTGCCGGATGTGTAGATGAGGTAGGCGACATCGGCCGGGCTTGGTTCCCCCGGCGCGGTGCTGGGTTGGGCACTGACAGCGCGGTCATTGACGTCGACGACCAGCACATCACTGCCGTCGAGCAAATCGGCCAGATCGGCGGTGGTGATCGCGGCGACCGGCGCGGCATCGGCAAGCATGAACTCGATCCGCGCCGACGGCACCGCCGGGTCGACCGGCAGGTAGGCTGCCGCGGCTTTCAGCACCGCCACAATCGCGATGACCGCCTCAGCCGACCGCGGTAACAGCAGCGCCACGCACTCGCCTGGGCCGGCGCCGTGACCGACCAGCAAGTGCGCCAGCCGATTCGCCGCCTCATCGAGCTCCCGGTAGGTCAGTGACCGACCGTCGCTTACCAGCGCCACTGCCTCCGGTGCGCGGGCCACCTGCTGCGCGAACAACGTCGGAATCGACACCGGTGCGGGCACCGGCCCGGTCAACACCGCTCGGTTCCCCACCTCATCCAGCCGGACATGCTCGGTCGCATCGAGCAGATCCACCGACGACAGCGGCCGGGTCGGATCGGCCGCCGCGGCCAGCAGCACCCGCTGCAATCGCTCAATGACCGCCTGGATGCTGTCCGCGTCGAACACGTCGGTGCGAAATTCCACTTTGCCGCCGATTCCGGCAGGCTCACCGGCTTGGCTCCACCGTTCGGCCAGTGCAAAGACCAGATCCATGCGGGCGGTGTGGCTCTCCACCGGCAGCGGCGTGACTTCCAGGTCGCCCAATGTCAGCCCGGCGGCGGGGTCATCGTCTTGCCAAGGGAGGTTCTGCCAGGCCAACATCACCTGGACCAGCGGGTGATGGGTCAGGCTTCGGGTGGGGTTGAGCCGCTCCACCAGTACTTCGAAGGGCACGTCTTGGTGCTCGTAGGCTTCCAGGCTGCGCGCCCGCACCTGGTCCAGCAGCTGGGCGAAGCTGGGATCACCGGACAGATCGATCCGCAGCACCAAGGTGTTGACGAAAAAGCCGACCAGCTCGTCGAGCGCGCGGTCACGGCGCCCGGCGATCGGAAAGCCCACCGCCACATCAGAACTGGCGCTGAGCTTGGAGAGCAGTATCGCCAGGGCGGCCTGCATCACCATGAAGGTGGTCGCGTTGTGCTCGCGGGCCACCCGCTGAACCTGCTGCTGCAGCTCCGCCGGCCAATCCACGGCCACGGTGGCGCCCTGATGATCCGCGACCGGCGGGTAAGGCCGATCGGTGGGCAGGTCGAGGCGTTCGGGCATTCCAGCCAGCGCCTGCGTCCAGAACTCGAGCTCGGCAGCGACGCGGCTGTCACTGTCGTCGAGGTCGCCAAGCCAACTGCGCTGCCACAGTGTGTAATCGACATACTGCACCGCCAACGCAGCCCACCCCGGGGCGCGCCCGGCGCACCGGCTGGCATAAGCCACCCCCAAATCGGCGGCCAATGGCCTCAGCGACCAGCCGTCGGCGGCGATATGGTGCACCACGATCAGCAGCACGTGCTCGCCCTCGGCGATGCGGAAAAGCCGTGCCTGCAACGGGATTTCAGTTGCCAAGTCGAACGTGTAGCGTGCTGCCGCGTCAACGGCCTGATCCAGCCGGCTCCCCGACCATCCGGTGGCGTCAACGACGTCACACCCGGGGTGAACCCGCTCGGTGGGGATGACCACTTGCTCAGGTGTGCCTTGCGGTGCCGGGAACAGGGTGCGCAGGCTTTCGTGGCGCTCGACGACGTCGGCCAACGCCGCCCGCAGCGCATCGACATCCAGCGGCCCGCGCAGGCGCAACGCGGCCGCGATGTTGTAAATCGGTGACGGGCCTTGCAACTGGTCGATGAACCACAACCGACTCTGGGCGAACGACAACGGAATTGTCGCCGGTCGTTCGCCAGCCGCCATGAGCTCCAGCCGACCAGCGCCCTGACCGATATGCGGTGCCAATTGGGCGACTGTGGGCGCTTCGAAGACGGTGCGAACCGAAAGATCGGCGTCCAGCGCGGTATTGATCGCCGCGATCAGGCGCATCGTGGACAGCGAATCCCCGCCCAGTTCGAAGAACGAGTCGTCGGCCCCGACCCGCTCGATTCCGAGTAGTTCGGCATAGATGCCGGCCAGGATCTCCTCCGTGGGGCTGGCCGGCGCGCGGTACTGACCGGTGTCCTGGTACTCCGGTGCGGGTAGCGCGCGGGTGTCCAGTTTGCCGTTGACCGTGATGGGCAGGACATCCAGCACGACCACCGTCGACGGCACCATGTAGGCCGGTAGCCGCTGAGCCAGCGCGGCGCGTGCCTCCGCGGGATCGGTTGTCCCGGTGATGTAACCGACCAGTCGGTTGTCGCCGGGTCTGTCCTCGCGGGCGATCACCACCGCCTGCTCGACCCCGGGTAGCCCGGACAGGGCCGAGCGCACTTCACCGGGTTCGATGCGATATCCGCGGATTTTGACCTGCTCGTCGGCGCGGCCCAAGTAGCGCAGCTGCCCATCGGGACCCCAGCACACCAGATCCCCGGTGCGATACATGCGCGTCCCAGCACCCCCGAACGGGCAGGCCACAAACCGCGACGCCGCCAACCCGGGTCGCCGCCAATACCCCACCGCCACACCGCGGCCGGCCAGATACAACTCTCCGACCACGCCCGCCGGCACCGGCCGCAACCAAGCATCCAGCACGAAAAAAGCCGCGCCCGTCACCGGCGAGCCGACCGGCGGGGCCCCCGTCCCCGGGGCCAACGGGGTGCTCTTCGACGCCCACATTGTCGTCTCGGTCGGACCGTAGACGTTGACCATCAGCCGCCCGGCCGCCCACCGGTCGACCAACTCGGGCGGGCACGGCTCAGCACCGATCACCAACGCCGCTGACTCCAGCCCTTCGGGTGAGAGCACGCCTACTGCCGAAGGGGTCTGGGTGAGCACGCTGACGTGCTCACCAACCAACAAGGCGTGGAAGTCGTGCGGTGAACGCGCCACCACGTCGGGCACTATTACCAACCGCCCGCCGTGCAGCAGTGCTCCCCAGATCTCCCACACCGAGAAGTCGAACGCATAGGAATGGAACTGTGTCCAGACTTGTCCCGGCGCCAATTGCACGCCGGCGTCCAGAGAGTCGAACAGCTGAGTGACGTTGTGGTGAGTGACGGCCACGCCCTTGGGAACACCGGTGGTGCCCGAGGTGTAGATGAGGTGAGCCATGTCGTCCGGCGCGGGCATCGGCAACCCAGTGCCGGGCTGGGCGGCGACAGCGGGGTCGTTGACGTCGACGACGACGAGGTCATGGCCGTCGAGCCGGTCGACCAGATCCGTTGTGGTGATCACGGCGATCGGCTCGGCGTCGGTGAGCATGAAGCCGATACGCGCCGACGGCAGCGCAGGGTCGATCGGCAGATAGGCCGCCCCGCTCTTGAGCACCGCCAAGATCGCCGTGATCGCCTCGGCGGAGCGGGAAAACAGCAGCGCCACAAAGGCACCCGGGCCTGCGCCATGCGCAGCCAGCCGGTGCGCCAACCGGTTAGCCGCCTCGTCAAGCTCCTGGTAGGTCAGTGACCGGCCCTCGAAGGTCACCGCTGCCGCGTCGGGGGTGCGGGCCACCTGCGCGGCGAACAGTGCCGGTACCGTCACCGGGGCTGCCGGCTGGGTCAACACCGCCCGGTTACCCCAGTTGTCCAGCCGGGCGTACTCGCGCTCATCGAGCACGTTCACCGACGAAACTCGCTGTGCGGGGTCGGCGGTCATCGCCACCAGCATCCGCTCTAGCCGCCCGACGAGCGCCCCGATGCCGGCGGCGTCGAACACGTCCGTCCGAAATTCAACTTCCCCGCCGATCCCGGCGGGCACCCCGGCCTCGCTCCAGCGTTCTGACATCGAAAACGCCAGATCCATTCGGGCGGTTTGGGTGTCGACGGACACCGGCGTGACGTGCACATCACCCAGCGCCAGTCCGGCAGCGGGGTCATGGTCCTGGAAGTTCTGCCAGCCCAACACGACCTGGATCAGCGGGTGATGGGTGAGGCTCCGAGGGGGATTGAGTCGCTCCACCAGGACCTCGAAGGGCACATCCTGGTGCTCGTAGGCCGCCAGGCTGCGCCGCCGCACCTGCGCCAGCAGTTCGGCGAAGGTGGGGTCACCCGACACGTCGACGCGCAACACCAAGGTATTGACGAAAAAGCCCACCAGCTCGTCGAGCACCGGGAGGCGGCGCCCGGCGATCGGGAAGCCCACCGCCACATCGCTGCTACCGGTGATGGTCGACAGCAGCGCGGCAAAGGCGGCCTGGATCACCATGAAACTGGTGGAGTTGTGTTCGCGGGCCACCCGGCGAACCTGTTGCTGCAACTCGGCCGGCCAGTCGATGGCCACTCGGGCGCCACGGTGGTCGGCCACTGGCGGATAGGGCCGGTCAGTGGGCAGCTGCAAGCGCTCGGGCATGCCGGCCAAAGCTTTCTCCCAGTAGGCCACCTGCGCGGCGATCGGGCTGTCGCTGTCATCGAGATCGCCGAACTGCGTGCGCTGCCACAAGGTGTAATCGACGTACTGCACGGCCAACGGCTCGCAGTCCGGGGCTTGACCTGCGCACCGGCTGGCATACGCCACCGCGAGATCGCGGGCCAGCGGCCTGATCGACCAGCCATCGGCGGCGATGTGGTGCACCACCGCCACCAACACGTGTTCGTCCTCTGAGACCCGAAACAGCGGTGCGCGCAAAGGGATCTCGGTTCCCAAGTCAAATGCGTAACGTGCTGCCGCACCGATGGCCTTACTCAGCCGGCTTTCCGGCCATCCGGCCGCATCGACGATCTCGCAACCGAATCCAGCCTGCTCGGCCGGCATGACCACCTGCTGAGGGATCCCTTCGGGTGCCGCAAACAGTGTGCGGAGGCTTTCGTGACGAGCCACTACATCGCCTAGGGCAGCACGTAAGGCCTCGGCATCAAGGTGTCCGCGCAGCCGCAATGCCACCGCAATGTTGTAGGTCGGTGAGGGCCCCTGCAACTGGTCGATGAACCACAACCGACTCTGGGCAAAGGACAACGGAATCGCCGCGGGCCGCTCGCTGGCTACCAGCGGCTCCAACCGTCCTGCGTCTCCGCCGATCCGGGGTGCCAACTCGGCCACCGTTGGCGCCTCGAACAAAATGCGCACCGACAGGTCGGTGTCCAGCGTGGTGTTGACCGCGGCGATCAACCGCATCGCCGAGAGTGAATCGCCGCCCAGATCGAAGAATGAGTCATTCGCGCCAACGCGTTCCAGTCCCAGCACCTGGGCGTAGATGCCGGCCAGAATCTCCTCGACCGCACCGACCGGGGCGCGGTAACGATCGGCATCTTGATACTCGGGTGCCGGCAGGGCTTTTCGGTCGAGCTTGCCCGAGGAGGTCAACGGGAACTCCTCGAGGGCCAGAATGTGCTGCGGCACCATGTATTCGGGCAACCATGCGCTCAACCGCCGACGGACCGCGCTGACTTTGGTGTTGGTCTGTGGATCGTTGGCGTAGGTCGCGCGTTGCTGAGCCCCCGCGGGCGGCAGGTACACGTCGGTCAGGGGTGGGGTGTGCTCGCGATGCGGGCCGACCGCGGCGATGAAAACCGCGTTCAGGGTGCCCGGTTGGGCGTCCCACGTCACCGCGACGTGGTATCCGCTGGCTTCGCCGAGGCGATGCAGTTCCTCCGGGACAGCCGCGTCGGCGGGAGCTTGGGCCAGCGCGTCGCCCAGCGATTGTCCGGCGGACAAGGTGGTGTCGAGATGGACGTCGGCGATCACTCCGGTGCGCGGGATACCGGTGACGCGAACAGTGGCCGGGCGTTGGGCTGCCAGCCTGGTTTGCAGACCGGGCAGGTCGGTGCATTGGGCCCAGGTCCATGTGACCGCGGTAGCCAAAGAGTGCACCGGTGCGGGGGTTTTGTAGGCGACGACGTCGTAGCGATACCGGGTCAGCTCATTATCGGCCCATCCGCGTTTGACTTGCACGTCGACGCCGGCCACCGACGAGTGGTCAGCGGCCCATGTGGTGAAAAACTCTGGGGCCAGCAGCAATTCGGGTTCACCACGCAGTGCGTGTTGGACTCGCTGGCGGATCTCGGCGGCGTCGGCGCTGTCCGTGCGGGCCAGCGCGATCGCGGTTTGGAACGCACCTTGCAAGCTATGGTTGCGCACATCGCCGATGAACACCGCCCCGCCCGGGGCCAGCAATCGCATCGCGGCTGCCAGCACATCGAGCAGATAGCCCGCGCTCGGGAAGTACTGGACCACCGAGTTCAGCACCACGACATCGAAATGCCCGTCGGGCAACCCATCTGCCACATCTGCCGGCTGCACCCGCAACCGCACCCGGTCGCCCCATGACTGTGCGGCCACCTGTTCCTGCAGGGTCTTGATGGTCGGCGCGGAGAAGTCGGTGGCCCAATACTCGGCACAGGTCGGGGCCACCTGCGTCAGCAACAGCCCCGAACCGACCCCGATCTCCAACACCCGCTCCGGACTCAATCCGCGGATCCGGTCCACGGTGGCCGAACGCCACTCCACCATTTCCTCGAGCGGAATCGGGTCACCGGTGTAGCTGCTGTTCCAGCCTCGGAAATCCATTCCGAATTCCGGCTCCTCCAATTCAGCGCCGTACAACTCGTCATACAGGTGTTGCCACTCGTCGACGACCTCTACGTCGTGGTCGGCGGTGGCGGCTGGATCGAGAATGAGGTAGGCCACCAGGTGTGCGCCGGTCTCGCCTTCGTGCACGGTGACGGCGGCCTGGGCCACCTGCGGGCAGGTCAGCAAGGTGTTCTCGATTTCGCCCAGTTCGATGCGCTGCCCGCGTAGTTTGATCTGGGTGTCGGCGCGCCCCAGGCAGTCCAGGGTGCCGGCGGAGGTCCAGCGCACCAGGTCACCGGTGCGGTACATCCGAGACCCGGCCGCCCCGAAGGGATTTGCGACGAACCGTTCGGCGGTCAACTCGACCCGGCCCACGTAGCCGTGCGCCAGCACGGGCCCGCCCAGATAGAGCTCACCGACCACCCCCACCGGGGCCGGCTTCAACCAGGCATCGAGCACCAGCGCGTGGACCCCGGGCAGCGGGGTGCCGATGCTGATCGGTTGGTCCGGCGACAGCGGCGCGCTGGCGGTGACCCAGATGGTGGTTTCGGTGGGGCCGTAGACATTGAGCATGCGCCGGCCCGGCGCCCAGGCGCCGACCAACTCTGCCGGGCAGGCCTCCCCGCCGGCCATCAGCGTGCCCAGCCCGTCCAGTCGGGTCCGGTCCAGCGACGACAGTACCGACGGAGTCAAAAACGCCGCGTCGACCTCTTGCTCCTGCAGCAGCGCGGTCAGCGCCTCGCCGGCATATACGCCCGGCGGTGCCACGACAACTGCGGCGCCGGACCCCGCCGCCCACAACATTTCGCCGATCGACGCGTCGAAGGTCGGCGCGGCCACCATCAATACCCGCGCATCGTCACCAAATTGGGACTTCTCGCGTTGCGCCGCAGCCCAGCCCAACAGACCGGCGTGGCTGACCACCACCCCTTTGGGCACCCCGGTAGAACCCGACGTGAAGATCACATACGCGGTGTTGTCCACGTGTAATGGCGCCAGCCGATCAGCGTCGGCAATCGAATCCGCGCTGCGACCGCGGAGGTCCAGGCCGTCGACACGCAGCACCGGCCGCGGCCCAGCGGCCGTGAGATCGTCGGCGCCGCAGGTTAATACGCACACTGCCCCCGCCGCGTCCAACACCGCAGCGATCCGCTCGATCGGATGGGCCCGATCCACCGGCACATACACCCCACCGGCCTTCACCACTGCCCACCACGCCACCACCAATTCCACACACCGGTCCATCGCCACGCCCACCGCGCGCTCTGGACCCACCCCCGCCTCGATCAGCACCCGCGCCAACCGCGTCGACCACACATCGAGTTCGCGATACGACAGCCGCCGGCCACCGTCGATGACCGCCACGGCGCCCGGGTCGGCAGCCACCGCCGCCGCCAATGACTGCGGCGCTACATTCACCGGCGCTGTTACGCCGGCACCAGACCATTTGGACAGCAACAGGTCTCGCTCGCTGGTGTCGAGCAGATCCACCGACGACAGGCGACGGGAGGGGTCGGCGGTTATCGCTGCCAGCACTCGCCGCAACCGCTCGATGAGCGCATCAATGCCGGCCGGGTCGAACACGGTGGTGTCGTATTCGACGTGAAAACCCAGTTCACGGCCCGGCAGCGCTTCCACTGTCAGCGGGTAGTGGTTGTATTCGCGGTTGGTGAATCCCGTGATGACCAATCCGTCGGCGCCCAACGGGACGTCGGCGTCAATCGGATAGTTTTCGTACACGAACAGCGTGTCGAACAGTCTTTCGTGACCGGTAGCGCGATGTATCTCGCTGAGCGCCAGGTGTTGGTGCTCGAGCGTGTCGTTGTGGGTGTTCTGCAGCTGGCGCAGCAGCTCTGCGGCGGTGGTTGCCGCTGTGATGCTTGCCCGCACCGGCACGGTGTTGATCAAGAGGCCCACCATTGATTCCGCGCCAGCCACTTCCAACTGACCTACCCGAGAGCGCGGGGTGCCGAAGACGACATCACGCTGACCGGTCAGAGAGGTCAGGAGCAGCGCCCAGGCGCCCTGCAACACGGTGCTGACGGTGGTGTGGCAGGAGCGCGCCAGGTCACTGAGGGCCTGTGTGGTGTGCTCGGGCACCTTGAACGATGCAGAGCCTCGTTCAAAGCCGCGCCGCCCCAGGCTCAACCGATCCTTCGGGCCGGCCAGGGTGGGGGTTTCAAAGCCGGCCAGCACCTCGCACCAAGCGGCGCGCGCGGTATCGAGGTCTCGATCGGCCAGCCAGGTAAGGAATGTCCGGTAGGACCCGGCGGCGGGCAGCGGCTGCCCGTAATAGCTGGCGAACAATTCCCGCAGCAGGATGGGAAGCGACCAGCCATCGAGCACGATGTGGTGATTGGTCAGCACCAACCGGTGCCGGTCTGTTGCAGTGCGGATCAAGGCAACCCGAAATGCCGGCTGGTCGGCCAAGTCGCAGACCGCGGCACGTTCGGCGGCGCACAGTTGCTCGATCGCCTCGTCCGGTTTGGCGTCGTTGTCAGCAGCGGCGACACCAAGATCTACGTATTGCCACTCGACGACCGGATCGGCCGGGATGACTTGCACCGGCTCGTCGAACTGTTGGCAAAATCGTGCCGCCAGATGTGGATGGCGGTTGACCACCGTGTGCATCGCATCGCGGAGCCGGCGGGCGTCGAGCGGGCCGGTGACGGTGAAATCCAGCTGTACGGCATACATGTCGTCGCTCGCCTGCGCGGTGCTGGTGTGGAAGAGCAGCCCTTGCTGCAAGGGCGTCAACGGCAAGATGTCGGCGATCTCATGGCGCTGCTGCAGCTCGTCGATCTGCTGCTGGCTGAGCCGGGCCGGCGCGATATCAGAAGGTGTCAGCCCGCCACCACCAGATCGCACATGCGCGCAGATACCGGCCAGGGCCTCGAACCACAACCGGCTCAGCCGGCTGATCTGTGCTTCGTCGAGCACCGAGGCCGCCCAGGTCCAGTTGGCATGCAGGTGCGGCCCGGCCTCGGTGTCGACCGTGACGGCGTTGAGCTCCACGGTGTGTGCCAACGGTATGGGCACCGCCGCGGCGGCGCCGGTGACCGCCAAGCTGTCCTGCCCGAGCCGCCAAACACCATCAGCCGCATCGGTTGTCGGGACACCCAGGCGCCCCAGATAGTTGAACCCGACCGGTGGATCGGACCCGGCCAGGCTGACATCGGTGTTGAGATACCGCAGCGCCCCATACGTCAGCGGGTGCGGGAGCGCCCGGAACTGCTCTTTGGCGTCCTTAAGCACCGGCCCCAGCGCCGCCTCACCGGCAACTACCTGTGCCCAGGACAGCCTCCCGAGATTCAACGACACCGGGTATTTAGTGGTGAACCACCCCACCGTGTGCGACAGGTCAATGTCGGCGTCCAACTCCTCGTGACGGCCGTGGCCCTCGACGTCGATAGCGATTGGGGCACTGCCGTTGCCCACGAACTCGACGACCGCCAAACCGAGTGCGGTCAACAGAATGTCGTGTATCCCAGCGTGAAACGCAGCAGGTACCTCTCCGAGCAACATTCGGGTGGTCGCGGCGTCAAGCGATACCGACAGATGACCGGCATTGGCATACGTGTCGGTTCCGGGCTGCACGGCCGGCAGTGCAGTGGTGGTCGCGGCCACCTGCTTCCAGGCGTCCGCCTGATTTACGACATCCGGGCGTTGTGCGTGCTCGGCCAACAGCGATGCCCACCGGGCAAACGAGGTGCCGGTGGCCGGCAACACCACTGGCTGCCCGCTGTGCTGCTGAGCCCAGGCGGTGTTGAAGTCCTCCAGCAGAATCCACCACGACACCGCATCGACGGCTAAGTGGTGAACGACCAACACCAGCTGGTATGCCGGGGCCACCCACAGCGCGCTGAGCATCACCCCGGCGGTCGGGTTCAACCGCGACCGCGCCTCGATCAGTGCCGCGTCCGACAACTCCTGCACCGCCTGCAGGCACCTGCGAGCATCCACCGACCCCGCTTCAGGCACCGTCAACGACCAGCCACCTGCCTCGTCGCGGTCGACGCGCAGCCGCAACATGGCATGGCGATCCAGCAAGGCCTGCAACACAATCAGCACGTCGGCCTCGTCGGCTCCGGCGGGGGCCTGCAGCACCATCGTCTGGTTGAACTGCTCGACCGGACCATCCACGCTTTCCAGCCAACGGATAATCGGAGTGGCCACCACCTGCCCGATGCCCTCATCGATCGGGCCAACCTCACCGTCGGACACCGCGGCCACGACCGCCAACCGGGCCACGGTCTGTTCGACGAAAACATCGCGCGGCCGACAAATCAGGCCCGCGGCGCGGGCACGCGCCACCACCTGCATCGACGAGATGCTGTCCCCGCCCAGTTCGAAGAATGAATCGTCGACGCCGACCCGTTCCAGTGCCAACACCTCGGCGTAGATGTCGGCCAGAATCTCCTCAACCGCGTTGCCCGGTGCGCGATACTCACCGGCGGTGTATTCGGGCGCCGGCAGGGCGCGGGTGTCGAGTTTTCCGTTGGGCGTCAACGGCAGAGCATCCAGCACCACTACCGCCGCGGGAATCATGTAGGCAGGGAGCCGGTCGGCCAGTTGGGTGCGTATCCCGGCCGGGTCGGCTGCGCCGGTGACATAACCGACCAGGCGCTTGTCGCCGGGGCGGTCCTCACGGGCGACCGCCACCGCCTGCTGGACGCCGTCCAGCGCACTCAAAGCCGTTTGAACTTCCCCGAGTTCGATGCGAGACCCGCGGATCTTGACCTGCTCATCAGCGCGCCCCACGTAACGCAGCTGCCCATCAGCGCCCCAGCACACCAGGTCCCCGGTGCGGTAGACGCGCGTGCCGGTGGCGCCCCAGGAACGCCCAAATGGATTTGCCACGAACCGTTCCGCGGTCAACGCCACCCGGCCTACATAGCCGTGCGCCAGCGCCGGCCCGCCCAGATACAACTCACCCACTACCCCGGTCGGAGCCGGGTTCAGCCGCGCGTCGAGCACCAGTGCGCATACCCCCGGGATCGGAGCGCCGATGCTCACCAGCTGCCCCGCCGCCAGCGGCGCACTACACGTTGACCAAATGGTGGCCTCGGTGGGGCCGTAGCCGTTGAACATGCGCCGGCCCGGGGCCCAGGCCGTTACCAACTCCTCCGGGCAGGCCTCCCCCGCGGTGAGCAGCGTGTCCAATCCGCTCAGCCGAGCCGTGTCCAGCGACGAGAGCACCGACGGCGTCAGCACCGCAGCGCTGACCTGCTGGTCCTCCAACAACCCGGTCAGTGCCTCACCGGCATACGTTTCCGGCGGCGCTACCACGACAGCCGCACCCGACCCCGCCGCCAACATCAACTCGAACACCGAGGCATCAAAAGTCGGCGCAGCCACCGTCAAAACCCGTGCATCCGCGCCCAATCCGAACAACTCCCGTTGCGCCGCGGCCACCCCCAGTAGGCCGGCGTGGCTGACCGCCACTCCCTTGGGCACGCCGGTGGACCCGGATGTAAAGATCACATACGCGGTGTCAT
The DNA here is from genome assembly GCF_059812525.1 of Mycobacterium sp. NGS51. Taxonomy (NCBI): domain Bacteria; kingdom Bacillati; phylum Actinomycetota; class Actinomycetes; order Mycobacteriales; family Mycobacteriaceae; genus Mycobacterium; species Mycobacterium sp. NGS51. Next base: position 228,402 of record NZ_JCALCV010000008.1, read on the forward strand.
CCACCCCTAATGGCGCCAGCCGATCGGCGTCGGCAATCGGATCGGCGCAGCCCCCCGACACGTCCAGACCGTCGATGCGCAGCACCGGCCGCGTGCCGGCCCCCGCCACATCGTCGGCGCCACAGGCTAATACGCACACCGCCCCCACCGCGTCCAGCACGGTGGCGATGCGCTCGACCGGGTGGATGGGATCCACTGGCACATATGCGCCGCCAGCTTTGATCACTGCCCACCACGCCACCACCAACTCTGCACACCGGTCCATCGCCACGCCCACCGCGCGTTCTGGGCCCACGCCCGCCTCGATCAGCACCCGCGCCAACCGCGTCGACCGCTCATCAAGGTCGCGATACGACAAGCTACGTGCACCGTCGATGACCGCCACCGCGTCCGGATCGGCAGCCACCGCCGTGGCCAGCAACTGCGTCACCACCCCCACCGGCGCCTCCACACCAGCGCCAGACCACCGCGATAGCAACAGATCACGCTCACCGGCGTCCAGCAATGGCATACTTCCGACCGCCACCGACCTATCCGCCGCCAACAGGCGGTCGAAGAGCGATTCCAAACGGCTGATGTGCCTGTCGATGTCGTCGGCGCTGTACCGATCCGGATTCCAGCTGAACTGAATTCGCGGCGCGCCCTCACCCAGCTGTGGATAGATGTTGACGGCAATGTCTTGGATGGGGAACGTGCTCAACACGTTGTAGGCCGTTTTGGACGGACCGAACTGAAGCGTCGCGGCGAAGTCGAGCACGTTGATCACCGGACCGAACTCGACGTTCATGTCGACCCCGGCTGTGTCGGCAATGAGATCGGGCCACCGGCGGAACTGTTGATGGCGCAGTGCACCGACCAAGGCCTTGGTGACCTGATCGGTTACTGCACCAATGGTGTCGCCTTCCTCGACGCTGATGAGGAGCGGCACCAGGTTGGATACCATGCCCGCACGTCGTTTCAGCGCCGCAGTGGTGCGTGCCGACACCGGCAACGACATCGAGACATTCTGGCGTCCGGTGGTTTTCGCGATGAATACCGCCACCGCCGCAACCACCGTTGCGACATCGAATTGATGATCCGCGTTCGTCGGCCGCCGATGTAGGCACTGCAGTTCGCGCACCAGCGGGTGGCGTGGTGGCACGGACCTTGGCGTCCCGGTCAGGTCGGTGACGTCCAAGGGTCCCTGGACAACTGTCTTCCAGTACTCGGCATCGGCTTGACTGCGCGAAGACTGCTGATACTTCTGATCTGCGTCACGAATCAGGGCAAATTCGGAGAAGTCGATGTCCGCGGTGTCGGCGGCTGCCCCCGAGTAGACGGCGGCGATGTATTGGATGAAATTGTCGGCGCCATAGCCGTCACAAAGAACGTGGTGCGCGCGCAAGTAGAAGTACGAGAGGTTATCGGTGATCCGTAGCAGCGCGAAGTTCGTAAGTCGGTCACGAACCATCTCAATTGGCTCACGGTAATCGTTGTTCATCCAGTTGCTGGCGGCGGCTTCGGGGTCCGGCTCGCCGCGCAAATCAATGCAGCGCAAGAGCCCGGTCTGCGCGAGGGTGCGGTCAACCATGAAGACCGGTTCACCGTCGACGAGCGAGAGCCGGGCGCAGGGTGTGCCGAACCGCGTCGCCGCCGCTTCGCACGCAGCCGCGAGCCTCTCGGCGTCGACATCGTGATCGATCCTCACAAAGGCGGCAAAGTTGTAAGGGACTTCGGTGCGGAGCTGCTGGGCAGCCCATATCGACCGCTGAGCAGCGGTCAACGGGCCCAGCATGTCTGGTTGCGCGCCGTAGTTGAGCATGCTGACGAAAACCCCCTACTCAGGCCGACAGGCCAGCGTCCGAAATGCGTGCAGCGTTGAATCGCCTTAGCCCACAACGATGATCACATCCATTGGATGCGTCCGTCCTGCGGGCATTGGCGAGAGGCGTCCCACCTGGAGTTCGGCCGCTGCCGGTCACGGCCCGTCCACGGGGTACCCGGATTCGCGCTCTTCGCTCACGCTGGGGAAGCGAGAGTTTGTCGATCGCGTCACAGGCGGGCGGGTGCCATATGCGCACGGCAGACAGCCGTGTCCCGGCCCCGGTCCACCTAGGGACCGGGGCCGCCAGCGCCGCCATCAGGTCCTCACGGCCTGAGGTGGCCATCACGTTGGGCTTACCGCTCTATTGGTGCGCGGGTGATGCACCGCGTGGACGGACGACCCCGCACCTGCTTGAACTGGCGTCGGCCGAACGACCGAATCCGCAACCCCCATGAAATGCCCCCACCAAGCAAATGTGGTGATGCGTCAAACGCCGGGTTCCGATCCGGCCCTTCACGCAACCCCCGTCGGCTGTTTCGATACGGCCGAGACACCCGGCACGCGCCGCCTCACCCGTACCCACCCGGCAGCGCGCCCGAACTTCAGCAAAGCCGAACCCAGGCCCCGCTGGTGCTCGTCATCGACAATGGCAGCTACGCCGCCACTGTCCTCCTTGAATCAGAACTGTGCATACCCTCAGTATGTTCACTTAAACACTGAACATAAGGTTCCGCAAGACCTGCGTGAGGCGCCGTCGAGACATCATCACGACCGGGGTGTGCCGAACCTGCCGGACCTCGCCCGTCGCATTCAACATCGGTGCAACAACCGAGCTTTCGTCCAGCTAGGTAGTACCTGAGAGCTTCCTTGGTAAGTTCTATGCGGACGATCAAAACTCAGGGTGATTCTGGGTTCTGTTCTGCACTTCTCAGCCAAAGAACAGTCGCTATGCGGGCGCTTTATGTGATGCGCAATAACTATTGCTAATTGGGCGGCTGCCTAATAACACCCGTTGACTGGGTCCGCGGCCGTCAGCAAAGTTTTTGGGCCTTCGCCTTTTGCGCTGGGACGAGCGACAGGACAGCTGCGCCTACGCCGGGGTGACCGAGCAATGCGTTCTGGAACACGCCTCCGATGTGAGTGGTCCCGGCTGGGATCGAACCAGCGACCTTCCGCGTGTGAAGCGGACGCTCTCCCACTGAGCCACGGGACCGGAGCCGAAAGGCGAACGAGGAGGAAGATTAACACGCGGCGAGCCTGGCGGCAGAACCCACTGCACCTGACCGCGGTGAGGCGCGCCGAACCGCACCCAGGAATTTGTGCAGGCCCGCTTAGGTGGACTATCGTCGTGCTTCGCGACGGGCGACGATCTCGTCCGTGGCTCGCGGATGTAGCGCAGTTGGTAGCGCATCACCTTGCCAAGGTGAGGGTCGCGGGTTCGAATCCCGTCATCCGCTCGAAGATGCTAGTGGCATCAACCCCAGCGGTGGAGTGGCCGAGTGGTGAGGCAACGGCCTGCAAAGCCGTGCACACGGGTTCGATTCCCGTCTCCACCTCGATTTCTTCGATCCACGCGCGGTTAGCTCAGCGGGAGAGCGCTTCCCTGACACGGAAGAGGTCGCTGGTTCAATCCCAGTACCGCGCACCACGTTCTAGCTGCGGTTTTACCGGCTCTTCGGATTCCAGCGGGGTCCGGTGCTGGCTTTGAGGTCGGCGTGCCTTGCGGTTTA